>AQOF01000009.1 GCA_000565345.1 Salinivibrio costicola subsp. costicola ATCC 33508 = LMG 11651 | reverse complement strand
CGCTTCGCTCGCCGGCTTTAAGTCCGCTAAAAGGTGCCCACAGTGCCCGTGATTGTATGTATCCTTTTGGTTTGAAATGATGTGGATCACGTTGCTTGATACAGGTTTGCGGATAATACAGCCCAAGTGAGCCCCAGCGCGCTCCCTGCAAGCCACCACCAACGTGTTTTCACCCCGAAAAAAAAGACAATACAGGTAATGGAGCAGACCCAAAACGGCGGTAATACAGGCCACCATGGTAGTGATAGCAAAGTCAGTGCCGCGGTTATCGTAAAGGTTAGCTTCATCGCGTAATTTCCAGGTAATGTAAACAGGTATGCCCAAGAAGTTTTTTCAACGCTATATGCCAAAGCGGGAGGCGTTGCGCGACAATAAGGCGCTACGCGTATTTGGTAGCCTGTTGCAGGATCCCAATCTGTGGTGCCTTAACCGGCGCTCGGCATCAGGGGCCTTTGCGGTGGGGCTGTTTATGGCATTTGTCCCGCTTCCTAGCCAAATGATCATGGCCGCTGGCCTGGCCATTATGTTCGGCGTGAATCTGCCACTGGCCGTGGCTTTGGTGTGGGTAAGCAATCCAATCACCATGCCGGTGATGTTTTATCTCGCTTACAAACTCGGGACCTGGATGCTGAATACGGCACCTATCCCCTTTCACTTTGAGCTTTCATGGCATTACCTTGCCGAGCAAATGAGCCATATTGGCCCACCTTTTTTATTAGGGTGTATCACTAGCGGGCTCGTCTTCGCGGTGATTGGTTATTTCAGTGTGCGCGGTATTTGGCGCTACTCGGTGGTGAGAAGCTGGCAAAAGCGCAAACTTCGCTTGCCTAAGAAAATCAAACAAGTACTCCCAAAGCCGACCAAACCGTCATCTTAGTGCGCACGTAGCGTAGCGCTCGGTGCATCTTGCGCAAGAATGAGTCCGAGAAGGTGCGAGTGAGATGGAATAGCTGTTGGTCGTTATACAATCGTTAACACCCTTGAGCGAGACAGATCAAAAAGAGCCCGTCGTAACGGGCTCTTTTTGTCGCTGTCTTTTATGCAGGCTATCTTGTATCAAGGCTATTTTGTATTAAAGCTATCTAGTTTTAGAGCTATCTGGTATTAAAGCTATCTGGTATTCACGCTATTTGGCACTGAGCACTGCAGCGGGTTGAAGCTGGCAAGCACGACGTGCTGGGTACCAAGCCGCCAGCAAGCTCAGAAGTATCGCCGTGATACTAACAAGTACTACGTCTGTGGCATGTAACTCACTGGGGAGAAAGTTGACAAAATACACATCACCTGACAAAAAACGATGCCCGACCCAAGCCTCAATCTGAGACAAGATCGCGGTGAGATGACTGGCAATCGCCACACCCAACACACTGCCAATTGCGCTGCCTAACGCCCCAGAGAACAATCCGTACCAGATAAATATGCGTCGAATCAGGCGATCATTCGCGCCCATTGTGCGTAAAATCGCAATGTCCGCAGCTCTATCTTTTACCGACATCATCAAGGTTGACACCACATTAAAACACGCCACGCCAATCACCAGCACCATCACCAAATACATAATGGCTCTGACCAACTGGATATCGCGATATAAATACCCGAAATCGCCCGTCCAATCTTTTAAGTACACATAAGTAGATAAGGTTTGCCCTACTTCTTGTACGATTTTTCGCGCGTCGAGTACCGGCGAAACCTTAAGCGAGACGCCGGTCACCGCCTCATCCATTCCCATCAGAGCTTGGGCATCTTGGAGACGCATTAATGCCAGCGAATGGTCGATTTGTCCGCCTAACTGCAACAGGCCAGCAACCTGCATTCGCACCCGCTTCGGTGCCCGTAGGTTAAGGCTACTGTCTGTCGCCGGCACCATGACCGTGATCCAGTCACCCTTGCTAACACCGAGCTGAGAAGCAATGCCTTGCCCTAAGACAAGGCGAGACTGCCCCGCTGGCAAGCTTTCCCATCCACCATCGATATAATCACCAATCCGGCTAACCGTGCGCTCTGAGGTGGGATCCACCGCGCGAATTTGTGCGGGCTGTAAGCGAGTGCCATGTTCCATCAATGCCGTAAGCTCGACATAAGGCGCCGCCGCTTCCACCTGTGGGTGCCGTTCACTTTGCGCTTGCACCTGTTGCCAGTTTTCAATCGGACCATTGACCCCAAACACCTGCCCATGAGGTACCACCGACAGCACGCGTTGATTCAACTCTCGCTCAAACCCGTTCATGGCCGATAAACCCACAATGATCACCATGACGCCCACCGCGATACCAATGACCGAGGAAAGAGAAATAAAGGAGACCAAGCGATTTCGCTGCCGAGCACGACTAAAGCGCCGGCCTATCGCCAAGGATAACGGTTTCATGATGCCTCCTGCACAACCAAGTGGCCATCTTGCATCATCACTTGGCGATCCAGTTTTGCTGCCAGCTCACTATCATGAGTGACCACTAAAAACGCCGTGCCATGTTTCGCATTCAGTTGTCGCATCAAATCGTAGATCTCTAACGCCGTGGCGTGATCCAAATTGCCTGTCGGTTCGTCGGCCAATACCAACTTCGGCTCATTGACTAAGGCACGTGCAATCGCCACACGTTGGCGCTCACCCCCCGATAACTCCGAGGGGCGATGCTTGAGTCGATGCCCAACCCCAACCGCGTTCAAGATCGCAGTGGCTTGTTTTGCTGCCGCTTTGTGACTAACTTTGTTGATCAGCAAAGGCATCATCACGTTTTCGAGCGCGGTGAAGTCGGCCAACAAATGATGAAACTGATAAACAAATCCTAAGGTTTGATTGCGCAGTGTCGCCTGTTGTGACGCCGACATCGCACTCACCAATGCATCCTCAATCCAAACATCGCCCTCGCTCGGCGCATCAAGCGTACCAAGCGTGTGCAATAGCGTACTTTTCCCCGAGCCGGATGACCCCACAATCGCCACCAGCTCGCCCGGGGCTATTGTCATTGACACCTGGTTTAACACACAGGTTGATTGCCCACCTTCTTGATAGGTTTTACTGACACGGTGGCAGGACAACAAAGATTTACTCATAACGCAGTGCCTCAGCAGGGTGAACAGATGCCGCTTTAAATGCAGGGAATAAGGTTGCCAACACGCTTAGCACAACGGCTAAGCCGAGTATCATGGCAACTTGAAACGGATTAACAACCACAGGCAACGCTAAGCCATTACCCAATAGACTCACGCCGAATATCGCCATGATTTCGTTGATGTATGATGCAATCAATACACCAAGCACGCCCCCAATGGCAGCACCAACCAGACCACTTAAACTGCCTTGAGCGATAAAGACAGCCACAATGTCTCTATCTTTCATGCCCAGTGTTTTTAAAATCGCGACCTCGGATTGTTTTTCCATCACCACCATGATCAGCGCGGAAATGATGTTAAATGCCGCCACCACAATGATCAGACTCAGCATCAAACTCATCATGTTTTTTTCCATTTTCACCGCTTGAAAGAGCTCACCACGCCAACGTCGCCAATCGGTCCAGGTGGCAGGATCGGCCTTGGGTTTAAGCTGGGTAATCGCAAATGGATCATCTAAAAATAACCGTAAGTCGTTCGCTTGGTTTGGGGAAATACCACTCAGTTTTGCGACATCTTCAATGTTGGCCAGCATCAACTGGTTATCGACATCCGTGCCAGTATGAAAAATCCCACTACGGTAAATAAACGTTGCGCAGGGATCCGACCGATGGGCGTAAAACGACTAGCACTGGTGACCATGACTCGGACCGAATCTCCGACCCGTAATTGCAACTCAGATGCCATCGCGCGCCCTATCATCACTTGATAGCGTCCCGGACGCAGTGCCGACATCTCACCTTGCAAAAGGTGGGACGCCAGCGGCTCTGTCGCCTTCGGATCAATCCCTTCAAGTAAACCGGCACTGAGGCCATTACGGCTTTGAATCACCGCATCGGTGGTTTTTATCGGCGCGGTATCGACCACATGCGGCCACTGCTCTATGGTCGATGGTGTCGATCCTAACTGGCCATTGGCGATAATCGCATGGGGCAACACCCCTAAAATACGGCCTTTGAGTTGGGCTTCAAATCCATTCATCACCGATGACACCGTAATCAACGCCAATACACCGATCGCGATCCCCGCGGTAGACATCGACGAGACAAAACGCCCAAAGCGGTCGGCTGAACGGCCACGCAAATAGCGCAGGCCAATAAACACCGACAAAGGTTGATACATAGCACACCTAGCTTATTGTTTTGATTCGCTGCAAGCATACCTGTCCAAGTCAGGCTCGCCAAGTTATCCGCCGCATTTAACCCCCTCTGGATGATACAAATCCATGCCTTTAGGGCGAGAAAGTATCGCTAACCTTTACCTCTCGGTAAGGGTGCGTGATAATCATGAATACAACAGCAATGTAAAGGCACAGTGATGAGCCAAGACGAATACTTCTCTGTGCGAGCGGCCATGCGGATAAATGTGGAGCCTCTCGCCGACAATCAACCGCAACCGGACGCGGATGGCTTCATCGCGGAGATCCCCGCGCCATTTCGCTTGGCGAGCCAATGCGGCCAGCTTGATGCTGACGTGGAAAAGGATTTACAGTCGATTGACCCTAATGACGCGTCAGCATTGTTCCGCATTTTGCAGACTCAAAACGAAAAGCTCACACTGATGATGGGCTACATGCTCAGCCATGAAGATCAGCCTTCTCACCGCTTTATCACCCATACCTTTGGGGCGAGTCGTTTTTCGTACCTGAGTCCATCGCCGTTAGCACTTGGGGTACATGCGCGCGTCAAGCTGTTCCTTGATCATCCACCCACAGCCATTTATTGCTACGGCGTGGTGACCGATTGCGAGCATCACCAAGAAGACGATGGCAATCAGCCTCACTATTTGATCCAAATCCAGTACACACGGTTATTGGAAGAAGACCAAGACACTCTCATTCGTGCCGCGTTGTATCATCAGCAAAAACTCTTAAAAAAACGCGCACGCGACCGAAAACAATCAAGCAGTTAAACTCATGACCCAACAACCGCTCTACGCTTTCACTCTGCCCACGGGCCCCGGCGACGTTAAACACCTTGGTAACCTAGCAGGGGCCGCGCTTCCGCTAGCGATTGCAACCTTAACCCAACAGCATGCGGGCCCGGTTTTTCTATTGGTCCCGGATAACCAAACCGCGGTGCGATTACAGCCGGCCATTCGCCAGTTCACCCAAGGTGAGTGCGATCTTTTTCCGGATTGGGAAACGCTGCCGTACGACAGTTTTTCGCCCCACCAAGACATTATCTCGGCACGCCTATCTTGCTTGTATCAACTGCCGCACCAGAAAACGGGAGTATTAATCGCACCGGCCAGTACGGCACTGCAACGCGTCACACCAAGACAGTTTTTGCACCAACATGCGTTGATGGTGAAAAAAGGCGATATTCTTTCGCTTGAAAAGCTGCGTGACCAACTCACCGATGCCGGCTACCGCCATGTTGATCAGGTGATGGAACATGGTGAATTCGCCAGCCGCGGCTCCATTCTTGATTTATTCCCAATGGGCAGTGACGAACCCTATCGCATTGACTTTTTTGATGATGAAGTCGATACCATTCGTCAATTTGATCCGGAAAACCAGCGCTCAACCGGCGAACTGACTCAGATCCAATTACTGCCGGCTCATGAGTTTCCTACTGATGATGCCGCCGTCGAATACTTTCGCGGCCGTTTCCGTGAACACTTTGAAGCGCGCCGAGAGCCTGAGTCGATTTATCAGCAAGTCAGCAAAAAAACCTGGCCAGCGGGGATCGAGTATTGGCTGCCGCTATTTTTCGAGCAAACCGAAACCTTGTTCGATTATTTGCCTGACAACACACTTATCTTATCGGTCGGCGATATCGATGCGGCGATCAGCCACTTTGAAGCAGATGTCGCCAACCGCTATGATCAACGCCGTGTTGATCCGCTGCGTCCACTGCTTCCTCCCGATGCACTATGGCTGAGCAAAGACACCCTATTTGCGACACTCAAGCAGTACCCTCGGCTTAAGCTTGAAAGTGACAGCGTCACAGAAAAAGCCGGACGCGAGAATCTGGATATCTCGCCACTGCCGTCACTGACCGTTAACCACCAAGCGAAAGAGCCGTTAGCCGCATTGCGTCAATTCAGCGAAGCGTATAGCGGTAAGGTGATTTTCTCGGTCGAATCGGAAGGTCGACGCGAAGCATTGTTGGATTTACTTAGCCAAGCGAAAATCCGTCCTATGGTCGCAGATGGCTTATCCGAAGCCCTATCACAACCCGGTCGTTTTGGTTTAATCATCGGTCCGGTAGACCAAGGCTTTATTGATAACCCGCGCCAATTTGCTCTGATCTGCGAAAGTGACATGTTCGGCGAGCGCGCCGTGCAACAACGCCGACGCGAAAAACGCAAACAAACCGTCAGTAATGATGCCGTGATCCGCAGCTTGGCAGAGCTCAAACCGGGACAAGCAGTGGTTCACCTTGAGCACGGTATTGGCCGCTATCAAGGTTTGCAGACCTTAGAGGCCGGCGGCTTAAAAACCGAATACATGACGCTCGAATACCAGCAAGGAGCCAAACTGTATGTGCCTGTCGGCGCATTGCATTTAATTAGCCGTTACTCTGGCGGAGCGGAAGACACCGCACCTATCCATAAATTAGGCGGCGAAGCGTGGGAAAAAGCCCGTCGCCGTGCGGCCGAAAAAGTCCGTGATGTCGCCGCAGAGCTTTTGGATGTCTATGCCAAACGCGAAACCAAGCCAGGCTTTACCTTTACTCACGACAAAGAGGCCTATCAAACATTTCGGGCCACCTTCCCGTTTGAAGAAACCGCAGATCAGTCCCAAGCGATTAATGCGGTGTTATCCGACATGTGCCGCCCGATCGCCATGGATCGCCTGGTCTGCGGCGATGTTGGCTTCGGCAAAACGGAAGTGGCAATGCGGGCGACGTTCCTCGCCGTAAACAACAGTAAGCAAGTTGCTGTATTAGTGCCAACCACCTTGCTCGCGCAACAGCACTTTGAAAACTTCCGCGATCGATTCGCTAACCTGCCAGTGCGGGTTGAAGTGCTCTCACGTTTTAAATCCGCCAAAGAGCAAAAAGCAATCATGGCCGATTGCGAAGCCGGCAAAGTCGACATACTGATCGGCACCCATAAGTTACTGCAATCCGATGTCAAAGTACGGGATTTAGGCTTACTGATTGTCGACGAAGAACACCGCTTTGGGGTACGTCAAAAAGAGAAAATCAAAGCCATGCGTGCCAATGTTGATATTCTCACGCTCACCGCCACACCGATTCCCCGGACACTCAATATGGCCATGAGTGGCATGCGTGATCTGTCGATTATTGCGACCCCGCCCTCACGACGCTTAGCGGTGAAGACTTTTGTCCGCGAGCGCGAAGACAACTTGATCAAAGAATCGCTCTTGCGCGAAATCATGCGCGGGGGGCAAGTGTACTTTTTGCACAACGATATCGAGACAATAGAAAAAACCGCGAATGAAATCAGTGACATGATCCCTGAAGCTCGCGTGACCGTGGCGCATGGGCAAATGCGCGAGCGTGAGCTAGAAAAAATCATGAGTGATTTCTATCACCAAAAGTACAATGTATTAGTGTGTACCACCATCATCGAAACCGGCATCGATATTCCCTCAGCCAACACCATTATTATTGATCGCGCCGATCACTTTGGCTTGGCGCAGCTTCATCAGTTGCGTGGCCGGGTTGGACGCTCACACCACCAAGCCTATGCGTATCTGCTCACGCCACATCCAAAACGCATGACCAAAGATGCGGTCAAACGACTCGACGCCATTGCCGCGCTGGAAGATTTAGGGGCCGGTTTTACTCTCGCGACGCAAGATTTGGAAATTCGTGGGGCGGGCGAGTTATTGGGCGATGAGCAGAGCGGCCAAATTCAATCGATTGGCTTTACCCTCTACATGGATATGTTAGAGCAAGCGGTTGAAGCCTTAAAAGAGGGCAAAGAGCCAAGCCTAGATGCACTGCTCAATGAACAGACCGACATTGAATTGCGGCTACCTGCCCTATTACCGGATGACTATATTCCGGACATTAATATGCGCCTATCGATGTATAAACGCATTGCCAGCGCCAAGTCCAACGACGACATGAACGAGTTGCAAGTCGAGCTGATTGACCGCTTTGGATTACTGCCTGATGCGGCGAAGAACCTCCTCCACATTCAGCAACTGAAAATACGTGCCGCGAGCCTAGGCGTGAAGAAGATCGAGGCCAGTGAACGGGGTGGCTTAGTGGAGTTTCATGAAAACGCGCAAATTGATCCCGGATTTTTAGTGGGACTGTTACAATCTCGCCCAGATAAGTTTAAGTTTAACGGGCCAACTAAGATCAAGTTTGTCGAAACGCTCACCGACCGACGCGAGCGGATGAACTTTATTGATGAGCTGTTGACTCAATTTGCGAGCCATCAGTTAGTCGCCTAGTGCGTCAACAAACCCAATGAAAGGCGGCTGACAACGTCGCCTTTCATTACCAATGGAGTAACCAGTGAGAAATCATCAACGTCCCGCGAAAGATTGGCGCTCAGCCGCAGGCCTAAAAGGACTTGTGGTGTTATTACTGTTGTCATTAAGCCAGCCCGTCTGGGCTAAACGGCTTTATGATGTCGAATTAATTGTTTTTAAGCGCAACCAAGATCCTGCAAGCGTAGAAGAAGACTGGCCATCGCAAGACAGCGAGAGCAGTGTGAGCCGCGGCGTGCCAGTCACCAATCAACGCGCGTTACAAGACGCCGGGTTAACGCCATTGTCACCTAACCAATGGCAACTTAACGATGCCTACAACAAATTAAAAAACCATGCATACATCGCTTACGYCGTATGGTCGGTAATGGTTCGGATGTCAGCTGGTCGGCCCAAGCAATGGAACAAGTGGGTTCGGACGCGGAGCCACGCACCTTTTACGTCCGTTCGAAACTCGCCCGGAAATCACCGCCCACCATTAAGAGGAAGGGTTGGAAGAACTGCCCAAA
>AQOF01000008.1 GCA_000565345.1 Salinivibrio costicola subsp. costicola ATCC 33508 = LMG 11651 | reverse complement strand
GCGAATACGGATTCTCGATAGAGCAGAGGATGAATGGCAACAGCACCGGTGATTTCAGCGGCACTGATAATGCGAGGAATGTTCAAGTAGCTTTGATTGCTTGGCGCGGGGCCAATACAGACGGTTTCGTCGGCTAACAAGACATGCTTAAGATCGCGATCTGCGGTGGAATGCACCGCCACGGTTTTAATGCCGAGCTCTTTACAAGCACGCAAAATTCGCAGTGCAATTTCACCACGGTTAGCAATTACAATTTTATCTAACATGCGCCCTCGCTTATTCGATGATCACGAGTGGTTCGTCGAATTCAATGGGCTGGCCGTCTTCACACAGAATCGCTTTCACCACCCCGCTCTTATCGGCTTGGATTTGGTTCATCATTTTCATGGCTTCAACGATACACAAGGCGTCGCCTTCTTTCACTTGGCTGCCGACTTCGACAAATGCTGCCGACTCTGGGCTCGGTGCACGGTAGAAGGTGCCAACCATGGGTGACAGAACCTGATGGCCAGTCGGTTTAGGTGCGCTTGCTGGCTCTGCGGCAGAAGCCTCGGGGGCAGGCGCGGGTGCAGCCGGTGCTGCGTATTGTGGTGCGTACTGTGGCGCAGCCATTTGGGCTGGCGCTGCGGGTGCTGAGCGGCTGATTCGTACTGACTCTTCACCTTCGGCAATCTCGAGTTCGGAGATGCCCGATTCTTCGACAAGTTCGATCAGTTTTTTAATCTTGCGGATATCCATGATACGTCTCTTCTTATGTTTTGTTTTACTGGGCCGCAAACGCGAGGTGGCGTGCGGCAGCTGTTAAGGCGAATTCGTAACCATCAGCCCCTAAGCCACTGATCACGCCGACCGCTTTATCCGACAAATAGGAATGATGTCGGAAGGGTTCGCGGGCGTGAACATTAGATAAATGCACTTCAATAAAGGGAATGTTGACCCCGAGCAGTGCATCGCGTAATGCAACCGAGGTGTGCGTCAAAGCGGCTGGGTTAATAATAATAAAATCCACGCTTTCCATCGCTTGGTGGATTTTATCAATGAGGCTAGCTTCACTGTTGGATTGAAAGTGCTCAAGGGTCAATGCCAACCTGTGGCTTGAGCCTCTATCGCGGCCATGATTTGCGCGAGGGTCTGAGAGCCATAGTGTTCAGGCTCACGGCGTCCGAGCAAGTTAAGGTTCGGGCCGTTTAAGACTAAAATGTGGTTTCTTGTCGGCATCTTGAGGCTTACTTCTCCTATTCGCTAACATCGTGTCAGCTTAGTGTGAATTCCTGCTGGTACGCATGCTGTGATGGTACGCTACATGCGATTTTATCCTTTGTGATAGCAATTATAGAGAATTCACCGCAAATCGCAGCAAAATACTGGTCTAATCAGCACACTTCGTCCTGTTGGTGTTGAAAAAATGCGCGCTAAAGCAGGTTTAGCGCGCAAGAATAAAAAAGCCGCCCGTGGGCGGCAAAGGTTGCTAAGCAATCTTTCGTTAGGGTTACACCACACTCTCTTTTTCTGCAATAAGCTTATCCACCACACTCGGGTCGGCAAGGGTAGACGTATCTCCCAAGCTTCCGGTTTCGCCTGTGGCAATTTTACGCAGAATTCGGCGCATGATTTTACCGGAACGTGTTTTAGGGAGCGCATCGGTCCAATGAATGAAATCTGGCGTGGCGATCGGTCCGATTTCTTTTCGCACCCATTCTTTCACTTCTTTATGCAACTCGGCGCTCGGCACTTCACCGGCGTTGAGGGTGATATAGGCATAAATAGCTTGGCCTTTGATATCATGAGGTACCCCGACAATTGCCGCTTCAGCAATCTTATTGAATGCCACCAAAGCGGATTCGACTTCGGCGGTGCCCATTCGGTGCCCGGATATATTGAGTACGTCATCAACCCGGCCGGTGATCCAGTAATAACCGTCTTGATCGCGGCGCGCGCCGTCACCGGTAAAATACATGCCTTTGAAGGTCGAGAAGTAAGTCTGCTCGAAGCGATCGTGGTCACCAAATACGGTCCGCATTTGACCGGGCCATGAGTCCAGTATTACCAAGTTACCCTCTGTGGCGCCATCAAGAAGGTTGCCCATGTTGTCCACCAGCGCTGGCTGAACACCAAAGAAAGGACGCGTCGCTGAGCCCGGTTTAAGTGGTGTAGCACCAGGGAGGGGCGTAATCAAAATCCCGCCCGTCTCTGTTTGCCACCAAGTATCGACAATTGGGCAGGCTTGATTACCGATGGTGCTGTGATACCACTCCCAGGCCTCGGGGTTAATGGGCTCGCCGACCGATCCCATGATCCGTAGCGAATTACGTTGGGTGCCGGCCACGGCTTCATTGCTTTTGGCCATCAGTGCGCGAATCGCGGTGGGGGCGGTGTAGAGGATATTGACCTGGTGCTTATCGACCACTTCACTCATTCGCGCCGTGGTCGGGTAGGTGGGGACACCTTCGAATAAAAGGGTTTTTGCCCCGTTCGCGAGCGGGCCATACACCAGATAGCTGTGACCGGTAATCCAGCCGACATCGGCCGTACACCAGAACACCTCGCCGTCTTGATAATCGAAAACATATTTGAAGGTCATTGCGGCGTAAACTAAGTATCCGCCTGTGGTGTGGAGAACGCCTTTGGGGGTGCCGGTGGAGCCGGAGGTGTAGAGAATGAAAAGGGGATCTTCAGCCTGCATTTCTTCTGCGGGGCAATCCACCGATGCGTTTTCCGTGACCTCATGCCACCAAACATCGCGGTGATTATGCCAATCAATGTCGCCACCTGTGCGCTGGTAGACCACCACTTTTTCGATTGACTTCACGTTGGGGTGGGTTAGCGCTTCATCGACATTTTGCTTTAACGGGACGGCACGGCCACCGCGTACCCCTTCATCCGCAGTTACCACCACTTTCGCGTTCGAGTCAATGATGCGGCCAGCAAGCGCTTCAGGTGAGAAGCCACCGAATACGACGGTATGCACCGCCCCAATGCGCGCACAAGCGAGCATCGCGATGGCCGCTTCCATGACCATCGGCATATACAAGCAAACCACATCGCCTTTTTTAACCCCTTGCGCTTTTAGGGCGTTAGCAAAGCGACCCACGTGCTCGTAAAGGGCTTGGTAAGTCAGGGTCGCATCGTCGTTGGGATCATCGCCTTCCCAAATCAACGCGATTTGATCGCCTTTGTCTTTTAGGTGGCGATCAATACAGTTAGCCGCCACGTTGAGTGTGCCATCTTCAAACCAGCGAATATCGACATGCCCCGTATCAAAGGACGTGTGCTTGACGTTGCTGTAAGGTTTTATCCAATCAATTATCTGGCCTTGTTCTCGCCAAAATCCCTCAGGGTCGGTAATTGATTGCTGATAGAGAGCTTGATATTTGGCCTCATCAGCGTGTGCCTTTTGTGCAATTGAAGGCATGACGGGATATACGTGACTATCGCTCATCCTGTTTCTCCTCGTGTCCGCGATGCTCCGCGCGGCGCTTCCATGTCGTGAGATGTCAGGCGTTACCGCGGCCTGGCAAACGTAAACCATGCAGTAAAGGTGTGACAGATAAGGCTATCCGGCAATTAGACTTTAGGATGAGCCCCTTGATTTTTAAGTGGATTGTGGTGTTGTCGGGCCAGTTACTGGGCGCTGGATCGCACTTTTATTGCGATTCAAGGGCGCTGGATTACCGAGATTGAGGGATTGGCATCTCGCCTTGCGTCAGGCGAACATAAATCAGGGCCGCTGCTAAGGCATCGTCTAAAGCATCATGGCGAGCAGGAAGGGGAATCTCTAGATGGCGACTGATCGCTTCCATGCTGATGTCATGATAAGCATTAGGGAGTAGGCGCTCTAATTTGCGTTGATAAATGTCGCTGACTTCAATCAGTGGGTTGGGCAGCGGGAAACCAAGATATTGACGGGCATAGCGATCCAAAATGCTTTTGTCGTAGCGGATATGGTAGCCAACCAAAGGATGATTACCGATGAAGTGGATCAGTGAGGTCATGGCCTGCTTGGCACTGACACCATGGACAAGATCTTGATGACGCAATTGATGAATGCGCACGGAGCTGGCGCTTAAACTTTCGGGCGCGGCAAGGGTGAGTGTCAGCGATTGACTGGTCAGAATACGATTGCCTTTGATCGGTGTCGCCGCAATCGTGACTAACTCGGCATGAGCTGGGTCAAGGCTGGTGGTTTCACAATCCAGTGATATCAGGGTACGTTTATCTGGCGGTAAAAAGAGCGCGCGATAAGGAGAGTGGCGCAACCGATAGCGATACCAATAGCGAGCTAGCTCGTTCACGTTAATCCCTCACATGATAGTGGAATGCGAGGGATTGTTTAAACTTTTTCACCACGTGCAACCCGTGGCGCAACAGATCGCGTTCACTCGACGGTAAGTCGGCCACATCCAGACGGTTACTTTGCTGCTCACCACGAAGTTGTTGGCGTAGACGAAGACGAATAAACAGTTTTAGCGCCTCTGACAGGTTTTCTGCCATCTCGTCGGCAAGTGTGCCTAACTGGGCCAGTTGCGCGAGCCTCTCAAAGGTATTGGTCTCGGTGATCCCTTTTTCTAAGCTCATGGTGCGAACACCGTGGACGATCGGGAAAATGCCGCCTTTTTTAATATCTAGCCCTTCTTTACTGCTTTTAAGCGAGCCAAACACGGTCAAAGGAACCCGGAAGGCCAGCGCGGGACGTACAAAGGTATTAAGCGCCAACATATTGTCACTTAACGCCTCGTGAAGTGGTGTTTGGATCGCATTAATCAAGCTGAGATCCCCAGCAATCGCCTGGCTATCGGCTAAGATGGCCAAATCCATCACGCTTTGTTCATTGGCACTTTGGACGAGGTTGCGCACGGTTTGTTGCCATTGCGAGGCGGTTTTTACCCATTTGGGGTTGCTGACCATCACATTGCCGGGGCAGGGCGGGTAGCCCAGTTGATAAAGCGTGTGTGAAAAGGCCGCCATGACTTGCTGACAATCCGGCCAGTCCAGGTCATCGGCGAGAATAAGCGCATTATCTTGATCGGTTTTAAGTACTTGCTCGCCCCGTCCTTCTGAGCCCATCACCACCATGCAGCACTGGTTTTGATAGTTCTCGGGCACCAACAAGCGAAAGGCTTTTTCCATGATTTGTTCATTCACGGTAGCGATGAGTTGCATCACAAAGCGGGTATGGATGCCGTTATTAAATAGGGTATGCACCAGTTTGCTCTGGCTATTGGCGGCGATAACTAACTCATCAATGGTTTGGGCGCGCGCAATTTGCAAGTTGAGCACGTGTGAGTGGGTTGAAAATAGGCTCAGCACTTGCGGCAGGTCAAGCATCCCCGCGGTTTGCCCTTGCTGGTCGACCACACGCACACGCTTCACGCGCTGGCGCGTCATACTGATCATGGCGTGAAAAAGAAAGTCACCGCGCTCAACACTGACCACAGGGCGCGTGGCCACCTCGCCAACGGGGGCAGATTGATCATAGCCATCGAGCACCAAAGCGTGTAATAAGTTCGTCCGGGTAATGATCCCGCAGTCTCCATCATCAAACGTCACCAATGCACAGTCACAGCGTTCGGCTTTCATTTGCGCGGTCGCGGCTTTTATCGTCAGCGTTGGGGAAATACATAACGCAGGTTGAATATTACTATCATCAATCCTGGTGAGCATAAATTCGGCGAGGTTTTGTTGCTGACGTGCCTGGACCATTAACGCTTGTCGGCGTTGTAAGTTGGTCTCAAAGTAATCGCGGAAGTCTTGATTACTATGGTAGATCGCAAGAAACACCTCGGCCGGTAGTAGGTGACAAAGCGTATCTTCTAGGGCGCGGTATTGATGTTTGGCGGTGCCGTGCACGAGCGCGGGGACGTCAAATAAATCCTCAGACGTATAGTGAGAAAACACTTCTTTGCCTTCTTCTGAGACTTCTTCGACACTGCCTTTAATAATGATAAACAGCTGCTCACCCGTATCGCCTGCATGGATCAGGCTGTCACCACGTCGAAAATAGCCAACATCCAGCGCTTGTCGACATTGTTTGGCTTGTGCGGGCGTTAGGCAATCAAACGGTGGCTGCGAGGTGTCAAAAGGTTCAGGCATAATCGCACTCCTCACTATGATAGCCTCAGTGTGTCCTAGCCCTCGCGATCCTGCTAGCCGACTTTAGTCTAGCCAGTTACGACGGTTTCATCGACGAGATCAATGTTTTGCCATCAATAAGCGCCGCTTGTGTCTTTTTTTCCCGTCCTATTACTGCGACACTTAGCGCCGTATGTCTCTTAATATGAAGTAATGATATGGCATTAACCCAATGTTCCCCCTTTCGTTGGTTGTCAGAATATTTTGGCGGCTTCTTTTTTTCGTATGGCGTGTATTTGCCGTTTTGGGCGATATGGTTTGAGTCTCTAGGCCTTAATTCGGGTGTGATCGGGACCTTGATTGGGCTTGGTTTTGCTACCCGATGTGTCGCCAACTTAGTGTTTACTCCGCGTGTGCAACAGGTTGAAGCTTTGTTGCCGGCTCTGCGGGCGTTGACCTTGATGGCGTTGGTGACCTGTGCCTTGCATCCTATGATGGGCGCCAATGTGTGGTGGCTAGCTTTCGTCACTGTGTTGTTTAATTTAGCCATTGGTCCAGCGGTGCCCTTGTCTGATGCGTTAGCGAACTATTACGCGCGTCATCGGTATATCGACTATGGTCGTACGCGTCTTTGGGGGTCGATTGCCTTTATTGTCGGTTCGAGCTTAACGGGCTGGTTGGTGACCGAGCAATCGGCGGCAATTATTCCTTGGGTGGCAATCGGTGGCTTATCGGCATGTTTACTGCTGACCTTGCGTCGTCCGACCATCATGCCGCAAAGCGAGCATGATATGACAGGCAGCAAAGTGTCGATGCGTCAGCTATTCCGTGATCGTCAGGTCATTGTATTTTTGCTGATCGCCTCTTTGTTGCAGGGCAGTCATGCCGCCTATTACAGCTTTAGTGCGATTTATTGGAAGCAGGCCGGTTACAGCGAGAGTATCGTCGGCTATTTATGGAGCTTGGGCGTCGTATCAGAAGTGGCCGTATTTGCTCTCGGCGCCCGGCTTTTTAGCGGTTGGTCGTCCAAGTCGCTATTCCAATTGGCTGCGTTAGGCGTATTGATCCGTTGGGGGATAACAGGCACCACCACCGCAGCCATTCCCGTTGTGTTGGTTCAGTTACTTCATGGCGTCACCTTTGCCGGTGCGCACTTGGGTGCCATGCAGTATATTCAGCGTGAATGCGGAACGCGGTTGGTCGCCGCACAAGCTGCTTATAACGCGTTGCCGATGGGCGCGGTGGTCGCGGCTCTTACTACTACAAGTGGGTGGATTTATGCGGTTTCGCCATCGGGAACCTTTTACGCAATGGCGCTGCTTGCGTTGCCTGTTTTTGTGCTCCCCTTGCGTGAGCCCGAATTTCGACGCGCCAAGCATGCCAGTGTGCAATAAACGGCTTACCGGCTTGCAATAAAGTTAGCTAGAGCGCCCACAAAGCCAGCATTGCATGATTGAGTGGGCGCCGTTGCCGTGGTACACCCAGCCAAAGGATTTGGCACATTATGGCGTCAGGAAGGGAGTCATGACACAAGGCTGGGTAATTGTCTCTGTTTCACTGCTCTATATGGGGGCATTATTTGCCATTGCCTGGTATGGCGATCGCCAGCCGCGCTGGCTTCACAAATGGCGGCCTTGGATTTATAGCCTTTCCATTGCCGTTTATTGCACCTCTTGGACCTTTTTTGGCACCGTCGGCCAAGCGTCCAGCTCTCCATGGTCCTTTTTGCCGATTTACCTTGCGCCGATGTTGGTGTTCACCCTCGGATGGCGCTTTCTCGCTCGTCTCATTCTGATTGCCAAACGCGAACATATCACTTCGATCGCTGACTTTATTGCGGCGCGATATGGCAAGTCTCAGGGACTGGCTGTGATGGTGACGCTGATCGCTGTGGTGGGGGTGCTCCCTTATATTGCGTTGCAACTACGCGGCATTGCCATGGGGCTTGACGTGCTCTCGCCAGAAATTGGGAGGAGTGTTGGTTTAGAACAAACGCAAATTGCATGGTTGGTGTGTGTCGTTCTCGCCGTTTTTACGGTGTTATTTGGCACTCGACACATTGATAGCACCGAACATCATCGCGGTATGATGATGGCAGTGGCGTTTGAATCTGTCATTAAGCTGGTGGCTTTTCTCGGGGTTGGCGTGTTTGTTGTTGCGCTGTTATTCCAAGCGCCGACGTTGCAATAACGCTTGAAGCATCAGGCGTTATCGGTGAGCCCGATGTCGGTAGTTTAATCATTCACACCTTTTTAACGGGCGCCGCGATTATTTGTCTGCCGCGCCAGTTTCATACCATGGTGGTGGAAAACACGCGTGCAAGCGATTTGAACATGGCACGTAAAGTCTTCCCAACCTATCTACTCCTGATGCTAATTTTTGTCCTTCCCATGGCTTATGCCGGGCAAGCGTTATTGCCCGGTACACCGGCGGATGCTATGTGATCCGCTTGCCCTTATCTGTGGGCGCGGAAGGCATGGCATTACTGGCGTTTATGGGCGGTGCCTCGGCAGCCAGTGGCATGGTGATTGTTTCTACCATTGCGCTGGCCATTATGGTCTCCAATGATCTTGTTATGCCGCTGCTATTACGGCGTATGAAAATGGCCTCTCGCAATTTCGCGCAATTTTCTGGTTTATTACTCAACGTCCGTCGCGCGCTGATTTTCTTGATTTTGATTGCTGCCTGGGGCTTCTATCATTTGATTTTAACCGTCCCAACCTTGTCAGAAATTGGCTTTCTGTCTTTTGCTGCCATCGCGCAATTTGTACCTGCCATGGTTGGCGCCTTGTATTGGCGGCAAGGTAATAAAAAAGGGGTGTACGCTGGGCTAACGGTCGGATTTTCGCTTTGGTTGGTGACCATGATGGTCCAAACCGGGATGCTGGCAGGGGATGGGCAATCCAATATGCTTATCTGGCTGATTACGCCACCATCATTACCTCCACTCGCCGGGCTTAATATCATTGATTGGGGGTTGGCCTTTAGCGTATTGATGAATGCCGTCAGCTTTATCCTTGTGTCTTTATTAACACGACCGTCACTGAGTGAGCGCTTGCAAGCCGCCGCATTTGTCGGCATCCCATTACCCGAAAACGATGGTGCGCGCATGTATCAAAGCCGAGTCACGGTCGCAGAGCTTGAGATGCTGGCGTCACGTTTCGTGGGGCGTCGACGTATGCGCCAGGCTTTTAGCCAATTTGCTGAGCAGCGCGGTGAGGAGTTAATGCCACAGCAACAGGCCAGCGCCCCTTTAATTCGTCATACCGAGCGGGTGCTGGCGGGCGTGTTTGGATCGTCATCCGCTCGGCTGGTGCTGTCTTCTGCACTACAAGGACGAAATATGCAGCTGGAGGAAATTGCCACCATCGTGGATGAAGCCTCTGAGTTGTTTGATTTTTCTCGCGGTCTTTTGCAAGGCGCCATTGAGCATATCAATCAAGGGATATCGGTGGTGGATAAACAATTACGGCTAGTGGCGTGGAATCAGCGTTATATCGATATGTTCCAATTTCCACCTGGGCTTATTCAAGTCGGACGGCCGGTCGCAGACTTAATCCGGTTCAATGCTCAGCGGGGATTGTGTGGGCCGGGCGATCCGGAGGATCATGTGAGCAAACGAGTGATGCACTTAACGCGGCGAAAGCCGCATACGTCCTCGCGTGTTCATCCCGACGGGCGCGTGATTGAATTGCAAGGTAATCCGATGCCGGGCGGGGGCTTTGTCATGACCTTTACCGATATCACCGCGTTCCGCGATGCCGAAGCCGCGCTCAAACAGTCAAACGAAACCTTGGAAGCGCGTGTGACTGAGCGAACCCAGGAATTGGAGCGCTTGAATAGCCGTTTAATCGACGCCACCCGTAAAGCGGAATCCGCCTCGCAGTCAAAAAGCCGTTTTTTAGCCGCAGTGAGTCACGACTTAATGCAACCGCTCAATGCGGCGCGCTTGTTTGCCTCATCACTGAGTGAAATGGCGGTCAACCGTGAAACAGAAACCGCCGCGCAGCATATCGAAAGTGCGCTCGAAAGTGCTGAGGTATTGATTGGAGACTTATTGGATATTTCTCGTCTTGAATCGGACAAGATGAAAGCCCGGATTGAATCCTTTCCATTGAGTGAAGTCTTTGATGCGCTTGAAGCGGAATTTGGAGTGTTAGCACATCGACAAGGCCTCGATTTTCATGTCTGCCGCAGCCGGGCCATTGTCCGCTCGGATAAAACCCTCCTGCGGCGAGTATTGCAAAACTTCTTAACCAATGCCTTTCGCTACAACCCAGACGGACGGGTGTTATTGGGCGTGCGCCGTACCGGCCATGATTATCGAGTCGAGGTTTGGGATGATGGGGATGGGATCCCGTTGGCTCGCCAGCAAGATATTTTTCAAGAGTTCACTCGGATTGAGCGCCAAGGTGCAGAGCAAGGGCTGGGATTGGGGCTGGCTATCGCGAAAGGCATTAGCCAAATCTTGTCTCAACCGTTGGGACTGAAGTCATGGCCAGGCAAGAGGACTGTTTTTTCCATCACCGTTGATGGCAGTGATACCCGCGAAGTGAATGCTATTCCGAAAGGCGCCACACCAACGCTGCACAGCGCCCAGGCGTTGCAAGGATGCCGAGTATTATGTGTTGATAATGAACAAGATATTTTGACCGGAATGACCCAGCTTTTATCACGTTGGGGCTGTGATGTGCGGTGCGCGCAAGATGTTGGCGAGGCCATGCAGCAAATCAGTGAACAATGGCAACCTGAATTTGTGCTGAGTGACTATCATTTAGCTAACCAACAAACGGGCCTACAAGTATTACAGCAATGCCAACTCAAGTTGGGCGCTTGTTTTCATGGCGTAATGATCAGCGCTGACCGCAGTGCTGAAACACAACAGGCGGTAACTGGGCTAGGCTTTACGTATCTGTCTAAGCCCGTGAAGCCGCTGAAGCTACGGACCCTATTACAACAGCGAGGAAAATAATGACGCCGTTTGTATTCGCGCGCCTTGAAACCGATATCGGTACCGTCAAGGTCGAAGGACGATTTGATCCTATTGATGGCCATATTGAAGTCGATGAACTTGCTCACTTGGATGGCGACGGGTGGGCCGATGTGAACCATTGGCTTGCCGAACAAGCTTATGAACACAAAATCGCTGTGATTATTGCCGCGATTCGACCTGCCGTGATGTCGCTGAATAGCTAGTGGCTCCCTTCGCTGGGGTCATCATCGTATCATCAATTATGACGCATTTTGTCGTCGACTATGATGCGTCTTGGGCTTGCTGGTGTTCGGTGTAAAAGGTCTTGTGCTCGATAAACGTAGCAGGCGTTTGCGCAAAATAATGGCTACCCGCCATGCTCACTGCGACGCGGATTTGTGCATCATTAGTCTTTGGTGCTGGCAGTGATACGAGCCAGTGGGTACCTTTATTACCGGTGGCTTGCATTGCTTGGGGCGAGGTCTGTGCCAGGCCAATACGAACACCTTCTAAAGGCAACTCACTGATCAGCCGCAACGTCAGCTGATTATCCTCGCTCCCTTGTGACTCCAGTTTGAGTTTCATATCACCATTTTCGAGCTGACAAAATCCGCTGGTATAGCGACAGTTGGAACGGACAGCAAGCGGGTAGCTTTTCCCCGGTTGGGCCGCCTTGGGCGCTTCAGACACACTGGCATCGACCGCAAAATAGGCTATCACTGCGAGCACTGGCGCGACTAGCATCGCGATAACTACATGCTTGTTGGTTAATAAGCGCGTTATCGTTGACATCATGCCTCTCCTTGGCTGGACATAATCGGTCGTTTAAAAGCCCCCGAAGGGGCTTGGATAGTTTAACATTGTATCAGTGTGATTGCGCATCACCCGCACCCGATGGCATGCGAACGTGTTCGACTAAGTCTTGCACCTCTTGCGGTGTTTCCTTCGTCATGCGTGACACAATGATAGCGACAACAAAGTTGCAGACTGCCCCGACTGCACCAAAGGCATTGGGTTCAATCCCTAAGATCCAGTTGCTGCCTAAGCCTTCAAAGTAGGTCCAATCAGCGACAAACAGAATCCCTTTATGTTGGAAGACATAGAACAGGGTGACACTGATCCCCGCTACCATACCCGCAATTGCGCCTCTTTATTGATGGTTTTGGTGAAGATCCCCATCATCAGTACCGGGAATATCGATGACGCGGCCAAACCAAAGGCAAGTGCCACTGTCCCGGCCGCAAAGCCTGGTGGATTGAGCCCCAAGTATCCAGCGCCGGCAATCGCTAATGCCATGGATATCCGGCTCGCCATCAGCTCGCCTTTTTCACTGATATTCGGATTGACGACCCCTTTAATCAGATCATGGGATATCGCGGACGATATAGCCAATAATAACCCGGCTGCGGTCGATAAAGCGGCCGCCAGGCCACCGGCGGCAATCAAGGCGATCACCCAGTTAGGCAGTTTGGCGATTTCGGGGTTGGCCAGGACAATAATATCGCGGTCAACGCGTAATTCGTTGGTTGCCGGATTCCGACGTGTACTTGAATTTTTTGATCGCCGTTTTTATCATCAAAACCAAGTAGCCCGGTTTTTTCCCAGTTTTTGAACCAGTCTGGACGCTCGTCATAGACAAGATTGTCGCCATTAGGCAGATTCACAGTGTCCATTAAGTTCAAGCGCGCCATTGCCGCGACCGCAGGTGCTGAGGTGTACAAAATCGCGATAAAGAACAGCGCCCAACCCGCAGAAGCCCGAGCATCACGTACCTTAGGCACGGTAAAGAAACGGATAATGACGTGGGGTAAGCCAGCAGTACCAATCATCAGTGACATGGTGTAGGCAAACATATTGAGCGTACTGCCACGCACTGCGGTGGTGTATTCCACAAAGCCAAGTTCGGTGACCACCTGATCCAGTCGATCGAGCAGATACTGATCGGTGCCCGCCATGGTGCTACCGAGACCCAGTTGTGGGAACGGATTACCAGTCAAGTTAAGGGAAATAAAGATTGCGGGAATGGTGTAAGCTAAAATGAGTACGCAATATTGAGCAATTTGGGTATAAGTAATGCCTTTCATCCCGCCCATCACGGAATACATAAAGACGATCACCATACCGATTAATAGCCCGGTGGAGTAATCCACTTCTAAAAAGCGACCAAAAGCCACCCCAACCCCTTTCATCTGACCGATAACATACGTCACCGAGGCGATGATTAAGCAGATGACAGCGACGATACGTGCGGTTTTTGAATAAAAGCGCTCACCGACAAACTCTGGCACGGTAAATTTGCCAAACTTACGGAGATAAGGCGCGAGCAGCAATGCAAGAAGCACGAAGCCGCCAGTCCAACCCATTAAAAACACCGAACCGCCATAACCCATAAAGGCAATTAAGCCGGCCATTGAAATAAAGGAAGCGGCTGACATCCAGTCTGCAGCGGTAGCCATCCCGTTTGCGATGGGGTTGACCCCGCCGCCCGCGACGTAAAACTCCTTAGTGGAGCCTGCGCGTGCCCAAATTGCAATCCCGATGTAGAGTGCGAATGTGAACCCGACAACAATATAAGTAATGGTTCTTAAATCCATGTGTTTATCCTCTTACTCGTCGTCAACACCGAACTCGCGATCGAGTTTGCGCATTTGTTTGGTATACACAAAAATGATGCCGAGGAAGGTATAAATCGATCCCTGCTGAGCAAACCAGAATCCTAATTTGTAGCCGCCAATTTGAATGGTATTGAGAGCATCAACGAATAAGATCCCGCAGCCAAATGAGACCACAAACCAGACAATCAATAAGCTGATCATCAGTTTTACGTTTCTGTCCCAGTAGGCTTTTGCGTGTTCCTTGCTTTGAAACGCCATCGCCTTCTCCTTGTTTATTACGTTAATGGAATGTTACGTAATGACGATAGCAGGGGTTAGGCAAAGCGACATTGCAACTTTAGTCGAGCTTAGTTGTAGGCAATCGCAGGAAAAATCAGGTGTTTTGTGAGGTAGGTTGGGCTGGCTCCGTGTGAGCCAGCCAAGGCTTTCGCCAAAGGTCTAACTTAAGTGGTAAAACTTTTGGACCCCTTCGAGTAAATTAGCCACTGCCACCGAGGCGAGAATCAGCCCATTACGCGACTGATAATAGAAGCGCCCACATTACCAATCACTTTGTGAATCACATTGGCCCCGAGGAGTAAAGCCAAGGTCGCGAGCAGAACTAAAAACATCACTCCCGCGGTGATCGCTTGTTCAGCAATGGCATAGCGGTTGTTATCGGTGAGCATCACAATGGCCATCATGGCGCCAGGGGAGGCAATGGAAGGCACAGCCAAGGGGTAAACGGCCGTTGCCGCTATCTCGGCTTTATCCACGTTTTCGCTCAGCATTTTGGCCTCTTGGCTGGGTTTGCCTTCGCCGAAAATCATGGTCAGAGCAAAAAGAAGGAAGTACTAAACCGCCCGCGGCTTGAAATGCGGGCAGTGGAATTTGCATCGCTTCTAACAAAATCTGACCAATAATGAGAAAGAAAAGCAAAATAGCAAAGGAAATAGTGACGGCTTTAATGGCAACGCGGCGTTTTTGTTTCGCCGTCATATGGCTGGTTTGCGAGAGATAAATGGGCACGCTACCGATAGGATCGATCACGGCCCATAAGATCACGAATTGTGTAGCCAGAATACTTAGCATGGGCGCTCCATAATAGGGTCGAGGGCGCTAGCGTATCAAAGTTCTATATTGGATTGCTGCAATAAAATCACCGCTTGCGTACGATTTTTCACCCCAAGCTTGCGGAAAATAGCCGTCATATGCGCTTTGATGGTGGCTTCGGAAACGGCGAGATCGTAAGCGATTTGTTTATTGAGCAGACCGTCACAGAGCATCCGCAACACCTTATACTGCTGCGGTGTCAGCGCTGCGAGTTTGCTAGATAGGCTCTCGCTGTCATCCTCCTCGCCGAGATCATCAGGAAAACAAGGCGTTCCCTCGAGTACCTGGGTTAATGATTGTACCAAGGCGCGCATATCGCTGGACTTAGGGATAAAGCCAAACGCACCATGTGAATGCACTTGACGGATCACATTGCGTTCTTCGCTGGCAGAGACGACGACAATGGGCAGGTTAGGATATTGGTTGCGCAGCTCAATCAGACCGGACATGCCGTTAGCGCCGGGCATTTTGAGGTCGAGTAAGACTAAATCGACGTCAGCATCTCGTGCGAGTATTTTATGCAAGCTATCTAAGCTATCTGCTTCCAACAGGTTGGCACCGCTTATCGCCATATGCACAGATTGAAATAAGGCATTTCGAAATAGTGGATGATCATCAGCAATAACGATGGTGTGTTGCGCTTCCATAATGCGGCTATCTTTCCCTTCAGTTTCTTTCAACCTATCACCCGATGCAGGCTTATCAATTTTGTAACAAGAGAACTAAGAGATTGATCATTCCTTGCTTTTTACTGACGGCATAAGTGCATGTTCATTGAGGTGAGCGAGAAATGCCTCAGGAGGTAAAAAGCCGATTATACGCGCCGCTTGATTTCGTTCCCCCGTTGGAAGCCAAAAATCGAGAGTCGGTAAGCCTGCCACCGCTTGGCTACGCATCAAGGCAAAATCTTCCGGACGGTTTTCACTCAGGTTCACTTTAATTCGGTGCATAGTACTAAGTGGCTTAGCCACTGCCGGATCAGTGAATGTCTTTTGCGCAAACTGTTTGCATGGAATGCACCAGTCGGCGTAATAGTCGACAAAGGCGACTTGTTGATTGGTAGCGGCTTTGGCAAGTTCAGCCTCAAGCGCGGCTTGGCTATTAACGATCACAAACGTTGGCGCCGTGACGGTATGCGATGTTGTCGCAGGGACGGTAGCTTGTTGCGAGCGAACAATATAAAGCGCACTGGCGCCTAATGCGGCAACCAACAATCCAGCAGTCAATGCGACACGGCGACGCTGTCTCATATGTTTTCCTTTTCACGCTAATAGGATGAGTATACACACATACCATGACTTGCTTAGAAAAAGGAAATGACGACATCAAGATGTTTGCCCGCAGAGACGCACTGCCCCATCAGTGGCAGTGCGTCGCCGACGCTTAGGCACGTTTTTTCGCGCGCCCTTGTACGGCTTTAAAACGCGGATTCGTTTTGCAAATGACAAACATGCGTCCGCGACGACGGACAACCTGGCAATCAGGGTGACGCTGGCGGGCGCTTTTCAGTGAGTTCAATACCTTCATGACGACGCCTTTTGACTGCGACCAATTTGGCCAAACTTGCGCGCAAAGTTGGCGGCGCGCCCCTCTTTATTGGCAGCGCGTTGTTTACCTGTGTACACCGGATGTGAAGCGCTCGAGATATCCAACGGGTAGTAAGGATAGGTTTTGCCATCTTGCCACTCAATGGTGCGTGATGTTTGCAAGGTTGATCCGATTATAAAATAGGCGTCAACGCTGGTGTCATGAAAAACGACAGGGCGGTACTCGGGATGGATATTGGCTTGCATAATGACTCCTCATTAATTGTTATGATATAACATAACAATTAAAAGCAGAAAAGAAAAGCTTGCCTAGTGTCTAGGTTAAAGATCTCAATTTCCGAACTTTTTGTTGTCAGTTCGCGAAAAGTGTTACTTTTTCTTACTTGAATCAACATACGCGTTACGGGGCCTGGTTAGACTTTGGCCATGGTGCTGGGCGCGTTTGCTCTCGTGTGTGACGCGACGTAGTGGGAAAGTCTATCCAAAGTAGGAGAAAATTATGTTTTTGGTTGAGTTATTAGTGGTACTCAGCTGCATCTTAGTGGGTGCCCGTATCGGCGGCATCGGTTTAGGTGTGATGGGCGGGCTTGGACTTTTAGTGTTGAGCTTTGTGTTCGGGTTGCAACCGACGCATCCTCCGATTGATGTTTTATTAATGATCATGGCGGTAGTTGCCGCTGCCGCGACCATGCAAGCGGCAGGGGGGCTCGATTTTTTAATTAAAATTGCCAGTGGCATTCTGCGCAAAAATCCACGTCATATTACTTTTGTTGCACCTTTAGTGACGTATGTCTTTACCATGATGGCAGGGACGGGACACGTGGCGTACTCGGTGTTGCCAGTTATTGCCGAAGTGAGCCGCAAAAGCGGGATTCGTCCTGCCCGCCCACTCGGTATGGCGGTGATTGCCTCACAGTTTGCGATTGTGGCCAGCCCGATTGCCGCTGCTGTGGTTGCATGTGTCGCCTTTTTAGAACCGCAAGGCATCACACTGACAGATGTTCTATCAGTGACCATTCCTAGCACCTTTATCGGTTTGGCGCTAGCGTGTGTGATCGTGAATAAACTGGGCAAAGAGCTTAAAGACGATCCTGAATATCAACGTCGTCTGCAAGATCCCGCGTTTCGCCGGGAAATGGAAGCTGACCTCGCGGTTGAAGATATCGAAGTCACCCCTGAGGCGAAAAAATCGGTTGCATTGTTCTTATTCGGTGCGTTAGCCGTGGTCATCATGGGGGCTTTCCCTGCTTTGCGTCCGGCATTTGATGGTGAGCCAATGGGCATGGCCCACACCATTGAAATCGTCATGTTGTCGGTTGCTGCGTTAATTATTCTGACTTGTAAACCAGACGGTAATGCGATTAGCCAAGGCTCAGTATTCCATGCTGGGATGCGTGCCATCGTTGCTATCTTTGGTATTGCTTGGTTAGGGGATACCTTGGTTGCCGGCCATCTAGATATGGTCAAAGACGCGGTATCTGGCTTGGTTGAACTGGCGCCCTGGACATTTGCTTTTGCCTTATTTGCCCTATCAGTGATGGTGAATAGTCAAGGTGCAACGACGGCGGTGCTTGTTCCAGTAGCGATTTCGCTTGGCTTACCTCCTTCGATGATCATTGCCACCTTTGTTGCGGTAAATGGTTATTTCTTCGTCCCGAATTATGGTCCGATTATCGCTTCAATTGATTTTGACCGCACCGGTACCACGCGGATTGGTAAGTATGTGTTCAACCATAGCTTTATGTTGCCAGGCTTACTGAGCATGGTCTTTAGTATTGCATGTGGTTTGTTGATTACCCAGGTGTTGTAGCGGCTGTTTCACCGGCATGAAAAAGGGCGCTATAAGCGCCCTTTGTTGTTTTATAGTTGTTGTGATTTTGACCGACTAAGCGTTAAAGCGTTTACCGCGGTATTTGGGGTGCATGAGGTTCTCAACGGAGAAAATCTCATCAAGTTCAGACTCTGTCATCAAACCACGCTCGAGTATCACCTCTTTAACACTTTTACCGGTTTCCGCACAAATCTTGCCGACAATATCGCCTTCGTGATGACCGATAAAGGGGTTGAGATAAGTGATAATCCCAATCGAGTTATGCACGTAGTGCTCGCACACTTCTTGGTTAACCGTAATCCCGCTTACACACTTCTCACCCAAGTTCCGGCAGCCATTCGCCAGGATGGAAATAGACTCAAACAGTGCCTGCCCAATTACGGGCTCCATGACGTTGAGTTGCAATTGGCCGGCTTCGGCAGCAAAGGTAATGGTAGTGTCGTTCCCCATGACTCGATAACAAACCTGATTGACTACTTCAGGGATCACCGGGTTGACCTTGGCAGGCATGATGGATGAACCGGCTTGCATTTCAGGCAAGTTAATTTCATTCAGCCCTGCACGAGGGCCAGAAGAAAGTAGGCGTAAATCATTACAGATCTTCGATAGTTTCACCGCCAGGCGTTTTAGCGCGCCATGCACCATGACATAGGACCCACAGTCTGAGGTGGCTTCAATCAAATCTTCTGCCGGGATACAAGGTAAACCAGTAATCTCTGCAAGGCGTTTCACCGCCAGTTGCTGGTAACCTTCTGCAGCATTCAACTTCGTCCCGATCGCGGTGGCGCCTAAGTTCACTTCTAAAAGCAGGGCCGCCGTATATTTGATGTTTTTAATCTCTTCACGCAGCAGTACAGAGAAGGCTTTGAACTCTTGTCCCACTGTCATTGGCACCGCATCTTGCAGCTGGGTACGGCCCATTTTTATGACATGAGCGTACGTGTCTGCTTTGACATCGAATTCTTTTTGTAAGTAATCAATCGCATCCATCAGTTTGAGAATGCTGTTATATACCGCAATTCGAAATCCGGTTGGATATGCACAGTTAGTGGATTGGCTCTTGTTGACGTGATCGTTAGGGTTAATCACATCATAATCGCCTTTCTCGTGCCCCATCAGTTCAAGCGCAAGGTTGGCAATTACCTCGTTGGCGTTCATGTTCACCGAGGTGCCCGCGCCGCCTTGAAAGACATCCGAGGGGAACTGATCCATGCATTTGCCGGTTTCCAACATCTGGTCACAGGCTTTGATGATGTAATCACCGACGTCAGCAGGGATCACGCCAAGTTCTTGGTTGGCCATTGCGGCGGCCTTTTTGGTATAAACCATGCCGCGTACGAAATCTGGGATATCAGAAATACGGGTGCTTGAAATAGTGAAGTTCTCAATCGCGCGCAAGGTATGAATGCCATAATACGCATCTGCAGGCACCGCTCGTTGGCCGAGTAAGTCCTCTTCCAAGCGGGTGGCAGTGGTTTGCGTAGGGGTATCATTGGGGGTAATAATCGTCTGAGACATGCGTTGGCCTTAACATCAAGTTATTATAATGATTAAAACGTCGCCACAAATATTGCTGTAGAATCCATTCCTCAGAGATTTTGGCTGGATGTATCGTCTATTACATCGTTTCAACCCATATTACAGCACATGATGCGGTTGAAATGGCTGACTTCCGTCACAGTTGTAACATGATGACTAAACAAAATGCGCTTTCTTGCGCTGGAATTCAAGCAGTAAATACAGGATCCCGGTTCGGCTTTTGCCTTATTTTGATGTTAGGATGAAACGTCAATTTTTAGCGCGAGGTGAACCGTGTTTCCAGTCTTACTACTGCTATTTATTCTGGTCCCAGTGATCGAAATTGGCCTATTTATTCAGGTCGGCGGCTGGCTGGGCTTGTGGCCGACCTTGGCGTTGGTTCTGATCACGGCATTTGTCGGTGCGTCTTTGGTCCGTAATCAGGGGTTGATGACGCTGGCCTCGGTGCAGGACAGACTCAATCGCGGTGAGTTACCGGCGCAGCAAATCCTTGAAGGCGTGATGCTTGCGGTAGCAGGTGTCTTGCTGTTGACGCCAGGCTTTATGACCGATGCGATGGGGATGTTGGTGCTGCTACCAGCACCGCGTGCGGCGCTCGCCAAACAAGTGATGAAACGGGTCACTGTGTCTCAAGCGGGCTTTGGCCAAGGCGGCTTCCACCAAGGAGGTAATACGCAAGGCCCCTTTGGTGACGATCCTTTTCGTCGTGGCGGGCGCGATGACGATGGCAACACCTTTGAAGGTGAGTACGAGCGTAAAGACGATGACGACGATGACAATCATCGCCTAAGATAACGTTTACGTTGTAAAAAACATCGACAAAAATGGCCGCACACTGCGGCCATTTTTAGTTTTTTGCGGACCTTATGGGCCTATTGCACTATTGTCGTTTATTCAGCGAGTGTCGTTTATTCAGCAAGCTCAGGGCGTTGGCGATATTGGTCGAGTGATGCTGGGTTATCCAGTGCGCTTAACTGTGCCACGTCTTGGCCATGGACCACATCGCGCACCGCCAGCTCGGCCAGTTTCCCTGACTTGGTGCGCGGAATATCGCTCACCTCGGCAATCACGGCGGGAACATGACGCGGTGTGCACTGGGTGCGGATGGTTTTTTTGATGGTTTGCTTGAGTGGCTCATCCAGTGTCACGCCGGCGGCGAGTTTGACGAATAGCACCACGCGGACATCATTTTGCCATTGCTGACCAATGACCACTGAATCGATGATCTCGCTAAGCTGATTTACATGGCGATAGATTTCCGCCGTACCAATTCGCACCCCGCCTGGGTTTAATACCGCATCAGACCGACCATAAAACACCATGCCACCTTGTTCGGTCAGGCGCACATAGTCACCATGGAACCAGATGTCATCAATCTTGTTCCAGTAGGCATTGTGATAGCGACTGCCATCGGTATCGTGCCAAAAGCCAACCGGCTGGTTGGGGAAGCTATTACAACACACCAGCTCACCTTTTTGCTCTTCAACCGCTTGGCCTTGGGCGTTAAACACTTGTACATCGAGCGCCAAGCCCCGCTTTTGGCTTTCACCGCGATAAACCGGTGATAGTGGGCTGCCAAGAACAAAACAGCCACAAATGTCGGTGCCACCCGCAATCGAGCTTAATTGCAGATCAGACTTTATTTTTTGATAGACATAATCAAACTGCTCGGGCGCAAGTACCGAGCCGGTCGAACATAGGACGCGTAGCGACGTTAGTGAGTAATCGTCTTTCGGCGCTACGCCTTGTTTTTCCAATGCCTCTAAGTATTTGGCTGCGGTGCCAAAAAGGGTGAGCCGGTGCTGCTCGGCCAGTCGCCAAAGTACCCCCGCATCGGGATAAAACGGCGAGCCATCATAGAGCACCAAGGTCGCGCCGCTTGCTAAAGCACTGACTTGCCAATTCCACATCATCCAGCCGCAGGTGGTGAAATAGAAAAAGCGATCGCCGGGGCGCACATCCGAATGGAGCTGATGCTCTTTCAAATGATTGAGCAATATCCCCCCTACCGAATGAATAATGCACTTGGGCTTACCCGTGGTGCCGGAAGAGTAAAGCACAAAGAGTGGGGCATTGAACGCCACGCGGGTAAAGCGAAGCGGCGGCGCGTCCTTGGCTAATAAGTCCTGCCAGTTATCCACGCCAGCAGGTAAAGAAGGTCGCTCGCCATCAAAAGGGATCACCACTAGGCGTTCAATGGCTGGTACGTTACCCACCACCTGCTGCGCTTTGTTCAGGCAGTCATAGGTTTTGCCGTTGTAGTGATAGTGATCGGTGGTAAACAGCACTTTGGGCTCGGTTTGGCCAAAACGGTCTAACACACTGTCGACGCCAAAATCCGGTGAGGTTGAGGTCCAAATCGCGCCCAGTGCCGCGGTGGCAAGTATCGCAATCACGGTTTCAGGCAGGTTAGGTAAATAGCCCGCAACCACATCGCCCGGCTGAACACCTTGCATATATAGGTAGTGACGGATGGCCGCGACTTGATCGACGAGCTCACGCCAAGTGAGGATTCGTGCTACCTCATGCTCACCGCTAAAAATCATCGCCGGTTGGTCGGCATACTGCTCTGCGTGCTTGAGCAGATTTTCGGCATAGTTGAGGCGCGCGGTGGGAAACCAGCGACTATCTCGATTGGGGTGCTCGGGGTCGATATCGCACACTCTCTCGCCCGGATCGCCGATCACGCCGGCAAATTGCCATAACTGTTGCCAAAAATCGCCGCTTTGACGTACTGACCATGTATAGAGATCGTCATAACCACTCAGCTGGGTGTCGTGAGTCTGATTCACGGCACGGATAAACGCGGCGAGTAACGTGTGGGTTTGACGTTCCTTATCCGGCGCCCACAACAATCCGTCTTTCATGTTCTCTCCTTAGCTCTTATCAGGGTGTGCCTGTGTAAATGCATCCAGCGTTTGGCACTGCGCCTCAATGCGCGTCAAAGTTGAGTAGGCCGTTAAATCAAACGCAAATCGGCGTGCATTAAACAGCTGCGCGACCAAACAAATATCGGCCAAATTGGGCGCTTCTCCGCCGATAAAGGAGCTGTCTAATCCTTGTAGTTTGGCTTCCAAGCCATCGAACCCTTGTTTTAGCCAATGGTGATACCAAGTGATTTTGTCATCATCACTGTGGCCAAGGGGGCCGGTTAAGTATTGCAGAACTCGCAAGTTATTGAGTGGATGCACATCACAGGCAATGTCGAGTGCAGTGAGCGGCACTGGGCTTTTTGCACTGGATCACTGGGGAGCAGTTTGACCTGTGGATAGCGCTCATCGAGGTATTCGATAATGGCCAGTGATTGGCTCAAGGTGACATCGCCATCGACTAAGGTAGGCACTAAACCGGCGGGGTTGAGCGAGCGATAGGCGTCGCTGTACTGGTGTTTATCCAGCAGAGAAACGGTTTCTCGTTGGTAGGTAAGGTCTTTAAGGCCAAGGGCGATGCGGACGCGGTAGGCCGCGGTCGACTTACTGTAATCATAAAGCAGCATACAAGCTCCTAGACGGCGTCAACGTCAAGCGCGCCTAGAGGTACTAGGCGCGCATCAAGGTTACTCTGCGATGTAACGGGTCACAGTTTGCTCAATGGCGCCGAAAATAGACGCATCTTGGCTGTCGCGCATATCGATAGTGACGCTATCGCCAAAGGTCATAAACGGAGTTTTTGCCTCGCCTTGGTCGATAATTTCCAGCATGCGCTTTTCGGCTAAGCAGCAAGAGCCTTTACTGCGATCGGTATTGGACACGGTGCCGGAGCCAATAATGGTCCCGGCACTGACATGACGGCTTTTCGCCACATGGGCGACCAGTTCGGCAAAATCAAAGGTCATATCGACACCGGCGTCGGGCGAGCCAAACCAGTCGCCGTTCAGAGTGACATGCATCGGCAAGTGGACTTTATGGTCGCGCCAGTGATCGCCAAGCTCATCGGGGGTAACTGCCACCGGCGAAAAAGCAGAGGCGGGCTTGGATTGGAAAAAACCGAACCCTTTGGCAAGCTCGCCGGGGATCAGGTTGCGCAGAGAAACATCGTTGAGCAGCATCAGCAGTTTAATGTGTTGGCCGGCTTTGTCAGCGCTTAGGTGCATGGGGACATCATCGGTGACGACGGCTAGCTCGGCTTCAAAGTCACAGCCCCATGCATCATCGACCAATTCAATCTCGTCACGTGGACCGAGAAAGCCATCAGACATGCCTTGATACATCAAAGGATCGGTCCAAAAACTCTCAGGCATTTGTGCACCGCGTGCTTTGCGCACCAGTTCAACGTGGTTAACGTAGGCGCTACCATCCGCCCACTGAAAGGCGCGGGGCAGCGGTGAGTCGCAGACACTTGGGTCAAAGGCAAAAGACTCACTGACTTGGTTGTCGTTGAGCGCGTCATAGCGCTGAGTCAGTTTGGGCGCAAGTGTCGCCCAATTATCGAGTGCCGCTTGTAGTGTGGGCGCAATATCGTCGGCGTGGACGGCGCGAGTAAGGTCGCGAGAGACCAAAATCAATTTGCCATCACGTCCGTGTTTGAGTGAAGCCAGTTTCATTGCTTTCTCCTTCGCTATTCTGCGTCACTTGGCGTGCGCCAAGAGTAGACATAATCGGTCAGTTCGGTGGCTTTCGCCGCGTCGCCCATATCAAGTGGCATGCGGGTATCGATCATCACTGCCACTTCATCGGTCTCTTTTTTCTGATGCTTTTTGCCCGCGGCAAAGGCTTTTGGGTGAGGACCATGCGGGAAGCCACAAGGATGTAAGGTCACCATACCGGCATCAATGTTATCGCGGCTGAAAAAGTCACCTTGGTGATAGAAAAGCACTTCATCATAGTCATCGTTATTGTGGTAAAAAGGCACCTTGAGTGCGCCAGGATCCGACTCGATCGGGCGGGGGACAAAGGTACAAATCACAAAACCTTGCGCGACAAAGGTGGTGTGCGCGGATGGCGGCAAGTGATAACGATGGCTCATTAGTGGGCGGATATCTCGCCAGTTAAGCCGGAATACGGTGAGGCTGCCCTTCCAGCCTACGGCATCGAGTGGTTATAAGGATAAGTAACACGGTTGAGCTGTTGGCGCGATTTGATCATCACCTGCCAGCTTTCGCTATCGGATTGCTGGGCTTTAAAGCTATCGTCAATACGTGCATGTTCTAGCACCGCGGGGTCAAACACCGCATGCTCGCCGACAATGCCTCGTTCGGCGCTCATGTAGGAGCCATGTGTCGCTTCAATCATCAGCAAAGTAGTGGCCTCATCCGGCACCAGTCGCCAGCTGGTGGCACGAGGAATAATCAAGTAATCGCCTTTGCTGTAGCGCAAGTGGCCGTAATCGCAATACAGCGAGCCTTCGCCCTGATGGACGAATAAGCAATCGTCGCCATCGCTGTTGCGCACCAGATAAGACATGGCGGTATCGGTGCGCCATAAGCGAACCTGAACATTGGCATTGGATAACAGCACAGGGGCATCCATTGGCGACGTGCCTTGCGTTTCAACTCGGTTGGTGTCAAAAGCATGCGGTCGCAATGGGCCTTCCCACTCACTCCAGCCCGTCGGGGGATGGCGGTGATACATATGGCTGGCCGGGCCAAAAAAGCCTTCCTTGCCACATTCGCGCTCGTAGGTTCCTTCGGGAAAGTCGCAGTGGGCTTGACGTGAGGCGTCCCCTTCACGAATGGGGAATGAAAACCACTTTCGCATATCTCGCTCCTTGTGCTGGGCGGCCGTGGTCACCGGTACGGCCAAATAGTTTCAAAAGAAACAATCTATCCATTTATACTAGCGAGCAGACAAGATAAAAAGCAACGTACTGTTAACAAATATTTTACCTTGTCTGTTCAGTATTTTTGCCGCCTAAAAACCGTAAGTGTAAACAAAGCACTACCTTTGCATCTTATCGACGCCTCTCGTAAAGTAAGGTATATGATTTCAATTGAAACTAAATGATATGACCGTTCCGCACCTAGCCCTTGACAGTTTTTTGCCCTACAAATTAGTTCACACCGCAGAGCTGGTTGCCGATAGTCTTGCGGCACGTTATGAAGCAGAGTTTGGATTGTCGCGTCCAGAATGGCGCGTGCTGGCCTCTTTGGGCGCACGGGATGGCGTGATGGCGAAAGACTTAGCCGCAGAAACGCGGTTGGATAAAGTGAAAGTGTCGCGCTTGCTTACCCGTTTAGAGCAGCATCAGTTGGTAGAGCGACGCGCGTGCCAAGGTGATCAGCGCGCCGCGTTAGTCCATTTGACCGACAAAGGCCGCACCCATTATCAGACCATTATTCCCAAGGTGTTGGAGTGGGAAAAAGCCATGCTTGAGGGACTCAGTGCGGCGCAGTATCAACCTTATATCAGGCATTAGATGCCTTGCAGCACCGAGTGTATCACTTGGATCAGACCGGCAGTGACGAAGCCAGTGTTTGACGGTGCAACACCACGGCATACAGGTACGCCATAATACCGGCCAGTAGATTGGCAACAGCGATTCCCGCAAACAGGCCATGGGTGCCGTTGACCATGCCGCCCAGCCACGCACAGGGCACTAAGAAAACAAACAAACGGACTAGGTTGCAGGCGAACGAATGCAGCGAACGCTTCATGGCATTCAGGCCGCCGCACCAATAACATCAAGGTGCCTTGTAAGCCGTAACTGGCCGGGACCACCATCAAATAGTGGGCAATTTCTTGTTGAACCCGCACATCGTCACTGAACACATCCGCAATCAGATCGATAAAAGGCCACAGCGATAAGTACAAGGCAAATTGGAACAAGATAGCAAAGCGCATCGCACTGAACAGCGCCTGAAAGGCCCGCTGATGGTATTGGGCGCCAAAGTTTTGCGACATTAAGGGCGTAAGCGAAGACGTCATTGCCATCATCACTATCAATAAAATCGCTTCAATCCGTTGCGCGGCGCCATAGGCGGCAACGCTTTCTGTGCCTTGTGAGGCGAGCATCATCATTAATATGGCAGCTGCGGCGGGGTTGAGCGCATTGGTCATTCCAGCAGGCATGCCAATTTTAAGAATTTGGCTCACATCGGTGCCAATCTGTTGCCATTGCGGCGCAATCAGTAGCTGCTCTCGTCGAGTGAGTACGATAAGTGCAGCGAGCATGGCTCCGGCCCAGCTCAAGGCACTGGCGATAGCGGCACCTTGCACGCCTAGTTCAGGGAAAGGGCCTAAACCAAAAATCAGCAAGGGGTCGAGAACGCCATTAATCAGCCCAGAGACCATCATGATTTTGGCTGGGGTTTTGGTATCACCTGTGGCACGAATGGCGGCATTACCTGCCATCGGTACCACCAATAAAGGAATCGTGAGGTACCATATCTGCATATATTCATGGATCAGTGGAAGTAAATCTTTACTGGCGCCTAATGCAGAAAAAACGGGAACAATGGTGGCAGCACCCAACCAGCCAACCAACATCACGAGCAACAAGGCCAATAATAATCCGTGGGTTGATACGCGCGCCGCATCTTGGTGATCTCCTTGGCCGAGTAAACGTCCGACAAGTGCTGCAATACCGACTCCTAACCCGAGAGTGATGGAGTTCACCGCAAAGGTGATAGGAAAGGTAAAACTCACCGCAGCCAACGCCTCTGTCCCTAGCTGCGAGATAAAAAAGGTATCAACCACGTTGAACATGATGATCGCAAACAGGCCGAACACCATCGGAATAGTCATTTTGCGCAAGGTTTGATTAATTGGAGCAGAAAGCAACCCGTGTTTATCGTTCATAGTCTCTGATCGCTGAGTTGGGACGGCTTACCCTAGCGGATCCGCATAAGGTGAGAAAGTTACGTGTCTAAAAAAAACAAAAAAATTGCTGTAAAGCCCTTGGGAAAGAAAAAGTCCGTCCCCACATAGGGAGAGACATCAGGTACCGGACGCATGTACGGCCTGTGTGCATACTTACTTCATCAAACGGAACATCATTACTAATTCAGGAGACGACCGATGAACATTCGTCCACTACATGATCGCGTTATCGTTGAGCGCCAAGAAGCTGAGTCTAAATCAGCGGGCGGCATCGTGTTAACTGGTTCTGCTGCAGAAAAATCTACCCGCGGTAAAGTACTGGCGGTAGGTAAAGGCCGTATTCTTGAAAACGGCAGTGTGCAGCCGTTGGACGTTCAAGTGGGTGACACTGTTATCTTCTCTGAAGCTTTGGTACCAAAACCGAAAAGATCGAGGGTCAAGAGGTTTTGATCTTGTCTGAAAGCGACATTATGGCAATCGTTGAGTAATTCATTTCACCTCCAATCAATAACGTAAGAAAGGAATAAAAACATGGCTGCTAAAGACGTTAAATTTAGTGACGACGCACGTGCGAAAATGCTCGAAGGTGTGAATGTTCTGGCGGATGCCGTTCGCGTCACCCTGGGCCCTAAAGGCCGTAACGTAGTACTCGACAAATCATTCGGTGCACCAACCATCACTAAAGATGGTGTTTCTGTTGCGCGTGAAATTGAGCTGGAAGACAAATTCCAGAACATGGGCGCGCAAATGGTGAAAGAAGTCGCTTCACAAGCCAATGATGCGGCGGGTGACGGCACGACCACAGCGACCGTATTGGCGCAGTCTATTATTAGCGAAGGCCTAAAAGCAGTTGCTGCGGGCATGAACCCAATGGATCTCAAACGTGGTATCGACAAAGCTGTCGTTGCCGCGGTGGAAGAGCTGAAAAATCTGTCTGCACCTTGCACCAGCAACAATGCTATTGAGCAAGTGGGAACTATCTCGGCAAACTCTGACCACACCGTTGGTAAGCTTATCGCACAAGCAATGGACAAAGTGGGCCGTGACGGTGTGATCACTGTTGAAGAAGGGCAGTCACTGCAAGACGAACTGAGCGTTGTGGAAGGCATGCAGTTCGACCGTGGTTATTTGTCTCCGTACTTCATTAACAACCAAGAAGCCGGTAATGTTGAACTGGATAACCCATTTATCCTACTGATCGACAAAAAAGTCTCTAACATTCGCGAACTACTACCAACCTTGAAGCGGTTTCTAAAGCGTCTCGTCCGCTGCTGATCATTGCAGAAGATCTTGAAGGTGAAGCGCTGGCCACCTTGGTGGTAAACAATATGCGCGGCATTGTCAAAGTGGCAGCAGTGAAAGCACCTGGTTTCGGTGATCGTCGTAAGGCGATGCTACAAGACATCGCGACCCTGACTGCAGGTACTGTCGTGTCTGAAGAGATCGGTATGGATCTTGAGAAAGTGACACTAGAAGACCTTGGCCAAGCCAAGCGTGTCACCATTACTAAAGACAACACCACAATTGTTGATGGTATTGGTGAAGAAGCGGCGATCGAAGGTCGTGTTGCTCAAATTCGTCAACAAATCGAAGACGCGACGTCTGATTACGACAAAGAAAAACTGCAAGAGCGCGTTGCCAAACTGGCTGGTGGTGTTGCGGTGATTAAAGTCGGCGCGGCGACCGAAGTGGAAATGAAAGAGAAGAAAGATCGCGTTGAAGACGCATTGCACGCAACCCGTGCTGCGGTTGAAGAAGGCGTGGTTGCCGGTGGTGGCGTTGCGCTTATTCGTGCTGCAAGCAAAGTCGGTGAGCTAAAAGGCGATAACGAAGAGCAAAATGTCGGTATCCGTGTGGCGCTACGTGCGATGGAATCACCACTGCGTCAAATCGCCACTAACGCAGGTGACGAAGATTCAGTGGTTGCGAACAACGTGAAAGCGGGTGAAAACCACTTTGGCTACAACGCATCAACCGGTGAATACGGTGACATGATTGAAATGGGTATCCTGGATCCAACCAAAGTGACGCGTAGTGCGCTTCAGTTTGCGGCATCCGTGGCTGGCCTGATGATCACCACCGAAGCCATGATTACTGATCTGCCACAAAAAGATGGCGGCGCTGATATGGGTGCTGCTGGAATGGGCGGTATGGGAGGAATGGGCGGCATGATGTAGTGCGACGAGAGTCGCGTAGGTAGCTAGCCGAGCGGGCTACGTCCATAGTAACCACTAATTTTATGTCGTGGTTACTATCCCACCCGCCGAAATAGCAAATAAATAAAACCCGATATTCGGGCTTAACCCAAGCCCGAATATCGGTCCTCGTAAGAGGTCCGATTTTAGGCATGGGCGAAAGTCTGTGTCCCTCGCTTTAGGCGAATGATATACGTTGAAGCAGCGCTATCAGTGTCTGTGAAGTAACGGGAATATTCGTGTCTTATTTAAGCTTGAGCCACCTACACGGTGCGAAGCTGTTTTCATTATTGTCTTAACCAATTTCATACTCGAACGGGTAGGTGATTGGGCAGTGAGACCTATTGTTCAGCCAATAGTAGCCTAGGGATAGTGCATCTGCGGTAACGCGGTGTGCGGAGCTTCCTGACAATGTACCCCCACGCAAGTGGTTAATCCTTACTGCGAAGTGAAGGTTAAGACAATCGCCAATAGCAGGTGGTTGAGGGGCTAGGCTGAGTTATATGGTTAACGTAAGTGAACTACTAATAAACACCGTCAGCCGCGACGAGCGTAACGCTATTGTCGTGACGACTAAGTATCCCTTTGGGAAGATTAGTCGCCACTAACGCTCTGACCAAAAGGTATATGGCCGGTTATCTCTTTTACATCTGGGGATACGCTGACTCATGCGCCATCGGTGGATAGGTAGAACCTAAGTAACTCGTGTAATGAAAACGGAACTCGGAAATCCCGTATCTTTGCCCCAATAGGGCAGGCAACTCGTAAGAGGCGCTGTTGAGGATGCGGGCACAGGAGAGCAGAAAAAGCGAAAGCCAGCTTGTAATGAGCTGGATAGAAAGCCAACGTGCTTTCACCGGAAACGGGGCCCACGTCTGCTTGGTCTTTAATTGCGTGAAAATCAGTAAAGCCGTCAAGTTTACGGTAGTTGAAACTGTCAGAGTCCAATTGTGGGCGTTACCTTTCCTATTTGAGGATCTAGGGTACTGTCAGCAACAAGTTCAAGCCTCATAGGGTAAATCTCTGCCCTATGGGGCACAGATGCGCCTTGTGTTGCTTGTTTAACTTATCGTTAATGGAGGAAAGCAAGGTGCATACTTCAATGCAAATTGACGTATCTGCATCCTCCCACCAGACACAGCAGTGGCACAGCATCGACTGGTCACTAATGTATCGTACGGTGAGAGGGCTACAGGTACGGATCGCAAAGGCAACGAAAAAGTCTGACTGGCGACAGGTCAAAAGACTGCAACGCATGTTAACTCGTTCGTTTGCTGCCAAGGTGATAGCCATTCGGCGCGTCACTGAAAACAGAGGGAAAAACACACCGGGTGTTGATGGAGAAATCTGGAACACTCCTGCCTTGAAATGGGGAGCTATAGACCAACTGATGCGTAAAGGCTATAAGCCAAGTCCGCTGAGGCGAGTCTATATTCCTAAAGCTAATGGCAAGCGTAGGCCGCTGGGAATACCAACCATGCGTGATAGAGCAATGCAGGCACTATACCTGTTAGCTCTTGAACCCATATCGGAAACCACGGCGGATCGAAACAGCTATGGCTTTCGCCCGAATCGCTCTTGTGCTGATGCTATCGAACAATGTTTCGTGAACCTCAGTCGCAAGGCCAGTGCCCGTTGGGTACTGGAGGGTGATATCAAAGGGTGTTTTGACTTTATCAGCCATGACTGGCTTATCGCCAATATTCCTATGGATAAGGCGATACTTAAGAAATGGCTGAAAGCCGGATTCATGGAATCTGGGAAGTTTAACTCGACGGAGGCGGGTACACCGCAAGGTGGGATTATCTCACCTGTACTCGCCAATATGGCCTTAGACGGACTGGAAACGGTGCTCGAATCCCACTTCGGGAAGAAGAACACAAAAGCCAGTTACAAAACTAAGGTCAACTATGTGCGTTATGCAGATGACTTCATCGTCACTGGGATCTCGAAAGAGCTACTAGAAGATAAGGTCTTACCAATAGTTGAAGCCTTTATGGCAGAACGTGGGTTGCAATTGTCAGCAGAAAAAACGCTGATCACGCATATAGACGACGGGTTCGATTTTCTCGGGCAGAATTTGCGTAAATACGACGGCAAGATGTTGATTAAGCCGTCAAAGAAAAACGTGAAGAATTTTCTGCGCGGTATACGAGATTATCTCAACAGCCATAAAACGGTGCCAGCTTCAGCGGTGATAGCGAAGTTGAACCCGATGCTCAGAGGATGGTGCAACTACCACCGCTGGGTATGTGCGAGTGAGACATTCAAGTATATCGATTATCGTATCTGGAAAATGTTATGGCAGTGGTGTCGCCGAATCCATTTGAATCGCCGTAAACGCTGGATTAAAGAAAAATACTTTAAAACAGTGGGTGATAGAAACTGGGTATTCAGTGCACCGAAACCGAAAGGGGAAGACGGTCACTACCGCTTGCTGAGTTCAGCGAGAGTGAAAGTCGATAAACATGTGAAAATTCGGGCAACAGCGAATTGTTACCTACCGGAAGACGAGCAATATTTTGAGCGTCTGAAAATGCAAAGATTGAAGAAATCTTTGGCGGGTAACTGGAAGCTATGGAAGATTGTCGAAAGACAAGACTACAAATGTGCGGTGTGTCACCAGCAGTTTCACTCAGAAGATGAATGGGATATTCACCATATCGTCAGAAGAGTGGATGGCGGCACGGACATGAGCTCGAATTTGATGATGTTGCATATTAACTGTCACAGGCAATTGCACCATAGACAACATTCAGAGGGGGCTACTCTCGAAAAGGAACTTGAGATAGACTCAAATCAACTGAATGAAAAACCAACAGTAGGGAGAGCGTCATGAGACATCTAGTAAATGTTTTTGGGCTGTTTCTCCTGTTATTGGGTTTTGTTATGGTAACTGACACAGTTTGGGGATGGGGCGTTATGGCCATTCCTATTGTGTTCTGGCTCATGCGCTTATTGAACCTCATCCATAAAAATCGCTTTGCAGCGTTAGTATTTTGGCTTGGGGTCACTTTCGTGCATTGGCAGTTTGCTTTGGCTTCGTTCAGCGTGTTCCTGCTTATAACTGTAATTAGGTTTGTGAAGGACAACGCACACAATCATCCTAGGGTTAGTCGTAAACGAAAATCCTACAATCCAGCCACGGGGCTACCTATGATGGGTCACAAAGGTATCGATGTCGATTCTGACGGTAATCCCTACAATACGTTTTGAACAGGAAGGAGGTTCGTCATGTATATGTGGTACTGGCTGTTAGGCTTGTTAGTAACTATCGCCTTAGTGGGTGTAGTCTTCTGGTTTGCTTATAAGAGTGATAATCAGTAGAAATTCGGAGAGACGCTACCTCATTAATTGAAGTGCTTATCTTTGTTGCTGGCTCGTATGCAAGTACGGGCTTATAAAGCTTGAGCCGTATGCGGGGAAACTCGCGACGTACGGTTCTTAGGGGGCGGTGGCGCAGTAATGCGTCGCTGCTACCCGACATTTGCCTCTCCTCCTTAAAGAAAAAACCCAGCTTCGGCTGGGTTTTTTCGTTCTCGGACTGATGCCAATAACGCGACTCAGTGCGGAGACGCAGATGAAAAAACATTCATCACTGCTACACCTGAGACAATCAGGACCATGCCGATAATCGCCGGTGTATCGAGTTTTTGGTCAAAGACAAGCCAGCCAATTAAAGCAATCAATGTTACGCCAGCACCTGCCCAAATTGCATAAGCGATACCAACCGGTATAGCGCGTAGTGTCAGCGCGAGTAAATAGAAAGAAAAACTGTACCCCACTACGACTAACACCGAAGGGACGAGCTTTGAAAAGCCGTCGCTGTTTTTGAGTGACGCCGTTGCAATCACCTCTGCCACAATCGCAAACCCCAGAAAAAGCCAGTGCTTCATATCGATGACTCCCAAGTGAGAAACAGGCCGACTATGCTACCAGCCCCTTTTCATGATGTATGCCTCATTTTTTCTAGAGAAAGGTGAAAATTTCGACTATGTTAATAAATCCAAACAAAAACAAGCCTTGCCTGAACGTTAAAATTAGACAAAAAAAGCGACTTAGTATTGTTTTTTGTGCGGGTGAGTTTTTTTTTGCAAAAAGGGGTTGCGGTAAAAACTGAGATCTCTATACTGCGCTTCCTGTCGACGGGGCAACGAGACGTAAGTCACGAAATGCAGACCACTAAGTCGACACGCTCTTTAACAATTTGACCTATGCAATCTGTGTGGGCACTCGTTGAGAATAGACAAAAAGATTTATTCGATGAACTGAGTGACCAATTCATGTTGGTACAGCCTTGAGCTGTTTTGATTTCACTTTTTTAAAAGTGGATGCCAACAAGAGCACAGTCAATTCGTTTGTCTCGCAAGAGACGAACAAAACAGTATTTATCGTAGCCGTTTGTCTTTTCTTAG
>AQOF01000007.1 GCA_000565345.1 Salinivibrio costicola subsp. costicola ATCC 33508 = LMG 11651 | reverse complement strand
GGCGGTTGGAATCAGTCCAAACGAACTAACCGGTTTGCGAAAAATCTAGCGCCTAGTTCCAGGGCAATTCGAAAAAGATATCGACGCCTGAATCAGCTTATCAGCCAATTTACTGGCAAAATCGAAGTCCGCTGGGGCGAAGATCAAGTCTTTGTTTCCGGAAAACGTGACTACGTCAAATACACGGATAATTACAAAAGTCGCGCACGAATCGACTTTGAACGCGGTGTGATCCAAGTGGAAACCGTCGCAACTGACGATCCGAAAGATCACCTCAGACAAGCCATTGTCACCACCCTATTAACCCCGCGCGATCCTGCTTCTGTGGATCTTTACTCTGCAGCAAAAGTTCCGCTGACGGGACGCCCATTTCTCGAAGGGCAAGTGGTTGATCACGAAGGTAAAGCCATCACCTGGCAATGGCGCGCCAATCGCTTTGCTGACTATCTTATTGACCGGCGGCTAAAGAAAAAACAGGTCCGTTTTCAAAACATGTATTTTGTCACTATTCCTATGGTGACGGATCACGCCGCACAACGCAGCTATCAATATGCGGATATTGTCCGTCGTGCCTCTGAACGTTACGGCATCTCTGAAAAGCTGATTTATGCCATTATTAAAACCGAGAGTAGCTTTAACCCGTATGCTGTGAGCTGGGCCAACGCCTATGGATTGATGCAAGTGGTCCCGAAAACGGCGGGACGCGATGTATTCAAACTGGTAAAAAAACGTCGTGGCCAGCCCACACCTGAGTACCTTTTTGATCCAGAAAAGAACATTGATATGGGAACCGCCTATTTCTATATTCTCAAAAATCGCTATCTCAAAGCGGTGCGAGACCCACTTTCTTTACACTACAGTATGATTTCCGCTTATAACGGCGGCACCGGTAATGTGCTACTGACCTTTGATAATAACCGCGAGCGTGCAATGCAAGACCTGAACCGTTTAAAACCTAACCAAGTCTACTGGGCGCTAACTCATCGCCACCCCTCTTCGGAGTCAAGACGCTACTTACAAAAGGTCACACGCTATCAAAAAGACTTCGCGCAACTTCCCCAGTAAACCGCGATAAGGGTCGAATTTTTGCGTGTTTTTATCGCACTTCGCTGTCTTTTTATCCAAACAATGCGATATCCGGACTTTTTTCAAAAAAACAGTTGACGGTGAGACCGAAAATCCGTTTAATAGCGCCCCGTTAGCCCGGATAGCTCAGTCGGTAGAGCAGGGGATTGAAAATCCCCGTGTCGGTGGTTCGATTCCGCCTCCGGGCACCATATAATGAAATAATGGTGTGACACACAGTATTTCGCGATTTGTGTGCCGGCTTAGCTCAGTTGGTAGAGCAACTGACTTGTAATCAGTAGGTCGCCAGTTCGACTCCGGCAGCCGGCACCATTGCCTCGATAGCTCAGTTGGTAGAGCAGGGGATTGAAAATCCCCGTGTCGGTGGTTCGATTCCGCCTCGAGGCACCATTATTCCCCCATAGTTCAGTTGGTAGAACGGCGGACTGTTAATCCGTATGTCACTGGTTCGAGTCCAGTTGGGGGAGCCACTTTTAAAGAAAGCGCTAGTCCGAAGGCTAGCGCTTTTTTGAAGTTTACATGTTATAACATGTAAAACGCCCGGATAGCTCAGTCGGTAGAGCAGGGGATTGAAAATCCCCGTGTCGGTGGTTCGATTCCGCCTCCGGGCACCATATTAGAAATAGCCCTACTCTCTCGAGTGGGGCTTTTTTTATACGTACACCGACACCCGTGCCGGTGACCTTGCAGGCCGCGATCTATTCCGCCTCCGGGCACCATATTAGAAATAGCCCTACTCTCTCGAGTGGGGCTTTTTTTATGCTAATCTATGTGCTAATTCTTTCTTCTCATGATTTCTCATCTCATGGAACGAGTGCCGTATCCACATGTCAGCTAGCATCAAACTGTCTACAGACAGACTCCAAGCCGGTCTTTATATCAAACTCCCCTTAAAGTGGCGTGAGCACCCTTTTATGCTCAACCGCTTTCAAATCGAGAGTGACGCCCAAGCTAAGCTGATACGCTCTCTACCCACGAGCTTTGTTTATTACTATCCAGATAAAAGTACCGCCGTGCCCTTGCCTGCGCTGGTAGAAAAAAAAGAAAATCCAGATGAAATCGACCCAAACGCGGTCAGCCGAGACAAAGAGGCAATGGAGCGAGAAAAACAACAGCGCATAGAAGAACAGCGTCGCTTTCATGCTCGGATCCAAAAAGTGCAGAAACACTATCAGCGTTCAATGGCACAACTACGTGCTATCAATATGAAAGCCTCAAACCGCCCTCAGGCAGCCAACGAGGATGTTCGTATGCTGGTTGATAGTATGATGCTATTTGGCAGTGAATCGAATGTCACCTTGCATCTGATGGATGATCCGACATTGGCGGAAGATATGTATGCGCACTCGCTAAACGTTGCCGTCTTAGCTTTAATGGTGGCACGCAGTCATGGCTATAACAACGATCAGATTCGCTCCCTTATGACAGGCGCGATATTGCATGACATTGGGACCAAAAAAGTCCCCTCTGCGATTGTCCGTAAAAAAGAGCGTTTAACCGACCCTGAAATGAACTACTACCGTCAGCACGTGAACTATGGCGCGGAATTAGTAGCAGACATGGACGAATGCACGCCCGAAGTCGAGGCTATCATTGCTCAACATCATGAATTTGCCGATGGCAGTGGGTTTCCAAAAGGTCTGAATGGTGATGAGATTGAGGAGCCTGCGCAGATTGTTGGCATGGTTAACTTTTTCGATCGCTTATGCCGCCCACAGTTTGGTGCGCCAGCTCGTATGCCCTTTGCGGCTTTGTCTCACTTGTTTAAAGAGAATAAAGCGAAGTTTAACCCGCGTCTGCTAGCGTTATTCGTCAAGATGATGGGCGTCTACCCACCGGTACAGTGGTTAAACTCTCTAATGAGGAAGTCGGTATTATTATTTCGGTTAACAGCACCGCACTGCTCAAACCAAATGTAATGATTTATGATCCCGACATTCCGTCGGATCAAGCGACCATTATTGACATGCGTGATAGTGAACTAGAGATAGACACGGCCGTGCCTATCTCTAAACTCCCTGAGGAGGTGAAAGCGTACTTAAAACCAAGGACACGTATTTCGTACTTTATGGATGCAGACAGTTAGTGATTCGCGGTCTCTGTCTTGTCCGCTTTTTCCGTCGCACGCTGTAAATCGACCATGAAGTTATCAATCAAGCGTGTGGTACCGAGGTAGGCCGCCACCAAAATAACCGCTTGGCGGCTATTATCAGTGATCGTCCTAGCGAGTCAGCATCGCGGATGTAGAACTCGTCGGGCTGAAGACCCGCAGCACGCAGCTGATCGTGCGCATCCTCAATCAGATCATCCAGATCACGCCGTCCATTACGCATTTGCGCACTCATCCAACGCATCGTTTTTGCGAGCACAGGGGCACGCTGGCGCTCATCCACGGTTAAATTGTGATTGCGAGAGCTCATGGCTAAGCCATCGCTTTCACGCACGGTTGGCACACCAATAATATCAATCGGCATCGCCATATCTGTAACCATTTTGCGGATGACAGCAAGCTGCTGGAAATCTTTTTCCCCAAAACACGCTACATTAGGCTGCACGAGGTTGAATAACTTAGTCACCACGGTCGCGACACCACGAAAATGGCCCGGACGAGACGCGCCCTCTAGCATGGATGAGAGTTTTGGTACCTCAACCCCTGTATGTGCCTCAAGGCCGTGAGGATAGAGGGTATCCGCGCTTGGCGTAAAGACAAGATCGACGCCTTCTTCACGCAACTTGGTTAAGTCATCATCCAAGGTGCGCGGGTAGTTAGCCAGATCGTCAGCGCGATCAAATTGCATGGGATTAACAAATATACTAACCACCACCACATCTCCCTGCTCTCGGGCTTTGCGGACTAAGGTTAAGTGGCCTTGATGTAAGTTTCCCATGGTGGGCACAAACGCAATACGCTTGGCCGCTTTTTGCCACTGGCCGACGTGATCGCGCAGTGGCGCAACCTCAGAAATTATCTGCATACTCGGTCTCTCTATTTAAACGTGTGGGCGGGACCGGGAAATTCGCCGCTCGCCACTTCTTGCACGTACTTGGCCACCGCTTCGCGGGCATCACCTGTTTCTGCCAAATAGTTTTTCGAGAATTTGGGCATATAGTTAGCCGATACGCCAAGCATATCGTGCATGACCAAAATCTGACCATCGGTGTCACTGCCGGCTCCAATACCGATGACAGGTACCGAGACGGTGTCGGTAATCCGCTTGGCGAGTGACGCTGGTACGCACTCAAGTAGGATGATTTGTGCACCTGCCTGCTCTAGTGCAACGGCGTCGGCCACCATCTGTTCGGCTTTTTCATCGTCACGCCCTTGCACGCGAAAGCCGCCGAAGATATTCACCGATTGCGGTGTCAGGCCCAGGTGCGCGCAAACCGGTACCGCACGCTCAGTCAACATTTTTACGGTTGGTGCTAACCAGGCACCGCCCTCAATTTTGACCATGTTGGCGCCCGCTTTCATCAATTCAGCGGCATTCGTACACGCCTGCTCGGGGGTTGTACAGCTCATAAATGGCATATCGGCCATTAACAAGCTATTAGGGCTGCCTGCACGCACGCAACGCGTATGATAGGCCAAATCGGCAACGGATACGGATAAGGTATCGCTTTTCCCTTGCAGCACCATACCTAAAGAGTCGCCCACCAGCAAAACAGGGACATCCTGTTGCTCAAACAGCTGAGCAAAGCTCGCATCATAGGCGGTAAGGGATGCAAACTTTTGTCCTTGTTGCTTCCATGTGATCAGATCAGTAATTGTGATTTTTTTCATTGTGTCTCCCAAAGCCTGAAACTGGGGCCCACCGATTAAGCGTGATCGCAGATACGGGTTAAACCGTTACGATCCACGCGCGTCAGGCACGCGGCGAGCGTACTGCCATCCGGCAAGCACAAGTCGGGGGCGATGTCGGCAAGTGGATAAAGCACGAACTCACGTACTTTCATGCCGTAATGTGGCACCGTCAGTCGTGGATGCTCGATAACACGGTCACCATAAAGCAAAATGTCGAGATCTAAGGTTCTTGGGCCCCAACGTTCTGCTTTGCGTTCCCTGCCATAATCAAGCTCAATCGCTTGCGTGGCATCCAATAGTGTCAGAGGGTCAAGGTGGGTGTCCAGCGCAGCCACTGCATTGACATAATCAGGCTGATCCGCAGGCCCCATTGGCCGACTGGTATAAAGAGAAGACACGGCCACCCAAGAACTTTGCGGCAGTGTTTTTAGTGCCGCAATCGCCTGTTGTGCTTTTTTTATCGGCTCACCTAGGTTGCTGCCAATCGCTATATACACTCGGTTCATGCGTCTGAGTTCGACTGCGGTTTGCGCCGACGCGGCGGCCCTTTACGGCGGCGTGATTTAGGGGAGCGCGTGTTGCTAACCTTGTTGATCGCACGCACCATTTTTTGACGCCCACCCTGATCGGCGCGTTGAAAGTCTCGCCACCACGCACACAATGCTTCCGTGTCATCACCTTCTACCGCACCGCGCATTTCTAGCAAATCAAACGCCGCGCGGAATTTTTTCTCTTCCAACGTTTTGAATGCGCGCGCTCCCGTACGACGGGTCATGCGCATTTGTAATTGCCAGACTTCTCGCACCATCGCGGTAAAACGGCGAGGGATGGCGACGGTTTTCACTTGTTCGTCAACAATATCACTCGCCGCTACCATAAAGGCATCGTAGTAACTTAAACCACTTTCAAACGCCATTTCTTCAGCACGTGTCACCAAGGGATACCAAAGCATCGCCGCAAATAAAAAAGCGGGGTTGATGCGCTGATCGTTAGCAACGCGTTTATCCGTTGAACGTAACACCTGCTCAAGCATTTGTTCAGTTTGACTGGTTTGCGCTTCAGTAAAGTGGGCCGCGACCGCAGGGAAAAGCTGCTGAAATAAGTTGTACTCACGCAGCATTTGGTAGGTTGCAAGCCCCTGCCCCGCTTGCAGCAGCTTTAAGCTTTCTTCAAACATACGTGCCGCGGGAATGTCTTGTAATAAGGGCGCCAACTCAACCATCGGTGCCGCGGTTGCATCATTAATGGTCATGTCCAGCTTCACCGCAAAACGCACGGCTCGAAGCATACGTACCGGATCCTCTCGATAGCGCGTTTCTGGGTCCCCGATCAGGCGAACAACACGATTGTTAGATCGTCAAGTCCACCGGCATAATCACGAATAGAGAAGTCAGCAATGTTGTAATACAGTCCATTAATGGTGAAGTCGCGGCGCTGCGCATCTTCATCAATGGTGCCGTAGACATTATCGCGCAGCAGCATACCGTCTTCAGAACGTGCTGTTTGCTTGTCTTTTTTGTCTGGCTCGCTTTTACCGTGATGACCTCGAAAGGTTGCCACTTCAATCACATCTCGTCCAAACAAAATATGGGCAAGGCGAAAACGGCGGCCAATCAGACGACAATTACGGAATAACTTTCGCACCTCATCCGGTGTGGCATTGGTGGCGATATCAAAGTCTTTGGGTTCGCGATCCAATAGCAGATCGCGCACCCCTCCGCCAACGAGGTACGCTTCATAGCCCGCTTTATGCAGGCGATAGAGCACTTTCAGCGCATTTTCGCTGATACCTTTGCGCGAAATGCCGTGTGCTTTGCGGGGGATAACTTCCAACTTAAGATCCTCAATTGCTCGTGTTTTACCATCACGATTCAGAACCTTACGGCAAAAGCTGGTCACTCGATTAAAGATAGCTCACCTCATATTTGATTGTTCGGGCCATGAAACAGCGGCATATAATATATCAGGGTGGGCCATTTTAGAATGCTGTCGTCACTTCCGTTTGTTTGGGTAAGTGCGTCAACGACCACGTATTGACCGCAAGATTCAGTAATTCAGTAGGCGTTGCCACCTTTTCCTCTGCGACTGCGTGTAAACCAAGAAACCGCATCGCTGCACGTAACGCAGGCAGCGGGGCTTGATTATCAATAGCTGGCGCACGATTTTGTTTCGATAGTTTTTGCCCCTCAGCGTTTAATGCCAACGGGAGGTGCAGGTAGTGCGGCAGTCGCGCGCCTAACAGACGATATAATCCAATATGGCGTCCCGTTGGAACAATTAAATCCGCCCCTCGGACAATGTCTGTGACCCCTTGGTCAATATCGTCTAACACGACGGCAAGATTATACGCATAGAGCCCATCTCGGCGCTTAATGATAAAGTCTTCGTTAGCCAATTGCTGATCAAGAGGCAACGAACCATGCAGTCGATCGTTAAACGCTAACACTTCAACCGGACTTTTTAGCCTCACCGCAGCGTGTTCAGCCGCTTTGTTTTTATCTCGGCACCAACCTGGATAGACGCCACCTGCCTGTTTGATTTGACGCCGTGTACACGTGCAATAATACGCGCGTCCTGACGCTAGCCAAGCATCAATTTGCGCCTGATAATCGCCTAGATGCTGGCTTTGATAACGAACCGCACCATCCCAATATAGGCCGTACGCCTCAAGCGTGCGCAGAATCTCACTGGCCGCGCCCGGCTTTTCTCGTGGCGGATCGATATCTTCAATCCGTACCAGCCATCGGCCATGATGGGCGCGAGCATCTAAATAAGAGCCCAGCGCAGCCACCAATGAGCCAAAGTGTAAAGGTCCTGATGGCGACGGCGCAAAACGACCGATATAAGCAGCGTGCGATGTCATGATAAACGAATGAACTCGGGTCTCAGCGCCATGGGCGGATAATGAATAGCGCAAATTGTACGGGGATCTTGCATGAACACAAGCGTCTACAAACACAAAAAGGGAGCCGAAGCTCCCTTTTATTTTATGGGGTGATTACTATTTTGTGGGATGATAGCCGCCCGCGATATTTTTGCGCGCGACTCCCTCAGTGATGATTATCCCGCCATTTGCTTTTCTTTCAGCTCAGCGAGTGTTTTACAATCAATACATAGCTCGGCGGTTGGACGCGCTTCTAAGCGACGAACGCCAATCTCGATGCCACATGAGTCGCAAAAGCCAAAATCATCGTCTTCGATACGCTGGAGTGTCTTATCAATTTTCTTGATCAGCTTACGCTCACGATCTCGGTTACGTAACTCTAGGTTAAATTCCTCTTCCTGCGCTGCACGATCGACAGGATCGGGGAAATTTGCCGCCTCATCTTTCATATGATTCATGGTGCGGTCGACTTCTTCCCTGAGCTGATTACGCCATGCATTGAGGATTTTACGGAAATGCTCGAGCTGTGGCTCGCCCATATATTCCTCTCCAGGTTTCTCCTGGTATGGCTCTAATCCAGCTAAGGCCAGGATGCCCAGCGATTTCTTTTCTTTGCTTTCTGGCATTCAGCTTCTCCTAAAAAACCTTGACATGACACGTGTCTGTCAAATGAGGGCGCTATCTATAGCAGAAAGCCTTTAGGGTGGCAATCTTTGATTTACGCCCCGCAACGCCCAATGTGAACATGCTTACACTTTTGTTGTGTGAGCAACAAAAGGTACGGAATTAACCAGATTTAGCTCACTCGCTGACACCTGAGCTTGATAGCAAATGACTTCAACCCCCGAGGCCAGCGCATGATTGAGCAGCTGGTTATAATCCGAGTCGATATGGGGGGCACCTGTGACTTTTTCAATCCCCGAATGCAAAACAACAAACAATAAAACCGCGCGGTGTCCTTGTTCGACCATCGCAATCAGCTCACGGAGGTGTTTTTGTCCTCGCGTCGAGACAGCATCAGGGAATGCGCCCCAACCATCACCCTCTAATAAAGTGACACTCTTCACTTCTATATAGCAGTCGGGTTTGTCATCGTCACGTAACAGCAAATCAATACGGCTATTTTCACTGCCATAGCGTACTTCTGTCTGTAATTGTGCATAACCGGCTAGTTCAGGAATACGGTCAGCTTGCACCGCTTCAACGGCCAAGGTATTGGCACGCGTGGTGTTCACGCAAATCCAATCTCCCTGCTGAGTATGATTGAGCTCCCAACTGTGTGGATACTTACGCTTCGGATTATTTGACGTCGAGTACCACACAGTATCTCCGGGCGTTGCACACCCGGTCATTGCGCCAGTATTGGCACAATGGATGGTCAGGCGCTCGCCATTGTCTAAGGTCACATCGGTCAAAAACCGTTTATAACGACGTACTAAGGTTGCCGACGCTAGTGGTGGGGAAAACTGCATCTGCCGTTCCTGCTGATGGTTAACAAAGGCTGAATTGATGCAGGCATTGGTATAACGCCCGCCCCTCATTGTCTCGCGGTATCGATTCATCCGACGCGGAGGAAGACGAAGCATATAAGCCAAAGCGTTGACAGGCAAATGTCTGTGTTGGCAAAGGTGGCAGGTGTAAGGCTTGTTGATGCTTAACGCCACGACGCAAGGTAATATGCGGAGTAAACGCATGACTGTCCGCTTTAGCGTGCCAAACAGGTAAGGTTTGTAAGTGATGGGCTAGATCAAACAATTCCGGCGGGGGTTGGTTGAACGTCACACACGCAATTTTCGGCTGCTCCCATACTTCAACACCTGAGGTAGTGAGAGAAAACGCAGGCAGAGCCAGGTTACTTGCCGCGGTTTGGAGCGCAGGGAGCTTGGTATCAGGGGCCTCCCCCAAAAACGCCAAGGTGAGATGTAAGTTCTGTTCGGGCACCGCGCGCCCCTCACCACAAAGATGACGGTTGTAGCGAACAAGTTGCTCCCGAGCGGCTTGATTGGCTTTCTCGTCCAAACCTAATGCGAAAAATAGTCGCATGGGCTCTCCTTTTACACTCAGTCCGTTAAAATAGCGGCTTTGATTCTGACACAAAGGGCAAATTCTTGTCTCAGCTTCCGATTGATACCGTGATTCCTGACCTTATCGCCGGGCTATCAACGCATCCACAGATCATCGTCTCCGCGCCACCGGGTGCCGGGAAATCAACACGCTTGCCGCTCGCGCTGCTTGAGCAGACAACGCGAGAGGGAAAAATCGTGTTGCTGGAGCCGCGTCGGCTTGCGGCGCGCAATATTGCCCGCTTCCTCGCCCATCATTTGAATGAGCCTATCGGCCAAACGGTCGGGTTAAGAATGCGTGGCGAGACAAAAGTCAGTGCTAACACACGATTAGAAGTCGTGACCGAGGGGGTGATGACCCGCTTACTGCAAACTGATCCCATGCTCGACGGTGTGAGCCTGATTTTATTCGACGAGTTTCACGAACGCAGTCTACATGCTGATCTTGCCCTCGCATTAAGCTTAGATTGCCAAGCAGGGTTACGTGACGATCTGCGCTTGGTCGTCATGTCCGCCACCCTAGATAATCAAGCCTTATGTCAGTATTTGCCCAACGCACTCACACTCGCCACTGAGGGGCGCAGTTTCCCGATTCATTATCAGTATCAGCCGCTTTCACGGCACACACCGTGGGCAAGTGCTGTTGCCAGTACGAGCTTGGATTTTATGGCTCAGCACAGCGGCTCGGCACTGCTTTTTCTTCCCGGTATGGGCGCAATTCGACAGGTTCATGACGCCATTAAAGGGCGCCTTCCTAGTGACATGGATCTCCACTTACTCCACGGCAGCCTTGATATTTCAGCCCAGCAAGCGGCTATTTATCCCGCACCGGCTGGCATGCGCAAGTTAGTACTCACCACCAACATTGCTGAGACCAGCTTAACCATTGAAGGGATCCAGCTGGTGATCGATGCGGGGCTTGAGCGCATGATCATGCATCAGGCGCAAACAGGCCTTGATAAGCTGGTGACAAGACAAGTCACGCGCAGTGCTGCGATCCAACGAGCGGGCCGCGCAGGTCGCCTCGCACATGGACACTGCTTACGGCTTTATAGTGAAGAGCAATTTCAGCGCTTACCAGTTGCACCGACTGCGCCTATTTTGCGTGAAGATTTAACCGATCTTGCCCTCAATGTGATCCAGTGGGGCTGCGACGTCAAAGATTTACATTGGCTTGACGTACCGCCCACCAAACATTGGCAAGCCGCCTGTCTAAGACTGACACAATTAGCTGATTGATGCACGCCACGGATTAACCACCTTGGGGCAACGCGCAAGCCACTTGGCAGCCAGCCTCGTACTGCCGCTATGTTGGCACGCGTTGAAAAAGCCGATACCTTGACGCTATCCACCGCGTGCTGGCTGGCGGCGTGGGCCGAAAAACCCATGACCTCGGGGGCCTCACTGGCACTTATCGACCAATTGCGCGTAGCGATGTCCTACAAAGACTATCAGCACCGCGCACAGTCACTAGCCCGTAGTGTTGGCATTGCCTTGCAACCTCAGTTCGATGATACCCTACTGCCGCTACTGGCCGCTAACATTTGGCCAGATAGAGTCGCACTGGCACGCGGAAAATCGGGCCGCTTTATGATGGCCAATGGCCACGGCGTCATCTTGGACAGCCAAGACCCACTCAGCCGCGCCGACGCCATCGTCATCTGTGATGTAATGGCCGGTGATCAGGGGGACAGTCGGGCCTATAGTGCGATTGCTCTCTCACTGACTGCGCTTCAAGATACGCGTCCCGATTTATTTAGCCATCGCGATGTGGTCGCATGGGATGATAAACGTGGCACGCTGAAAGCAGAAAAGCAGCAATGTTTGGGCGAATTAGTCCTCGCTTGCGAACCGCTCGACACGCTGAGTGCCGAGCAGCAAACGCAAGGGCTATTGGATGCCGTTCGCCAAAAAGGCATTGATGCATTGAATTGGCAAAGCGCCAGCCAGTCCTTGCTGACGCGTGCACGCTGCGCCCAAGCATGGGGATTGGATATTGCGCTGCCGTCACTCAGCGATGCAGACTTACTCGCTTCGCTCGATACCTGGCTGGCCCCTTTTATTCATGACATGTCACGCTGGCAAGCGCTCCAGCAATTGGATCTCAAACCCGTGTTGGAAGCCTGGTTCGGCTTTGCGGTGACCAAGCAATTAAATGCGGCACTGCCCACACATATAACAGTGCCAACCGGGTCGCGTTATCCACTGCGTTATACCCCGGACAGTGCACCGGTACTGGCCGTGAAAATGCAAGAAATGTATGGACAGGCACAAACTCCAATGCTCGCCAACGGCCACGTTGCCGTGCAAGTTGAGCTGCTCTCACCCGCCGGACGTCCATTACAAATTACCCAAGATCTCGCCGGCTTTTGGCAAGGGAGTTATAAAGAGGTGCAAAAGGAAATGAAAGGGCGCTACCCTAAGCACCTTTGGCCGGATGATCCGGCTAACCATGCGCCAACGCGTCAAACCAAACGCCGTTTTAACCAGAGTTAATCGATTGTATGGCCGATAAAAAAACACGTTCACACGCGAGCAATAAAAAACGTTCATCACCGAAGCGTCAGCCGAACAAAGCCGCCGCTAAACCGAGCTGGAGCAAACGCTTGTTAAGCTTCGGATTGAAGTGCAGCCTGGTGGGGATCGCTGCCGTTGTCATGCTCGGTATTTATCTGGATGGTAAGATACAAGACCGTTTTAGTAGCGGCCAAATTTGGCAGCTTCCGGGCGTGGTATATGGCCGAGTGATTAACCTCTCACCAGGTAGCGATGTATCACTCCTTCAACTGCGTCAGCAATTGGATGCGCTGAATTACCAAAAAGTACGCACGCCGAAGCGCCCTGGTGAGTATTCGGCCTCACAAACACGGCTTGAAATCATTCGTCGTCCGTTTGATTTTGAAGATGGCCCGGCGCCCGCACGACATGCGATGCTGAGCTTTGGCGATAATCAAGTCAACCAGATTACTGACGTTAACGCTAACCAATCGCTAGGGCTTTTACGCATCGAGCCGAAATTACTGGGCATGATGGAGTCTGGCATCAATGAGCAACGCCTATTTTTACCCCGAGAGCGTTTCCCAGAGTTTTTAGTCGAGGCGTTACTCACCACAGAAGATCGAGATTTTTATCACCATGAAGGCGTTTCACCCACGGGGATCTTACGCGCACTCGTGGCTAACATTCGCGCCGGTCGTACCGTACAAGGCGGCTCTACCTTAACGCAACAGCTGGCTAAAAACCTCTTTCTCACCCGCGATCGCACCTTGTGGCGAAAAGCGCAAGAAGCCTACATGGCATTGATCCTCGATTTTCGCTACAGCAAGGATAAACTGTTAGAAGCCTACTTTAACGAAGTCTATCTGGGACAAAATCGCGGCGAACCCGTACATGGTTTTCCGTTAGGCGCGCGACTCTATTTTGGACGTCCGATTAGCGAGTTACGGGTAGACCAACTGGCGCTGCTCGTGGGGATGGTAAAAGGGCCTTCCTACTACAACCCGTTCCGCCACCCTGAACGCGCGAAAAGTCGTCGCGATCTGGTGCTACGACTGATGCTAGAGCAAAATCGACTGTCAAGCACCGATTACCAAGCGGCAGCCAGCCGTCCGCTTGATATTCAAAAAACGCCTACCCTATCGCGTCCTCAACCGGCTTACTTTGATCAACTCAAAGAAGAAATCCGTCACAAAGTCGGTGATAAATATGCCGCTGGCGCTGGGTTACGTATTTTCACCACCCTTGATCCTGTGTCACAGCAAGCGATTGAGCGTGCGGTGACCGAAAAGGTGAAGGCGCTTAAACATCGCGCAGGAAATCAACTAGAAGCCGCCGCCGTGATCGCAGACAGACGAAGTGGCGAGGTCCGTGCCATGGTGGGTGGCGCTCGCCCGGGCTTTGCAGGCTTTAACCGTGCCTTAAATGCGAAACGTGCTATCGGTTCACTCGCCAAACCTGCGGTTTATTTGACTGCATTAAATCAGCCTGAACGCTTTCAGCTCACCAGTAATATTGACGATAAGCCCATTCGTTTAGAAGGCAGTCAAGGGAGTAGTTGGCAACCTCGCAACTATGATCGCCAATACCGCGGCACCGTGTCATTACTGACCGCCTTGGCAAAATCCTATAACGTGCCAACGGTCAACCTCGGCATGCAACTGGGGTTAGAAAGTGTGGTTAACACCTTTGGTCAATTAGGGGCAAAAACTGACACCATTCCACGCGTTCCCTCTCTGCTTCTGGGGGCATTTAGCATGAGTCCATTTGAGGTCACTCAAGTCTACCAAACACTGGGCAATGCAGGGCAAAGGGCCCCATTAACGGCTCTGAGGGCCGTTACTACCAAAGAAGGTCAAGGATTGTATCAAAACTGGCCCAAAGCGGAACGTGTTGTGCCTGAGCAAGCCGGTTGGCTGACCTTGTATGCGATGAAGCAAGTGGTGAAACAGGGAACAGGGCGTTTCTTGCAGCAACGTCATCGCCATGCAGCACTCGCAGGCAAAACGGGGACAACAGATGATAACCGTGATAGCTGGTTCGTCGGTATCGACGACAAAGAAGTTACCACGGTGTGGTTGGGCCGCGATGATAATCAATCGACAGGGCTCACCGGGGCCTCTGGTGCTTTACGTGTTTATGATGATTATTTAAACCGTCGAGGCGCGACACCCTTGGCACTCCCTTGGCCTGCCGACATCACCACCGTGGCGGTCAGCCAACAAGGTAGCCAATACGCGCTAAATTGTCGCGGTGAGACGTCGCTCCCCGTATGGGACATAAATGGCCAGTTTGCCAAGCGATGTCGCCAGCCGGATCCCGTCGGTTGGCTTAAAGGTTTATTTAATTGACACCTTGTCCACTCGATACGCGTTTGTATACCAAACAGCGAGCAAAAAAACGCCCCAGCCATAATGACTGGGGCGGTGTGGTATTTAGCTACGCAAGCCGGTACCTTTAGAAATCAAGCGCCAAGCCAGCGCGTATAAGCCGATAATAAACAGTAACAGCACCCCAAATGATGTCATGATCCCCACATCGGATACCCCTAAAAAGCCATAGCGAAACGCGTTAACCATATACACGATAGGGTTCAGCTTAGACACCCCTTGCCAAAACTCAGGCAACAGCGACAGCGAATAAAACACGCCACCGAGATACGTTAGCGGGGTCAGTATAAAGGTCGGGATCAGGCTGATATCGTCAAACGTTTTGGCAAAAATGGCGTTAATCAGGCCTCCTAACGCAAACACGGCGAGAGGTCAGCGTCACCGTGGTGACCACGATAAATGGATGCGCGATTTGCAAATCCACGAAGAACAAGGACGTCATTGTCACTAAAGCCCCCACCGCTAAGCCACGGCACATGCCTCCACCAATATAACCGGCAATAATCACATAGTTAGGGATAGGCGCGACTAACAGCTCCTCGATATTATGCTGAAACTTGGCACTAAAAAAAGAAGACGCCACATTGGAGTAGGAGTTAGTGATCACTGACATCATGATTAAGCCAGGAACGATATACTCCATGTAACTGAAACCTTCCATCTGGCCGATACGCGACCCAATCAAATTACCGAAAATGACAAAGTACAAGCTCATGGTAATCGCGGGCGGGACCAAGGTTTGCACCCAGATCCGAGTAAAACGCGCCACTTCTTTGTGAATGAGGGTACGAAATGCAATCCAATACAAGGCATTCATGCGTGCTCCTCCCCATTTTTCTGAATTAAGGTGACAAACAACTCCTCTAAACGGTTGGCCTTATTACGCATGGATAATACTTGCACTCCCTGTTGTGACAACTGCTCAAAGACCGGGGTTAATCCCATTGACTTGCTGACTTCCACCTCCAAGGTATTGGTGTCAGTGGTCTGCCAGTTCACGCCCTCAAGCGCATTGAGCTGATGCCCAGGTTGGAGGTCGAGAATAAAGGTCTCAGCATCTAACTTCGATAACAGCGCCTTCATCGAGGTATCTTCGACCAGCTGCCCCCGATTGATAATGCCAATATTACGGCACAGGGTTTCGGCTTCTTCCAGATAATGGGTGGTGAGAATAATAGTGATCCCTTGACGATTAATCTGGCTTAAAAAGTCCCACATAGAACGGCGCAGCTCAATATCGACGCCTGCGGTTGGCTCGTCCAGGATCAGCAAACGCGGCTCGTGCATCAAGGCACGGGCTATCATCAACCGCCGTTTCATTCCACCCGATAAATTACGCGCGGGCTCATGGCGCTTGTCCCACAAATCCAGTTGTGAGAGATATTTCTTCGCACGCTCTTTAGCTTGCGCTCGCGGCACCCCATAGTAGCCAGCTTGGTTCACCACAATTTGCTGCACTTTCTCAAACTGATTAAAGTTGAACTCTTGTGGCACCAGACCAATTTGCTTTTTCGCCTCCACCTTTTGGGTGTCCAAGTCATAGCCAAAAATACTGACCTGCCCTTGGGTTTTATTGACCAGCGAACTCAGTATGCCAATAGTCGTGGATTTCCCCGCGCCATTTGGCCCTAGCAGCGCATAAAAATCGCCCTCCTCGACCGAGAGCGACACGCCTTTCAATGCCTTCACATTGGACCCGTACGTTTTGACGAGATCCTTGATTTCAATTGCTTTCATAAGCTCCCGTTAAGATAAAATCAGCATCATGCTGTCTGACGCATCAATGTTGCTATGGTAACCGGTATTGGTCTGAGAAACACCGCCACAAAAAAAGGGTTAATCGCACCGAGGGCGGCGATTAACCACGATCCATGCTGTCGCGACTTTGCCTTTTGGAAATAAATGCGCGTTGAGAATAAATACGCTTTGGCAGTCAATACGCTTACGCAGGCATGACTTCGACTAATCGATTGGCCGCTTCGAGTGCAGGCTTACGCGAAGTGAAGATGTGCGCGTCACGCACCCAATCGCCAATATGCAGGCGCTGAAGTTGCTCTCGCGTTTCATCATGCGGGCAAAGTAAAAATACCGTGCAATTCGCTTCACGCGCATCTTTGATTGCGTTTTCCAATGCCAGCCCTACCGTCATGTCCAGCATAGGCACATCACTTAAGTCGAGGATCATCACCCGAAACTCACGGATATGAGCGTGCTGACGGGCAATGGCCTTTGAGACACTGAAAATCATCGGGCCAGACAAGTAGAAAAAGAGTACGTGACCATTACTGGCATCTAAAAGCGCACGCTCTTCATCATTTAACGGCACTTCATCGTCTTCCGCATCACTGATGGCCCGTACCTGTTTTGCCTGCTCGCGACTTAATCGCTCGATCACCAGTAAGTTAGCAATAAAGACACCCAGGCCCACCGCGACAATCAGATCAACAAATACAGTCAACGCCATCACACCGTACATGATACCGGTTTGCTGCAAGCTGATTTTGTGCGCGCGATGTAGAAAGCTCCAATCGAGAATATTAAAACCGACATAAAGCGCAATACCGGCAAGCACAGCCATTGGGATCGGCGCAGTTAATGCCCCCGCCACTAACACGACTGCGGCTAAAATAGCGGCACGGAATATCCCCGATAACGGTGAACGCGCCCCGACTTGTACATTGACCACAGTGCCCATGGTAGCACCGGCCCCCGGCAGTGCGCCAAACAGGCCTGCAATCATATTGGCGACGCCCTGGCCGCGCAATTCACGGTCGGAATTATGTTCTTGGCGAGTCAGCGAGTCGGCAATCACTGCGGTCAGTAAGGTGTCTATGCATCCTAACGTCCCCAGCACCAGGGCATCAATGACCATGGTGGTAAAATGCTCTGCGGTGATATGAGGCACTACTAGCGAGGGTAAACCGGTCGGGATCTCACCAATACGGCGGATGCTCTCGGCATCAAAAAGCAGTACCGACACCAAGGTAATACTGACTAAGGCGACAAGTTGAGCCGGGATAAAACGACGATATTTGGCCGGAAAGTAAAACAAAATACCCAAGGTGAGCACACCAAGAAAAACTTCTTTAATATCGGCATTGATCACTAAATCCGGTATCGCTGTCAGGGTGCCTAAGACGCCGCCGGACGGTGCCGCTTGCCCTAATAATGGTGCGAGTTGGAGCAAAATCAAGATCACGCCAATCCCCGACATAAAACCGGACACCACGCTATACGGCATCAAGGTTACGTATTTGCCCAGCCGCAAACTGCCAATCAGCACTTGAAACGCGCCCGCCATCATCACCACAGTAAAGCCCATGGCAAGGCCACCTTCGGGGTAACGCGACATCATGGCGGTGAGTACCGCGGTCATAATGACTGTCATCGGCCCCGTAGGCTCTGATATCAGCGTCGAAGAGCCACCAAATAGCGACGCGAACAGCCCCACCAAAATCGCTCCCCATAACCCGGCCTCAGCGCCAGCACCGGAGGCAACACCAAAGGCGAGCGCCAGTGGTAATGAGATAATCGCGGTGGTCACCCCGCCGAATAAATCCCCCTTTAATGACAACTGCGCAAATCGTCCTTTATCAAACACGCACTACCTCGACTGCCGTTAAGATTATGATAGAGCGAACAGTATACGAATTTTCTCGTATTAACCTATCCGAGCAGTGGTTGAAAGCGTCACAGCGTGATCCGCTGGACGCGACCGATGTAAAAAAATGTGAATATTGATCTCAGTATATTTCACACCTCAAGAGTGCGGTATAGTGACGATTGATAACTTTGCCAACAGACTGAGTGAGCATGGCCCAGATAAAAGCGTTATTTGCCAACAATAAAGCCTGGTCAAAAGACATTCGTGATACGGATCCCCAGTTTTTTGCCGACCTAGCGAAAGAGCAGCATCCGGAATATTTGTGGATTGGTTGTGCCGATAGCCGTGTGCCTGCTGAGCGACTAACAGGATTAGACTCTGGCGAGCTGTTTGTGCATCGCAATGTCGCCAACCAAGTGATCCACACGGATTTAAACTGCTTGTCGGTAGTGCAATATGCCGTTGATGTGCTGCAAATCAAGCATATTATTGTCTGTGGTCATTACGGATGTGGCGGGGTGCATGCCGCGATTGAAAATCCCGAGCTGGGTCTTATCAATAATTGGCTATTACATATTCGCGATCTTTACCTTAAGCATAAAAGCTATCTGAACCAATTGCCGCCCCAAGCGCGTGGTAATCGTTTATGTGAAATCAATGTCGCTGAGCAGGTTTATCATTTAGGCAACTCCACCATTTTACGCGCCGCCTGGGAACGAGGCCAAGATGTCAATATCCATGGCTGGTTTTACGACACTACTGACGGGATCTTACGCGATCTCGGTATGACAGCGAACAGCGTGAATCGTTAGAGATACACTATCAAGCGGCGATGAGCCATTTGGTCCCCGGCGCGGCCACACATCCTCTCTATGAAAATTGACACAATGCTGACGCTATAATGCTTGTGCGCGGTGGTGAATCGTCGTAAAACACGACCATGACTCCGATCACGTCTTCATCCCTCGCTACGCATCGCTCTCTGCTCCTCTTGTGGCTGATGGCGAGCCTGATGCTGTTTGCGGTGATCGCTAATGCCGTGGCGAAACCTCATGTTTCACCGTGGCAGCCAAATCAGCAAATTCATGCGCTGCAACACACACCGGCCCTACTGTCGACCGCAAGAGCCAGCGTTGCACTGCCAGCCCCTTTATTGGATGACGATCCCCAACCGCCACATTTAGCCACCCTTTTTCCTCCCACGAACGTTAGCCTTGCTTGGCACCTCATCGCCTTTTTGTGCGTGCTTGGGGTGTATCTCTCCCGCCAATATCTTGCATTTTCGTTCCCCCGCCTCGGAGGCTGGCGAGAACACAATCTGCAATATCGCTTTATTCATTCGCGTTAATCGTTCGCTTTCCTGAAGGCCTGTGCGCCTTAATCCCCCAGTAGCGACATCGAGTTCACACTCGATGTGAGGTTTGCTGTGCACGATACACAGCCAAGGAGAAAAAATGAATAAAGCAACTCCCGTTAATCGGTATGCGTTGTGGCACTATGCTGTATTGGTGCTGATGCTAATCGTACTCTCCATGCAGGCATTACCGAGCTTTTTTGGCGATCATCCTGTAGTGAGCGTGTCTCATCACTCTCACCACGCGCTGCAAGGCTGGCTAAACGCCCATCCAGAGGCCGTCAGTGAGGTACGTTATGACTCGCAAGGGAATGTCACCTTAATCACGCCCGATATTAGCCAGCAACAGAACGTACAACAGCAATTAAAAGGCGCCCTAGGTGCCGATGCGGAGATCACTCTCGATTATTTATCCGCAGCGCCCGCGTGGCTATCCCGCCTAGGCGCCGAGCCGGTTAAGCTAGGGCTAGATCTGCGCGGTGGCGTCCAATTATTACTGTGGGTCGACACCGACCAAGCACTGACCCATCAAGCAGACGCCTTGCTCCAAAGCCTCAATCTTTGGTTAGACAGTCAGCGCTTGCCGCCGACCGCGAGCCTCAACCAGAAGGATAAAACCACGGTGCAATTGCCGATGTTAAATGCCGCTGATCGTACCAAAGTGAGCGGTTGGTTTACTGAGCATTATCCTCAATGGCGCTTTACCAGTGCCACCCATCGCTGGCAAATGACAGATACCGAGCGTGAGGCCATGCGTCATCAAGCCGTACGTCAGAATATCGATATTCTGCGCAAGCGTATCGACGCGTTAGGCGTGGCCGAAGCCAGTGTGCAGCGTCAAGGCAAAGACTATATTCGTATCGAACTACCTGGCGTGCATGATCCTAAGCAAGCCAAAAGCGTGATTGGTGCCACCGCCTCACTCGCATTCTATGCCCTCGATCCTACCAGCCCCAAACCACTATACGATGCGCAGCACAATGCCGTCCCGCTCGCGCGCCATGCCATTTTAGGCGGTGAACATATTATTGATGCGCGCACCAGTGTCGATGAGATGCGCCGTCCTCAAGTCGACATTCGCCTGGATAAACAAGGTGGCGAGACCATGCTTGCGTTTACTCGTCGGCACTTGGGCGATCCAATGGCGACCGTTTATCGCGAATACCAAGCCAATGCGCAGGGCGATCTGGTGGCTCACGAGCGCGTGATCAACGTAGCGACCATCCAAAGTGCGCTCAGTGATCGCTTTCGGATCACGGGGCTATCGAGCCCAGAAGAAGCGCGTAACCTCTCGATGCTATTGCGTGCCGGCGCATTAACCGCCCCCATTAAAATCGTCGAAGAGCGCGCCATTGGTCCCACCTTAGGTGCTGAGAATATTAAAGCAGGCTTTTCCGCACTGGCTGTCGGCATGATCGGCATGGCTATCTTTATGGTGCTTTGGTATCGCCGTTTTGGCTGGGTGGCGATTGTGTCGCTTACTGCCAACCTCATGATGCAAGTCGGCCTTCTCGCGCTACTGCCCGGTGCTGTGCTGACATTGCCAGGCATCGCGGGCCTTGTACTCACGGTAGGCATGGCGGTCGATACCAATGTGCTTATCTTTGAGCGTATTCGCGATCGCTTGCGAGCGGGCGCAAGCCTAGCCAATGCCATTGATACCGGCTATCGCGCGGCGTTTAGCACGATTTTTGACGCCAATATCACCACCTTGATTTCTGCGGCCTGTTTGTACGCCGTCGGCTCTGGCCCCTTACAAGGGTTTGCCACCACTCTGATTCTGGGACTGTGCGCCAGCATGATAACCGGCATTGTTGGCACCCGAGCCATCATCAATCCGATTTGGGGGCGTGATCGCCGCCGCGCGGTGACCATTTAAGGAATGAATACCATGAACTTAACCCAAGCCCGCTATACCAGCTTCGCTCTCTCCGCGCTGCTAATGACCATGAGCATCTGGGCGATTACTTATTATGGCCTGAACCTAGGCATCGACTTTACCGGCGGTATCGTGATTGACTTCGCGCTACCAAGCTTGGCTGGCAGTGATACGCTGATCCCAGCCCTGCACAGTCAGTTTGGCGATCTGGCCACGCTCAAGGCAAGTACCACGCAGGGACAGTGGCAGTTAGTGTTGCCCCACACCTCTCAATGGCAAGATCCTCAGCAGGTGATGGTACAAATCAGTACTGCGTTATCGATGCCAGTGAGTTTGATTCAAGCTGACGTAGTCGGCCCTCAGGTCGGTCAGGTCCTGTTTGAACAAGGTGGCTTAGCCCTGCTAGTTGCCTCGTTGGCGATCATGCTTTATTTGGCGATTCGCTTTGAGTGGCGACTCGCCCTAGCAGCCATAGGCGCGCTGGTACACGATGTCACCCTCACCTTGGGGCTACTCGCCATTCTCGCCGTGCCCATGGATCTCAATGTGATTGCCGGGTTGCTAGCTGTAATCGGTTACTCGCTCAATGACTCGATTGTGATCGGTGACCGGCTGCGCGATGTCCTAAGGGCCAAACCGAACCAATGTGTTTATATCAGCACCAATATTGCGGTCTGCGAGACCTTCTCGCGTACCTTGATCACTGCCGGGACGACGCTGTTTACCATCGGATGCTTGTTGATACTGGGTGGCGATGCGCTATATGGCTTTGCCCTAACGCTGTTTGTGGGGGTGCTCACTGGAACTTGGTCATCGGTCGCCGTCGCATCTTGCCTACAAGAAATACTGGGGCTATCGGCTTCGCATTATCAGCGTGCGCCAGAGCATGAGGGGACGTGCTAACCCACCGAACCCGCTATGTTTCCTACAAAAGTCGCTACAAAAAGTGCCTACAAAAAAACCGAGCAAGCGCTCGGTTTTTTCATTTATCGTAATAACCACCGGCCACTCTGTGATGACAGGCGTTACGCGTCGCTGCGGAGATTAATCCAATGGGATCACTTTACCGATATACGGCAAATGGCGATATTTCTGAGCGTAATCAATCCCAACCCCGACAACAAATTCATCCGGGATGGTAAAGCCAAGCCAATCGACTGTCACATTCACTTCGCGGCGCTCGGGTTTATCGAGCAGGGTACAAATACGTACCGAGTTTGGCTCACGCAGCGATAAGATTTCGCAGACTTTACTGAGCGTGTTGCCAGTATCAATGATATCTTCAACCAAAAGAATATCTTTTCCTTTGATGTCGTCATCCAAATCTTTAAGAATGCGCACGTCACGCGTGCTTTCCATGCTATTGCCATAGCTTGATGCGGTCATAAAGTCGACCGAATGTGGCAAGTCAATCGCGCGACATAAATCAGCCATAAAGACGAACGAGCCGCGCAGCAACCCGACCAAAACAAGGTCGTTTGAGTCTTTATAATGCTCATTGATCTCGGCGCCCAGGGCTTTTACTCGCGCCTGTACGTCCTGTTCTGAAATCATCACTTCAACGGTGTGTTTCATATCTGCCCCGATGGTTTGTCCCCACGATCGCGGGGGTCACTAACAAAGGTGGCATAGTCTAGCACTAAATCGATTGCGGATCCCAGTCACGCCGGTTGTCAGCCATTTGCACCCGCACACTAGTTAACTATCACACTGATTGATAAGAAAAAATAATCCATGCCTGTCTTTTTAATAATGAATGACTTTTTTTGCAGACAAAATTACCGTTTTACGGCCCAGATCAGCTTTACGCCCGTTGTCAGACGATAAATAGCTGGTATAAACTCAATATCGCTAATAAGAAAATTGTTAGCACAAACAATAATTAATTTGTACAAACCAAAAATAAGTTGGCAGGTTTTAGGATGGCTCAATCAAATGAAAGAACAAGGACGCGACTGTCGCCGGAAAGACGTAAAGAGCAGTTATTAACTTGTGGTTTAGATGTTTTTGCGAAACGCGGTATTGGCCGCGCTGGGCACGCGGATATCGCAGACATGGCGGACGTTTCCGTCGCGACCGTCTTTAACTACTTTCCCACGCGCGAAGACCTTGTGGAAGAAATCCTTGCACAAACCGAAAAGCACTTTATTGCGTTAATTAATGAGTGTACCGAGCAAGATCAATCGATGCGCGGCGCATTAAACTGTATCACATCACAGATAATTGATACCGCACTCGCCGATAAAGCGTGGATGAAAGTCTGGTTTGAGTGGAGTACGTCGATTCGCGAGGATATTTGGCCACGTTTTGTCAAAGGCAGTCGAGATGCGGTTGATCAGTTCGAGAACGTATTTAAACGTGGCATCGAAAAAGGCGAAATGACAGATCGTCATCAACCCAGAGAGCTCGCCAGCATGCTAGCAGGGGTCTGCTATGTGCTATTTTTACAAGCCCACCAATAGCCCGATAAAGCGGCGCTTAACGCCATGGCCCAGCATTACATTGATGTATTATGCCAGCATGGCTAAACGCCATGGCACGATAGAAAGCCAACGTCACGTTGGCTTTTTAATGCGTCATCCATGCGCGTTAGGGATCGATAAAGCTCGGTCCATCATTGAACAAAACGGGCTCATGAGAACGAATATTTAAACGCACTTTTTCTCCGACCGACAGCGGCTCTCGAGCGTGAACCGACAACTTCTGCCCATGAATATCAATGGTGTAGCGGCTGCTATCTCCCATAAACTGCTGTGACAAGACCTGTCCCTCGCCCTGATCGTCTGCCCGAATACTTAAAAATTGTGGCCGGAGTAACCACCAATGCGGGCCGGGATGACAATGTACAGGACGCGGCCAAGGGCCAAGTGGCGTCTGCATTTGCTCTTGCTCAGACACGGTCACAGGAACATAAGACCCTTGACCAAGAAAATCTGCCACAAAGCGGCTTGCAGGCTGATAATAGACCTCTGTGGTATCACCGAACTGTTCTATAAGGCCTTGATTCATTACGGCCAATTTATCGGCAAAGGCAAAGGCTTCTTCGCGACTGTGAGTCACCAAAATCGCTGTCACACCCTGTGATTTAAAAATACGCCGGATCTCTTCAATCAAGTCGTGGCGTACCTGGGTGTCAATGTTAGAAAAAGGCTCGTCCAGTAATAATAGATCGGGTTCATAGGCAAGCGCACGGGCAATCGCTACCCGTTGCTGTTGACCACCGGATAATTGATGCGGATAACGATCCCCAAGGTCAGTTAAATGGACCAATTTAAGCATGTCAGCCACTTTGCTCGCTCGCGCTTGAGCGGCCAACTGTGAAAGTCCAAACCCGATATTCTCTGCAACGGTTAGGTGCGGAAAAAGCGCATAATCTTGAAAGATCATACCGATATTACGCTGCTCAGGTGGCACAGAGTGATGCTCATTATCCATGACTTTACAGCCAATCGATAGCGTCCCTGCCGATAGCGGCATTAAACCTGCCATTGCTTTTAACAAGGTGGTTTTTCCGCAGCCACTGGCACCGAGTAGGCAAACAATCTCTCCAGGTGCCACTTGCAGCGATAAATCTTTTAAGACAGGCGTACCGTTATAGCTGCAGGTCAGGTTTTTAATCGACAAGGCGCACTTCATTGATATTTCTGCTCCAATGACCGGTTAATCAAGATAAGCGGAATTAAGCCAACCACTACCAGTAAAATTGCCGGTAATGCGGCGTACTCTAAGTGTTCATCAGAGGTAAAGTTGTACACATAGGTGGCCAGTGTTTCAAAGTTAAATGGACGCAGTAAAATAGCCGCATTAAGCTCTTTCATCGACTCAATAAACACCAGCAACATCGCAATAAGCGTACCACGACGAATTAAAGGCAGGTGCACGCGGCGAATGACCCCCGTGGTGGTGCAGCCCATGGTTCGCGCCGCCATATCGAGCGAAGGGGGGATTTTGGCCATGCTTGATTCGATACTACCAATGGCAACGGCACTAAAGCGCACTACAAATGCTGCCAGCAAAGCGACCATGGTCCCTGACAGTACCAGCCCTGGCCGGCCCCATCCATAGGCGGTGGCAACATCATTAATGACATGATCACCGCGCGTAAGCACCAGCATTACCCCGATAGCGAGCACGGTGCCGGGTACCGCATAGCCCATAGATGCCAGACGCATTGGCGCAACACTAATACCATCACCACGTAAGCGACGATAGACATTCACCGTCCACGCAATAGCCACCGCGATAACAGCCGCCAACGTCGAGGTATAAAAGCTGTTATAGCTAAACGCGGCGAAATCACTGATGGCATTTTTTTCATAGTAGTGCCATGCGTACATCACCAACTGTAAAAGCGGTAAGATAAAAGCCAATGATAATAGCTCCAGCACCAGACTACTACGCCTACTTTACGCCAGCCTCGCAAAGGCGTTTTCTCGATTGCGTCACTGCTTGAGCTTGGACTAAATTGGGCTTGTTTACGTCGTCCATAACGCTCGGCACTGATTAAAAGAAAAATCGCCACCAGCATTATCGCGGATATTTTAGCTGCTGCCGTTAAGCTTGAATAACTCAACCAAGTATCATAGACCGCCGTGGTCAGTGTGCTAACGGCAAAATAATTGACCGTACCAAAGTCGCCCAAGGCCTCCATCGCCACCAGCGACGCGCCAACGGCAATGGCGGGCCGGGCTAGCGGCAAAGAAATTCGGCGAAAACTCTGAAGTGGCGAGCAACCCAACAGGCGGGCAGAATGGGTCAAGGTCACACTTTGCTCCATAAAAGCAGCGCGTGTTAATAAGTAAATATAAGGGTACAGCACCAGCGCTAAGACAAAGCAAGCCCCCGTTAGCGTGCGCATATCGGGGAACCAATAATCGGTCACGCTTTGCCATTCAAAGGCATACCGTAAAGCGCGCTGCAACGGCCCAGCATAATCAAACCAGTCCGTATAGATATAACCGATAATATACCCGGGCATCGCCAGCGGTAGGACCATCGCCCATTGCAATTGTCGGCTGCCAGGTACCTGATACATCGCCAGCATCCACGCTGTCGGGACACCCAGTATCATCGCAATCGCGACCACACCAACCACTAACAGACTGGTATTTAAGGTATAGGTAGGGAGCACGGTCTGGAACAGGTGAGGAAAAATATCACCTGTATCACCAACCGCGGTGTAAAAGATCGCTAAGATCGGCAAAACCAGCAACAGGGCTAGGCCCCAGCTGCTGGTTTTTATAATGGGTAATCTATCTCGCATGGCCTACTACATTAAGGCGTCAGAGAAAGACAACAGGGGCGGTCGTCGCCCCTATGCGATGGTTTACAGGTCGAACTGAACTTCATCCAACAGCTTCACTGATTGGGCATAGTTATCAGCAATCGCCTCTAACGGCATTGGGTCGTGCTTATAATCCCCCCAAGATGCCACTAGCTCAGACTTCTCGACACCCGCTTTCACCGGCTCTTCGAAGTTAACCTCAGCATACATATGCTGCGCTTTGTCTGACGTTAAAAATTCCATAAGTTTAAGCGCGTTTTCTTGGTTCGGTGCGTACTTCGCCATCGCCATACCACTCACATTGACATGTGTCCCATGAGTATTCTGGCCCGGATAATTTAGATAAACCGCTTCCGCCCACGCTGTTTGCTCTTCATCGTTTAGCATCTTACCTAGGTAATAGCTATTCCCTAGCGACACATCACAGAGCCCTTCTTTAATCGCTTTTACTTTGCGCGCGATCGTTACCTTGTGGTTTACGCGCGAGGTTGTCTTTAACCCCTTCTAGCCATTCTTTGGCTTTCGCTTCACCATGATTTTCAATGATAGCGGACACAAGAGAGACATTATAAGGGTGTTTGCCTGAACGGGTACAAATCTTGCCTTTCCATTCGGGTTTTGCCAAGTCAAGATAGTCAAAATCGTCACCTAACTCGCCAACTCGCTCCCGAGAAGAATATACCGCACGTGCACGGGTTGTCAGCGCTACCCACTTATCTTCACTATCACGAAACTGTTCAGGCACATTACTATCAATCACATCGCTTTGAACCGCTTGCACCACATCTTGGTTTAACAGCTCTTTAAGGCGTGAAATATCAACCGTAAGAAGGACATCTGCTGGGCTATATTCGCCTTCCTGCTTAACCTTTTCTGCCATGCCTTTTTTAGCAAACTTAACGTTTACCTTGATGCCAGTCTCTTCAGTAAACGCATCAAACATGGGTTCAATCAAAAACGGTTGGCGATACGAGTAGACATTCACTTCTTCAGCCGCGAACGCAGTACTTGTTCCTAGCAGGCTAGCCGTCACAGCCGAGGCAATCAGCAGTTTTTTCATCGTAACAGTCCTTAAATATGATGATAAATGACAACGAATCTCACTTTCGTTAGTATACAGAGAATGACTGAATGCTCAATATCGATAGGATCAAAAAAAACGAAACCCTACTGTAAAAATGTAAGGTTTCGTTTCAGAGTTTAACGATGTCTTATACGCGTGGCTATTTTACGCTGACAAATTCGGGATACGCATCAATACCGCAATCGTGTAAGTCCATACCCGACATCTCTTCTTCTTCGGTCACGCGAATACCCATGGTTTTCTTCAATATCCACCAAACCACGCAGCTTGCACCGAATACCCAGGCAAAAATAACGGCCGCTCCCAGAAGCTGGGCACCAAAGGTCGCTGCTGTGTTACTTAAAGGCACAACCATGAGGCCAAAGAAACCACACACACCGTGGACGGAAATCGCACCGACAGGATCGTCAATTTTTATCTTGTCGAGACCGATAATACTGAACACGACGATGGCCCCAGATACCACACCAATGATCAGTGCCGCCACTGATGAGGGTGACAGCGGATCGGCGGTAATTGCCACCAAGCCAGCCAACGCGCCATTTAAGACCATGGTCAAATCCGCTTTTCCCCATAGGGTTTTGCATACCAGTAAGGCTGCAATAGCACCGGCCGCCGCCGCCGCGTTCGTGTTGAGGAAGATTTGTCCCACCGCTGTCGCATTCTCAAAATCTGAGACCATCAACTGCGAGCCACCATTGAAGCCAAACCAGCCGAACCAAAGGATAAACGTCCCCAAGGTCGCTAACGGCAAGTTAGAGCCAGGAATCGGGTTGATTTTACCGTTTTTGCTGTACTTGCCTTTACGTGCGCCTAACAAGAGCACACCGGCTAATGCCGCGGAAGCACCGGCCATGTGAACAATTCCTGAGCCGGCAAAGTCACTGAAACCGGCCTCAGATAGGAAGCCGCCGCCCCAGGTCCAATATCCTTCAACTGGATAGATCACCGCCGTCAAGATGACAGAGAAAACCAGGAACGCCCACAGCTTCATTCGTTCCGCGACGGCACCAGACACCACTGACATAGCGGTAGCAACAAACACGACTTGGAAGAAGAAGTCTGATTCCAATGAATGATCAGCCTCTGCGCCCTGTGTGCCAATCAAGGTGCCAAATGAAGGTATAAAACCCCCACCTGCATTGTCGACATACATGATGTTGTAACCGACCAGTAAATACATGGTGCACGCAATGGCATATAAGCAGATATTTTTGGTCAGGATCTCCGTGGTATTTTTAGATCGCACCAAGCCGGCTTCTAACATCGCAAAGCCCGCGGCCATCCACATCACCAACGCGCCGGATAAAAGAAAGAAAAAGGTGTCGAGCGCGTAGCGCAATTCTGTCACCGTATTAACCAGTTCCATTGTCTATACTCCCTGTATTAAATTGCTTCCAAATCCATTTCACCGGTACGAATACGCACCGCCTGCTGAAGATCGAAGACAAAGATTTTGCCATCGCCGATTTTTCCGGTCTGTGCAGCATTAGAAATCGCGTCAACGACAGAATCCACATTCTCGCTCTGTACCGCGATTTCAAGTTTCACTTTGGGTAAAAAATCGACTTGGTATTCGGCGCCACGATATAATTCTGTGTGCCCTTTTTGGCGGCCAAAGCCTTTGACTTCCGAGACCGTCATGCCATCAATACCGGCATCCGCCAACGCTTCACGAACGTCATCAAGCTTAAATGGCTTGATAATGGCGCTAATCAGTTTCATATCCTTCTCCTGAGTCCTTGTGTTTGCTTCACACTGTAGGTATCAAGAGCCGTGCCAATATTTGATGGCTTTAAAATCATGTAGTTAGAAAACAAGGAGGGGTAATTCGAGGAGTTTGCACTATAAAAGTACGAGGTATTCACCAAGACAGCGCATCGGCAATGTGTTATTGCTCAACTGCACCATCAGCGATCATCGAAAAAACGCGGGCCGATTCCCCGCTCCGCGTTTATCTCGAGTTATCGTCGACCATAACGGATAATAAAGTCGCGATAGGCCGATAACATGTCCATAAAGTCATCATAGCCACACGCGGCACAGCTTTCTTGATCATAAAACGTCAATGCCTGCGCACTGAGGGTTGCTTGCGCCTCATCCGATGGTGTTTGTAGCATGGCATTCGCCATCACCACCACTTCATCTTTATTGGCTGTTAAGGTAAAAGTATGCCCGCGCCATTGCTGTTCATTTTCCAGCTGAGCGAGGGCTTCGACATATTGCTCAACGTGGCTAAGCTCAGTGCCTACTTCATCGAACAACCAGCGACCAATCGCTTCATGGCCCATCGAGAACACAATGCGATAACTGTCATCAAAACTATTGCGAGAAAATTCGTAATCCACATCCACCTCCAATCTTCGCGCGGCATTGTCCGGCTTTTGCCACGAATTGCCAAGCACAAGCTGTTATCAAGGTAGCACTTCGCTCATACTGTTTACTTCAGTTCGACTTAATGGACGACCGTCATATCGCCAAGGACAAGCCATGCATATTGTGATCGCACCGGACTCATTCAAAGAAAGCCTCAGCGCCCCACAAGTCGCTAACGCTATTCAAACAGGCATGGCAGCCGCACTGCCTAATGCCACGTTTTCACTGTTGCCCATGGCAGATGGTGGTGAGGGATTTGCACAAAGTATGCTCGAACGACTTGGTGGAGAACGTTTTCACTGTGACGTCACGGGGCCAGATTTTCGCCCGGTGACGGCCAGTTTTGTGATTAATCGTGAGCAACGACTGGCCGTGTTGGATGTCGCCAGTGCCTCAGGTTTGCCATTAATGCCAAGCACCGCAAAAAATCCGCTCCATACCACCAGCTTAGGCACCGGTGAGCTGATCCGTGCAGCTCTTGATCATGACATCGATGAAATCATTATTGGTTTAGGTGGCAGTGCCACCAATGACGCGGGTGCCGGGATCCTGACCGCCTTAGGCGCGCGCCTGCTTGACGGTGCAGGCAAACCAATTATTCCGACTGGACACGGATTAGGTGCATTGATGACACTGGATCTCAGCACGCTCGATTCACGCTTGCGCGCTGTCACACTCACCGCGGCCTGTGATGTCGATAACCCGCTATGTGGACCCGATGGCGCTGCTATCGTATTTGGTCCGCAAAAAGGCGCCACGGTCAGCCACATTCGCAGTTAGAGCAACACCTTCACCGTTTTGCCCGTATTTGTCACTATCAACTTGGCCATGCCATTGCGCACTTTCCAGGCGCAGGCGCAGCAGGCGGAATCGGTGCTGCTTTAGGCGGTTTACTCAATGCCCAGCTCGTACCCGGGGTGGAGTTGCTACTAACACGAACGCACGCGTATTCGACCCTGGCACAAGCAGATTGGATTATTACCGGTGAGGGACGGGTCGATGGTCAAACTCAGCACGGAAAAGTCCCCATGGCGCTCGCCCGGATTGGCCAATCACATCACATTCCCGTGGTGGTGATCGCCGGTAGTGTCGGTGACAACTGTGATACGCTTTATCAACACGGCGTCAAAGCGATTTTCCCCATTCAACCTGGGCCCTGTTCATTGTCTGAGGCGCTGGTCAACACGGCAAGCAACGTCACGCGCACGGCTGAGAATATTGCGCGATTAATGGATAACCCGATTAATTAATCAACCGTAACACGAAGCCAGTTGACGCTCCCTCACTCGGTCACGCACACGAAAAAAAGCGCCTCCCATAAAGATGGAAGGCGCTTTTCTTGGCGCCATGCCGAACGCTATCGGCAATCAGTACGTCCTACACCGCGGTTTTCACAATCACATCATTGGCGATGTTGGTGTAGGCATCCATTTGATGGAAGTTAAGATAACGATAAGTATCACTTGCCGTCGCATTGATTTGCTCAGCGTACTCTAGATATTCCTTTTGAGTCGGGATCCGGCCGAGAATCGCACCGACTGCCGACAGCTCAGCCGACGCCAGATACACATTCGCGCCCGTACCGAGACGGTTTGGGAAATTACGTGTCGAGGTCGACAACACAGTCGATTTTTCCGCCACACGCGCTTGGTTCCCCATGCACAAGGAACATCCCGGCGTTTCGATCCGCACCCCAGCACGACCGTAGATACCGTAATAACCTTCAGCGGTCAGTTGATCTCTATCCATCTTCGTCGGTGGTGCCACCCACATCCGAGTCGATAAGCTGCCACCGAATTTATCCAGCAATTTACCGGCTGCTCGGAAGTGACCAATGTTGGTCATACAGCTTCCGATAAAGACTTCATCGACACTGTCGCCTGCCACGTCCGACAAGGTACGCGCATCATCCGGATCGTTCGGTGCACACAAGATAGGCTCTTTGATCTCGGCCAGATCGATTTCAAGTACGTGGGCATACTCGGCATCTTTGTCCGCTTCCATCAAACTTGGGCTGTCTAGCCATTGCTGCATCGCTTGAATACGGCGCTCAATGGTACGGCGGTCGCCATAACCTTCGGCAATCATCCACTTGAGCATCACAATGTTCGACTCAAGGTATTCGGCCACTGAGTCTTGTGACAGCTTCACGGTACAACCAGCCGCAGAGCGCTCTGCGGATGCATCTGATAGCTCAAACGCCTGTTCAACCGTGAGGTGCTCAACCCCTTCGATTTCGAGAACACGACCGGAAAATTCGTTGATTTTTCCTGATTTCTCAACCGTTAACAGACCTTGTTTGATGCCGAAATACGGAATGGCATGGACTAAGTCACGCAAGGTAACACCGGGCTGCATTTCGCCTTTAAAGCGCACCAAGACCGACTCAGGCATATCCAGCGGCATCACCCCGGTTGCTGCAGCAAAGGCCACCAGACCCGAGCCGGCAGGGAAAGAAATCCCCAGCGGGAAACGCGTATGTGAGTCGCCACCGGTACCCACGGTATCAGGCAGCAGCATACGATTGAGCCAAGAGTGAATTACCCCATCGCCTGGACGCAGTGCCACGCCACCACGATTCATGATGAAATCGGGCAAGGTATGGTGTGTTTCCACGTCAACCGGCTTTGGATATGCTGACGTATGACAGAAAGACTGCATGGTCAAATCGGCGGTAAAACCAAGACACGCCAAGTCTTTAAGCTCATCACGGGTCATGGGTCCGGTGGTGTCTTGTGACCCTACCGTGGTCATCTTAGGCTCACAATAGGTATTCGGACGCACACCTTCGACGCCACAGGCTTTACCGACCATTTTTTGTGCCAGCGTAAAGCCTTTGGTGGATTCAGCCACTGGACGGGGACGGCGGAAGACGTCAGATGGCTCAAGGCCGAGACATTCACGGGCTCGATCGGTCAAGCCGCGACCGATAATCAATGGGATGCGGCCACCGGCACGTACTTCATCATACAAGATGTCGGTTTTGAGCTGGAAGGTCGACAGCACGTCATCGGTGCCATGCTTGCACACTTTACCGTCAGCGGGGTACAGGTCAATCACATCGCCCATATTGAGCGAAGTCACATCGAGCTCAATCGGCAATGCGCCCGCGTCTTCCATGGTATTAAAGAAAATAGGGGCAATTTTTCCGCCTAAACAGAAACCGCCGAAGCGCTTATTCGGCACATTCGGAATGTCTTGGCCCATAAACCACAACACCGAGTTGGTCGCTGATTTACGTGACGAGCCAGTGCCAACCACATCACCGACATAAACCAGTGGGTGGCCTTTTTCTTCCAGCGCCTTCATTTGCTCAATGGGGCCAATGTCACCGGGTTTATCCGGTTGAATACCTTCGCGCTCGTTTTTAAGCATCGCAAGGGCATGTAAGGGAATATCTGGACGTGACCATGCATCAGGGGCGGGAGACAAGTCATCGGTGTTGGTTTCACCCGATACTTTGAACACTGTCAGTGTCACTTTTTCAGGAATCTGCGGTTTTTCCAGGTACCAATCTGCGTTGGCCCACGATTCCATCACTTGTTTAGCGTAAGCATTCCCTGCTTTCATTTTGTCTTCCACGTCATAGAAAGCATCAAACATGAGCAGGGTATGTGACAGGGCTTTGGCTGCAATTGGCGCCAGTTTTTCATCCTCTAACAACGCGATCAGAGGCTGGATGTTATAACCGCCTTGCATGGTACCGAGTAGCTCTGTGGCGCGCTCAGGCTGATTAACGGCGATTGCGCCTCACCATTTGCCAACGCAGCTAAAAAGCCTGCTTTTACATAGGCGGCTTCATCCACGCCGGGTGGAATTCGGTTTTCCAGCAAATAAACAAGGGTTTCTTCTTCGCCAGCGGGCGGGTTTTTCAACAGTTCTATCAGACTGGCGGTTTGCTCAGCGTTCAGCGGTTTAGGCACAATACCCTGAGCGGCACGTTCTTCGACGTGTTTACGGTAGGCTTCAAGCACGACTATTTCCTCTTATCTCGGTCAGGCCCTGTGGCCCAACATCCTTGGAAAGTGTTAGTACTCGTATCACGCTTATCCGGCGAAGTTTATTAAAATTTTCCAGCAAGACGAGGGTTCGAGCACGTAACCGCTGCGTGAGGATAGCATTTTTAACTTAAAATTAAAATCTACCCGTTTTATGAAACATACGACCAAGGTCTTAGTGACGCAGCCCTCTATTCCCTCATTCTCACGATCCAATTAACCGTGATTGTCGCGTTCTGTTTGATTCTATACTGTTTTTTATCACGATACAGTTAGCCACAAAAGATAACGCGATATCGATCAGGCGATGCGCCCTCCATCCCTTTTTATCGGTTTGTGTTGAAAGCGCGAGCTAAGTGTCATTTTCATCAATAATTATGGGCAAGGGCTTCAATTTTATCATTTCATCGCCGATACATTAGAAACGGTAAATGTAATTCTGCTAACTTAGACGTTGGTGCCATACACATCGTCACTTTTTTGTCACGCTAACTTGTCAACTTATCGATGATTACAAAATAGCGCGTGATAGACCACATAGAGAGAAAGGCATGAAGCTAAAACAACTCACGATTAAACAAAAGCTCGTGTTGGCATTTGTCTCAGCCGTGATCGCATCGACAGCGATCGTCAGCTATATGAGCTTAAGCCAAGCGCGCGATATTATGGAAAAGCGCCTGTTAGAGAATGAGCTTCCGACCACCCTCACTCAGTTTAGAGATACCATTGATAGTGAAGTTAACCAGCTGCAATCTGCTGCGCGTCAGCTCGCGTCAAATCCGGTGACACTCGATATTCTCAACCAAGGGATCACCCCGAGCGAAGAAGCCCGCGTGGTCAAGCAGCTTAACGTGTTACGTGACCAATACGATCTCAATGATGCCTCTATCGCTAACCGAGAGACCGGCCAATATTGGAATCAAAACGGATTTTTACGGGTGTTAACGCGTGAAAAAGACAGTTGGTTTTATAACTTTCTCGACAGTGGCAATGCCACCATGGCACAGGTATTCCAAGAGGATAATGGCGAGCTCAAGCTGTTCGTCAACTTTCAACAGCTTAACGGCAAAGGCTTGGCTGGGTTTTCGCGTTCACTCGAAGACATGACGCGCTTTTTGAATCAATTCAAAATTGAGCAGTCGGGCTTTGTTTTCTTAGTCAATGCCGATGGCATGGTCCAATTGCACCGCGACACCGATCTCATGGGCGAAAAAACATTGAGTGATGTGTATGGAGCACAGGCACGGAGCTTGCTCCAAAAAGGTGACTTTAACCTCCTCGATACACACATTAATGGCAAGGAAGTCCTGCTCGCCTCAAGTTATGTTCCCTCCATGGACTGGTATGTCATCGCAGATGTTCCAGCAGAAGAAGTCTTTGCACCACTCAATCAAACCCGCAATCAGATCCTAATGGTGTCTGTGGTCGTTGGGTTAGTGTTTATTGTGGTGGCCGTTTGGCTTGCGACGACCATTACCAAACCGATTCAATACGTGGCGAATGTGTTCCGTGAGATCGGCGAGGGTGAAGGCGATTTACGCCAACGAGTCGACATCGATAGCCAAGACGAAATTGGTCAGTTAGCGTCTGGGTTTAATAGCTTTGTCGACAAGATTCATCGCTTAGTCTCAGACGTTGCCAGTACCGGTGGTGAGCTTCGTCATGCCGCAGAGCAAGTCTCGTCACAAGCTAGCGCCACGCAATCTCAGAGTGAGTATCAGCGTGATCGCACCGTACAAGTGGTGACGGCGATTAATGAAATGGGCGCGACGGTGAATGAAATTGCCGGCAATGCCGCTAATGCCGCCAGTGCCGCTAACCAAGCGTCCGATGATGCAGCCAATGGCCAAGGTGTGGTCACCCAAGCGCGAGACACCATCGCCAGCCTTGCCGACGATATGGAGAATATGTCGAAAGTGATCAGTGCGCTGGCTGAAAACACCGACGCAATTGGCGGCATTTTGGATGTAATTCGTGGTATTTCAGAGCAAACCAACCTGCTCGCCTTGAACGCCGCCATTGAAGCGGCACGTGCGGGCGAACAAGGACGAGGCTTTGCGGTCGTTGCCGACGAGGTGCGTAACCTGGCTAGCCGTACCTCCGATTCAACCGATGAAATCCAGACCATGATCAACCGCCTGCAGCAAGAGGCCCATAATGCTGTCAACGCAATGGAGCAAAGCCGCACCATGACAGCCGAAGGGGTCAACGCATCGGATGAGGCGTCGCTGTCACTGAACGCGATTAATGAGCAGATTATCCAAATCTCAGACATGAATACACAAGTAGCGACCGCGACAGAAGAGCAATCAACGGTGGTCAATGACATCAATCAGAATATTGAAGAGATTAATCACAGCTCGCAACAGACCGCGGATACCGCCAATACCATGGCTGAAGCCAGCGAGTCACTGCGTGATCTGTCTAAACGTCTCGATACCTTGGTGGGCAGTTTTAAGCTTTAAGCTTTAAGCGTTAACGCTTGATCATCATACTGACTAAGCGGGCCGAGGCCCGCTTTTTTATTCTTAGCCGATATATCACCGATATATCGAGTAGGGTGAGGCGTTGCCGCCTCATCCCTCTCACAGAACCGTACATACGGACCTCGTATACGGCTCATGCACACTTCCATTCAGCATAAATGCTAAACACATGCCCTGTCCTTACGTATTCAAGATTAACTAACCCTAGCTCATCGAACCATTGGTTGGGCATTGCATAGCTTGCTAGCGGGCTCGCTGCATTTCTCCAGCTGG
>AQOF01000006.1 GCA_000565345.1 Salinivibrio costicola subsp. costicola ATCC 33508 = LMG 11651 | reverse complement strand
GCTTGTCAGCCTCTTCCTTACCTCGGCAAGGGCTGGTTGAGGTTCGCTTTACCCCGTTATCCCGAACGTAACTACGGCTTGGGGTCTTCGGGTTCAAATGGCCGGTTAACCAAAGCTGGCTTTTAATCGCGCTTTGGGTTGCTGCCTTTTACCGAGACCATAGCCCGGTGTGGTTGCTTCAATCGCGGCGACACTTTGACAGCGCATATCAATGCCTTCAAACGCCGCCTGTTGCCACGCTTGATGAACAATTTGTTGCAACAGGCTCACCAAGTTTGGATGTTGCTCGGGGGTCACATGATCGGCTTTGGTGGCGGCAAACAACACTTTATCGATACGGGGCGAAAACAGCCGTTTGAGTAACCCTGACTTGCCGTATTTAAAGCTTTGCATGAGCTGCTCAACGGCGAGGCGCATATCGTGAAACGCAGCGGGGCCAGCGTTCAACGGTTGTAAGGTGTCGACCAAGATGACTTGGCGATCAATTTTGGCAAAGTGTTCGCGGTAGAAATGGGCAACCACATGTTCACAGTAATAGTCGTAGCGCGCTTTGAGTACCCCATAGTTGGAGCCTTTCCCTGCTTTGGCCAAATCCTGTTCATTGTCCGAGCCAACCCAAGGAAAGAACTGCACCACAGGTGCACCAGCCAGTTCCCCAGGAAGCACAAACCGGCCAGGTTGCACCCAATGCAGCCCGCTATGTGCTTTACACTGGTGTAAAAAGGCCGTGTAGTCGGCAGCAATCTCAGCCAGCTTTTTTTCATCTGCAGGTGCAAACGGGTCGAGCGCCGCGGCTTTGGTTGTCCACGTGCCAGCAAGCTCGCCACGACGCCCGGTCAATAATCCCGACTGTTTAGCTGACCATTGCGAGTAGGTTTGACTCAACAAGGGTAAATCGAGCAGCCACTCTCCGGGGTAGTCAATAATATCAACGTACAAGGTCGCCATGTCGTTAATCGCTCTCAGTGCGGCAGACTGGGGCCGATACCGCACGGCTAGGCGTACTTCACTGACATCACGCGTGGGTGACGGCCACGCCGGCGGAGTACTATGTAGCGCCTGCATGGCAGAGTCGTAATCAAACGCGGGCAAGTGCATATGTGGATGTGGCTCTCGACGCGCCCCTAATCCACGTCCCTGCTGCACCAGTTGCATTAACGGCAAATTAGGCTCGGTCCCCAAATGCGTCAGCTGGTTAATGAGTGAGGTAATAAAGGCCGTTTTTCCCGCATGCGAGAGGCCAGTAACCGCAAGACGAACATGACGGTCAGCGCCTCGGCTGGCCCACTGCTTTACGCGCCTTTTCACTGATGGCATAAGTTTTTATGGCTCCTTGATCAGCCAAGCTGCCTACGACAGGCAGCCGCTGTGCATGGTTAAATGCGTGTTCTGATAAGTTGAGGCGGATTATAGCTTTTTAAACGCTTGATCAACGTTAAACGCTGATGATGTCACATAGGCTTCCATCTGAGTGATCTTGTCTTCCATTTGCGTGAACTCGCCGTTGAGATCACGGATCAGTTGGCTGGCTGACTTGCCCGACTGCCATGGCTTTTGTTTCACCTGATGCGCTGGCGCCGCCTGAGCCGGCTCAACCGTTTCGTGTTCTTGCGCCGGTTTTTTATCTAAGATTAGCACGGCGGCGATGTAGGCCACCACCACAAAAAAACCGAAGCCGAGCAAAAACGCGGAGACCGTCAGGATCCGCACTAACCAGGTTTCCATCCCAAAGTGGTTGGCAAGGCCGGCGCACACACCGGCAATGCGGCCGTTGTCTGGATCTCGATATAAGGTTCCCCTCATGCGCGTTGCCTCCATTGTGGCGCTTCAGCATCAAGCAAGCGCTCTAAGTTATCCACACGGGCTTGCAGTTTTTCAGCGCGCTGAGCCAGCTGCTGTAACGTTTCGTAATCTTGCCCACTTAAGCCCTGCTCAACTTGGCGTTTACTGCGGTAATGCAGCAACAGCATAGCGGGGCGACGAACAGTAAAAATATCGCCAGTGGAAAGCCAAGAAATAGTGATGACATGTCCGCTCCTCGTCGTATTGGTTATGATTGATTATCTTTCATTTTGGCTTTTAAAGACGCCAACTCTTTCTCAATTTCGTCTTGGGCTTGAAGATCCGCGAACTCGTCGTCTAGTCCTTTGCCTTTGCCAACTTGATAACTGTCGGCTTCCGCTTCAAGTTCGTCAATACGGCGCTCGTATTGTTCAAATTTCGCCATTGCTTCGTCCGCACGACCACTGCCGAGGTGACGACGTACATCACGACGATTGCCCGCAGTCTCACGGCGAATGCTCAGCGATTGCTGACGTGCCCGCGTTTCGCTCAGCTTGGTCTCAAGCGCTGCAATTTCACCACTCAGTTTTTCAACGCTTTCCGCAATTAAACTCAGCTCTTCATCGAGTGCGACTTTCACATCATGCGCTTTCTGTTTTTCGATCAATGCAGCGCGCGCGAGATCTTCTCGATCTTTTTGCAGCGCTAGCGAGGCTTTTTCCTGCCAGTCTTGAATTTGGCGTTCGATGTTTTCAATCTTACGCGCGACTTCTTTTTTATCTGCCAGCGCTTTCGCTGATGATGTCCGCACCTCTACCAAGGTGTCTTCCATTTCTTGAATGATCAAACGGATCATTTTTTGTGGATCTTCCGCCTTATCGAGCAAGGCATTGACGTTGGCATTGACGATATCTGCAAAACGAGAAAAGATTCCCATCACTGACTCCTTCTATTTGTTCAAGTTTGTTTAAACCTGCTCACACTTATTCAAACGGTGTGCCAACTTTTTATGCGCTATTTTTCAATCGGTTAAAAGCAGTTGCGTCGGCCTTCTAAACCGTTCATGATGAATAAAACCACTATTTGGTAAAAATCGCCATGCGAGAACAAGATAACTTACTGGGGGAGTCTGACCGTTTTTTAGCCGTGTTAGACCATGTTAGTCGGCTGGCCCCGCTCAACCGTCCGGTTCTGATTATGGGTGAGCGCGGCACCGGGAAAGAGTTAATCGCGCAGCGTCTTCATTACCTCTCAACCCGTTGGTCACAACCGCTTGTGAGCTTGAACTGTGCGGCGCTAAGCGAGGGGCTGATCGATTCTGAGCTCTTTGGCCATGAGGCCGGTGCTTTTACCAGTGCCAAAGGCCGACATGCGGCCGATTTGAGCGCGCTGAGGGCGGAACTCTATTCTTGGACGAGATTGCTACCGCGCCTCAGGGCGTTCAGGAAAAGTTACTCCGTGTGATTGAGTATGGCGAATATGAACGTGTTGGCGGCACCACGCCTTTGCGCGCAGATGTTCGGCTGGTGTGCGCCACCAATGAAGATCTACCCGCGCTTGCGCAAGACAACCAATTTCGTCCTGATCTGCTGGACCGGCTCGCCTTCGACGTTATCCATCTTCCCCCGCTTCGCGAGCGCCAGCAGGATATCTTGATCATGGCCGAGCACTTTGCCATGAAAATGGCGGTTGAGCTCGGTTATCCATTATTTGCGGGCTTTTCGCAACCGGCCCAAGCACAATTGCTAACACACTCCTGGCCAGGTAATGTGCGAGAGCTGAAAAATGCAGTTGAGCGGGCGCTTTCGCGCCATAATGATGCCACCACACCCATCGATACGATTTGTCTTGACCCATTTTCACCGCCTTGGCAGCCTCAGCAATCCACGCATGCTCCTTCAGCGGTCAAAGGTTCACTGCCAGCCTTTCCTCTTGATCTGCGTGAGTGGCAAACCACACAAGAACGCGATTTGGTCACAGCGGCGTTGTCGCAAGCCAACTATCATCAGAGGAAGGCCGCGCAGTTACTCGGCCTAAGCTACCATCAATTCAGGGGGCTGTTGCGCAAGCATAACGTGGGACAAGATAACTAATCTTGTGGTTGCTCAACCTTTATCGGCACAGGGACAACTCACGGACACAGAAACGCAAGATAACCCCTACTTTACTTGGTGGTAAGACCGTTTCGGTGGTAGATTACGAGATTCATTTTGATAGCTGATATTACTTGGTTTATGCGCGTTTTTTTCCAGTTTTTGATCCTGGGCGTGAGCGGTCTGCTTCTCGCAGGTTGTGATGCGGCTAACGATCAACGTGCGGCCGACAACCGTGGTTTTGTGTTTTGTGGCCCAGGCCAACCGAACACATTTAACCCTCAGTTGACCGATGGCGGCCTGACCGCAGACACCTTATCGAGCCAGCTGTACGATCGCCTGCTTCAGCTGAACCCTGACACCTACCAACCCGAGCCCATGCTCGCGAAAAGTTGGGAGGTCAGTGATGACGGTAAAACCTATACCTTTGTACTCCGTCGTGGTGTGGCTTTTCATCGCAGTGTGACTTTTACGCCGTCTCGTTACCTCAATGCTGAGGACGTTGTTTTCACTTTTCGGCGCTTGATTAACCCCCGTCACCCTTTTCATCGCATTTCTGGCGGCCAATATCCATGGTTCGATAGCATGGATTTTTCAAGTTTAGTCTCGAGTGTCAAAGCGACCGATACCTATCGTGTGCAATTTACCCTCTCGCGACCCGATGTGTCGTTTCTTTCTACACTGGCCACCAAATTTTCGGTGATTCTTTCAAAAGAATATGCCAACCAATTATTAGCCGCCGGTACACCGGAAAAAATCGACACCTACCCGGTTGGCACCGGCCCGTTTGCTATGGCTGAGTATCAGCCTCGTGAATTAATTCGTCTGCGCCGCCACTGGCAATATTGGCAAGGCCCCGCCCCGATGGAGCAGGTGGTCTTTGATATTTCAACCCGAGGAACGGGCACCTTGGCAAAAATGCTGACGGGTGAATGTGATGTGCTCGCCTCTCCCGTTGCCAGTCAGTTACCCGTCGTGGTGAATGATCCGCGCTTTCATTTATCATCTCAAACGGGGATGAACGTGGCGTTTATTGCGCTCAACACCCGCCATCCAGCGCTTTCGCAGGTGGCGGTTCGTCAGGCGATCAATCTGGCGATTAATCGCGGCGCCTTACTAAGCTCGGTGTACTATGGCACAGGCACACCTGCCACCAGCTTGTTGCCGCCGATGTCCTGGGCGTATAACCCTAATCAGCAAAGCCAACATGATCCCAAGCTCGCAGCGGCCCTACTCGCCAAAGCCGGGTATCGCCATGGGTTCAGTGTTGATTTAACGGTGCCATTAAAGCCCACGGCGTTTAATCCAAGTCCGCGTAAAACCGCCGAACTGATCCAGGCCGATCTGGGAGAAATTGGCATAGACGTTAATATCATTCCAGAAAAAACCGTTAACCGCGCATCGATTCGGGAAGGCGATGACAGTCACGGTATGGTGCTTACCGGTTGGGTGGCCGATAATGGGGATCCTGATGCTTTTTTACGCCCATTACTGACTTGCAATGCCAAGTTCACGGGGTGGAATATCGCCAATTGGTGTAACCGCTTTTTCGATCAAACCTTAAATGAGGCAATTGCGACAGACAATATGGCCATGCGCAAAACCTTATACCAGGACGCACAAACCATTCTTGACCGTCGGATGCCGGTGGTGCCACTTGCCCATGGTATTCAACACCAAGTCCGTAATGCACATTTAACCGGGCTCACGATGACACCCTTTGGGGCAGACAGTTTTGCTGATGTGTCACGGGAGCGCTAAACCATGCTGATTTATACCTTACGACGCTTCAACTTATTTTTGATCACCTTGGTGATCCTCACCTTGGTCGCTTATAACATCATTTTATTGTCGCCTGATTCAGGATGGCACCAATATGACTATTGGTTAGGGTGGGTTTATTATCTACGCCAACTCATTGATGGAAACCTAGGGCTTGCGGCTAACGGGGAGCCAGTGGTCAATATTCTTGCCCATGTCGCACCGGCGACTTTAGAGCTCTGTATTTCCGCGCTGGTCATTAGCGTGATGGTCGGCGTACCGCTCGGCACGCTCGCAGGGCTGCGTAGCCAAGGCCCCACGGATAAAGTGATTTCATCCCTCGCTGTCGTGGTATTTTCGATTCCGACATTCTGGTTAGCCATCTTACTGATTATGGTGTTCTCACTCGACTTACAATGGTTCCCCGTATCAGGCCGCTACAATCTTTTGTATGAGATTCCGCATATTTCTGGGTTTGCGTTAGTCGATTTATGGCTCTCGGATTTACCGCTCCAGGGAAAAGTCGCGACCGATATTATGCGTCATCTTGCTCTCCCGACACTGACGCTTGCCGTGGTTCCGACAACTGAAATTATTAAGATGGTCAGAAACTCAATGGCCTATGTGATGAGTCAGAATTACATTAAAGCCGCGGCCACTAAAGGGCTATCGAAAACCGAGATTGTGCTTCGGCATGGAATGAAAAACGCGATTCCGCCTATTATTCCCAATTTTGGATTATTGGTTTCCACCATGGTGACCTTTGTGATTATTGTCGAGTCCGTATTTAACTGGCCAGGCATTGGGCGTTGGTTACTCGATGCGCTCCTTGTCAAAGACTATACCTCTGTACAGGCGGGCGTACTCGCGATTGGTGGGTTTGTCTTATTGATTAATATTGTCTCCGATGTGCTAGGGGCGTTTATGAATCCGCTGGTAAGGAAGAAATGGTATGCCCTCAAATAGTGTCTACGTTGAACAGCATATTCCCACTCAGTTTGAGCGGACTTGGACTGCCTTTCGCCGCAATAAGTTAGCTGTGATTGGGTTTTGGTGTCTAGCCGGGCTTCTCTTAGTGACCCTCTTTGCACCCTTGCTCGCCCCTTGGAGCCCGCAACATCAAACGGGTCAGCTTTTGATGCCACCCTCTTGGGTGCAGTCTGGGCAGATTGAGTTTTTTCTCGGCACCGATGATTTGAGCCGCGACATGCTATCGCGCTTAATTGCCGGCTCTCGCTTAACCTTTGGATTGGCGCTGATAACGGCATTAACCGCGTCGTTGGTCGGCATCGCTATTGGTGTGCTGGCAGGCATGACCAAGGGGCTAAAGTCCAGTGTGTTAAACCACATTCTTGACAGCATTCTTTCCATCCCTTCGCTGCTATTGGCGATCATTGTGGTCGCCTTTCTCGGTGTCGGTGAAACCCAGATATTGCTCGCGATTTGGTTGTCACTGATCCCTCGAATTATTCGTGCGGTGTATACCGCGGTCCACGATGAAATAGAGAAAGATTACATCATCGCCGCACGCTTGGATGGCGCGAATAATATCTATCTGTTACACCATTCTATTTTGCCGAATATTGTCACCGTATTGAGTACTGAAGTAACCCGTGCAATCTCGGTCGCGATCTTGGATGTTGCCGCGCTGGGTTTTCTGGGATTAGGGCTCAACCCCCAGCCCCCGAATGGGGCGCTATGCTCGGTGATTCCATTGAGCTTATTTTTACCGCCCCCTGGACAGTGACCCTGCCCGGCATAGCCATTGCGTTTAGCGTGTTGGTTGTTAACCTTGTCGGTGAGGGCGTCAGCCAAGCCATCAACGCAGGAACTGAATAATGCCGTTATTAGATATTCGACACCTAACCATCGAAATTGAAACGCCTCAAGGGATGGTGAAAGCGGTTGATAGAATGAGCCTGACCATTAATGACGGTGAAATTCGTGGCCTGGTAGGAGAATCGGGCTCAGGCAAAAGCTTGGTCGCTAAGGCCATTTGCGGTGTGACCAAAGATCAATGGCATGTCAGCGCCGACCGTTTGAGGCTGGGCAATATTGATTTACTGGAGCTACCAGCCAGAGAGCGTCGCCACGTAGTGGGTAAAGATATTGCGATGATCTTTCAAGAGCCATCGACCTGTCTTGACCCCTCTGAAGTGGTGGGCCATCAGCTTGAAGAAGCGATTCCTCCGCGTCGTTTTCTGGCAGTTGGTGGCAGCGTTTAAACTGGCGTAAACAGCATTCCATCGCCCTACTCCATAAGGTTGGGATAAAAGATCATCGGCGGGTGATGGACAGCTATCCTTACGAGCTCACCGATGGCGAATGTCAAAAGGTGATGATTGCAATGGCGATCGCTAACCGCCCTCGATTATTAATTGCCGATGAACCAACCAATGATTTGGATCCCATCACGCAAGCACAAATTTTCCGACTGCTCAGCCGCACCAATCAGCTGTCGAACACGACCATTTTGTTGATTAGTCATGATTTGACTTTGGTTACGCGTTGGGCGGATAGAATTACCGTGATGTATTGTGGCCAGTCTGTGGAGTCGGGAAACCGAGAGCAAATACTCACCACGCCCCATCATCCATATACAGACGCATTATTACGGACCATGCCGGATTTTAGCCGCGAGATCCCGCATAAAAGCAAACTAGAAACTCTGCCTGGCTCAATACCGCCATTACAACATTTACCTATTGGTTGCCGACTTGGCCCGCGCTGCCCCTATGCGCAGCGTAAATGCGTAGAAGTACCGCGAACCGAGAAAGTGAAAAACCATAAATTTGCCTGTCATTTCCCGCTCAACATGGAGAACAAGCATGGCCGCTCTTCTTGAAATTGATGGGCTATCGAAAGACTATCATCACCGGTCTGGTTGGCTAAAAAAGCGCGTCACCCATGCGGTGAAGCCGGTGTCCTTTTCATTGGATGTCGGCGAGACAATTGCATTTGTCGGGGAAAATGGTTCAGGTAAGTCAACCTTAGCACGAATGATTGCTGGCGTGATTGAACCGACCGCGGGACAAATCCGCGTTAATGGCGATCCGCTCCGCTATAAAGATTATCAAACACGCTGCAAGCTCATACGGATGATCTTTCAAGACCCGAATACCTCGCTGAACCCACGCAACCAAATTGGACAAATATTGGAAGGGCCTTTGCGTCGAAATACCAATATGACACCCCAAGAGCGTGGGAAGCGGATTAAAGACACCTTATTACGGGTCGGGCTAATCCCGGAGCATGCTTATTTTTATCCGCAAATGCTTGCTACCGGTCAAAAGCAACGTGTTTCGCTTGCAAGGGCGTTAATTTTGCAACCCAGTGTGATTGTTGCCGATGAGGCATTAAATGGCTTGGATATGTCAATGCGATCGCAGATCATCAACCTGCTGCTCGAGCTACAAGAAGAAATGGGGTTATCTTATGTTTATGTGTCGCAACACATGGGCGTGATTAAACATGTGACGGATAAGTTGATGGTGATGCAAAAAGGCGAAGTGGTTGAATCGGGCGATACCGCCTCACTGTTTGCTAACCCACAGCATAGCCTCACCCAAAGGCTTATCGATAGCCACTTTACCGCTCCGGTATTAGACAGGCGCTCTCGCAAATCCTCAGGTGCACGACCGTAATACAAGCATGAGCGGCCGGCTCTGCCCGCCGCTCATGCTTTCCTTGCTTGATGCTTCTCTGTTAATGCTTTCTCTTTGAATGCTTTCTCTGTTGGTGCTTTATCTGTTAGTGCGTTATCTGTTAGTGCTTTCTCTAGTAAGACTTAGATAGCTGGCACATCAAGTGCGTAGGGATTGATTAATCGTATGTAACACAGCGGCTGGATCGGCAGCTTGGGTGACAGGTCGACCAATGACAAGGTAATCCGATCCTGCATTTACCGCTTCTTCTGGCGTCATAATTCGGCGCTGATCGCCTGCGGCACTGCCAGCCGGACGGATCCCTGGAGTCACCAACTTAAAGGTGTCACCACACTGTGCTTTAAGCAAACTGGCTTCTTGTGCTGAACACACCACACCATCCAAACCCGACTGTTGCGTCAGCTTGGCAAGATGCTGCACCTGCGCTTGTGGTGAGCGTTGTACCCCACTTTGGCGTAAATCCGCATCCGTCATGCTGGTCAACACGGTGACACCGATAAGCAATGGGCGGTTGCCTCCATATGGTTCAAGCGCCTCGCGTGCTGCACTCATCATGCGCTCGCCTCCTGATGCATGCACATTGACCATCCATACGCCTAGCTCTGCCGCAGCCGCTACAGCACGGGCACAGGTATTGGGGATATCATGAAACTTGAGGTCGAGAAAGACGTCGTGTCCGCCTGCATGAAGCTGTTTGACAAACGCCGGGCCAAACAAGGTAAACATTTCCTTGCCCACTTTTAAACGGCATGAACCTGGCTCGATTTTATCCGCAAAGGCTAACGCTTGGTTCATATCTGCATAATCAAGTGCCACGATGACTTTTGGGTCGTGCATGTTGTTTCCTCGTTCCTCGTTGAATGCTTATAAACGGCATAATGCCGCATTAACCGATAAAAAAACGGCGATGCTAAGCACTCGCCATTCACTCCCCATCAAGCCCTCGAATTGGCTTGATAGCGCCCCAGCTTTTGCAAGATGGGCATTGCCAATAAAGCGCATGCGTGGAAAAACCACATTTACGACATCGGTAATGAGGCTTCACTTTCATTTGTTCAGCGACCAAGCCTTTTAAGGTGTTCAAGCTTGCTTTTGCTTCGCCCTTCCTCGGCTTGCTCAACATGGTATTCCATTAACTTATAAAAGCCGCGCATGGTCGGATTACGCGTAAGTTGGCGCGTAAGAAAACTCTGCGCCATGGCGATATTCTCGTTGCTGCCAATCACTTCAGAGAGCATTAGCTCGGCGCTGACGCCTGCATTCTTTTCAATACATTCTTTTAAAAAACGCACCAACTGCATCTCTCGTCCCAAGGCGCGATAGCTTTCTGCAAGCAAAGGTAGCGCTTCACTGACAAAATCAGCATCCTGCTCTAAGATGTTCTCGAGCTGTTTGAGCGCCCCTTTGTAATCTTCATGCTGAATGTCGAGTCTTGCCAATTTTAAGCTCGCTCGGACACAGCTTTTATCGTAAGACAAAGCACGACGTAACAATTGCCGTGCTTTGTGCTCATCACCCTCAGCGAGTTGCTGCATCGCAAGCTCACAGTGGAAATGTGCGATATCTTTACGCAGCTTATGTTTGCCCATTTTGACCAGCTTCGCTGCGGTATCGATTGCTTGCTCCCATTCTCGCGTTTGTTGCGAAATGGCAAGTAATTGCTGCAGGGCAAATTCGCGATAATCGGGCTCATCAACCAGCTCTGCAAAGATTTTCTCGGCGCGATCAAAAAAGCCGGCAACCATATAATCTTTAGCCAGCTGCTGCATCGCAAGGTTGCGCTGATCTAAGGTGAGATTGGGCCGAGCGATTAGGTTTTGATGAATTCGGATTGCCCGGTCGACTTCACCCCGAGAGCGAAAAAGGTTGCCCAACGCCAGGTGAGTATCAATGGTTTCGTTATCGACCTGCAAAAGCTCGATAAATAAGTCGACCGCTTTATCTGATTGCTCAGATAGCAGCAAATTGAGCCCCGCCACATATTGGCGAGACAAATGATGGGACTGTTCTTGCCGTCGATGACGAGCATTCCTGTTACCCATGTACCAGCCGTAACCGGCGGCAATCGGGAGTAACAGAAACAACAGCTCTAGCATGAATTATTGTTCCTTAAGCGGGTCCGTACGCAACTTATCAAGTTCTTTGCGTTGCTTTTCCACCTGTTTACGTAGTCCTCGAGCCGTCATTCGAGCTTTGAGATATAGTGCGCCGCAAACGAGCCAGCCAATGCCAAACCCGATGACAAAGACAATACCCAAGATGACGGATAAACGAAACTCACCCTGAGCGATTAAATAGTTAAAATTGACCACAGCTTGGTTTTGCGCTCCTAGCGCCAAGGCGATCAAAAAGCATAATACCAGAAACAGAATGCCGAGTATTTTCACAAGTATTCCCTCATTGCGAAAGGCCGAATGCCCGATCAGTTATGATAGATAGACAAAGTGCGAGGCACCTGCCATTGTGAACATTGACGCTTGATTTCAATACTAAACGTCGTCGTTACCCTTCCCCTAGCTTACGCTTTATTCAGGCTAAGGTTAATCCGAATAACAACGTGTCGTCGTAGGTATAAGATCTTACACAGGAGGTATGATTATGCAGGAAATTCGTCACGCAAGCTATGATCAGCGGACATAAAAAAACGGCATACTTGCAGCATGCCGTTTTTTTCAACGTCTATCGATTAACCATAAATGTTAACGCGATCACGAAGTTCCTTACCAGGTTTAAAGTGAGGGACGTACTTGCCGTCTAACTCGACCTTTTCGCCTGTTTTAGGATTACGCCCCACACGAGGCGCGCGATAATGTAGTGAGAAACTACCAAAACCACGGATTTCGATACGATCACCGCTTTCTAGTGTGCTTGCCATATGCTCAAGGATTTCCTTGATGGCATCCTCTACCTGCTTCGCAGATAGATGGGTTTGTTGACTACAGAGTCTTTCAATCAACTCAGATTTGGTCATAAACACCCCGCTTTAGTATGTTTCTCAACAGTATAAGTGCAGAGGGGGAAAATTTCCCCCTCAACGTATACATTATTCGCTTTTCGCTGCTTTAAACGCGTCAGCCATAGCGTTGCCGATAGAACCTTCTTCGGTTTTGTTCAGGCTCGCTACTGCTTCTTGCTCGTCAGCTTCGTCTTTCAGACGGACAGACAGGTTAAGAACGCGGTTCTTACGGTCAACACCGGTGAACTTCGCTTCAACACTGTCGCCAACTGAAAGCACTTGCGTCGCGTCTTCAACACGGTCACGCGATGCTTCAGAAGCACGCAGATAACCTTCAACACCTTCTGCTAGCTCAACCGTTGCGCCTTTCGCGTCAACAGCAGTTACCGTACCATTAACGATAGCACCTTTTTTGTTGGCTGCCAGGTAGTTGTTGAATGGGTCTTCTTCCATCTGCTTGATGCCGAGTGAGATGCGCTCACGCTCTGCGTCAACCTGAAGAACCACTGCTGAGATCTCGTCGCCTTTCTTGTATTCGCGAACGGCTTCTTCGCCTGTTGCGTTCCAAGAAATGTCAGACAAGTGAACCAGACCGTCGATGCCGCCGTCTAGACCGATGAAGATACCGAAGTCAGTGATTGACTTGATCTTACCAGTAACGCGGTCGCCTTTGTTCTGAGTTTCAGCGAATTGCTGCCATGGGTTGGCTTTACACTGTTTCAGACCTAGGCTGATACGACGACGCTCTTCGTCGATGTCCAGAACCATAACTTCAACTTCGTCACCCACGTTAACCACTTTAGATGGGTGGATGTTTTTGTTGGTCCAGTCCATTTCAGACACGTGTACCAGACCTTCAACGCCTTCTTCGATTTCAACGAAGCAGCCGTAGTCAGTTAGGTTAGTTACGCGACCAGTCAGCTTGTGACCTTCTGGGTAACGGTTAGCAATGGCTACCCATGGATCTTCACCCAGTTGTTTCAGACCAAGTGATACACGAGTACGCTCACGATCAAACTTCAGAACTTTAACGTTGATTTCGTCACCAACATTAACGATTTCTGATGGGTGCTTAACGCGCTTCCACGCCATATCAGTGATGTGAAGCAGGCCATCAACGCCGCCCAGATCAACGAACGCACCGTAGTCAGTCAGGTTCTTAACGATACCTTTAACTTCCATGCCTTCTTGCAGAGAAGCTAGCAGCTCGTCACGCTCAACGCTGTTTTCTGACTCGATAACCGCACGACGAGAAACAACAACGTTGTTGCGCTTCTGGTCAAGCTTGATTACTTTGAACTCGAGCTCTTTTCCTTCCAGGTGAGAAGTGTCACGTACTGGACGAACGTCAACCAGTGAACCCGGTAGGAACGCACGGATGCCGTTCAGTTCTACGGTGAAACCACCTTTCACTTTACCGTTAATAACACCGTTAACGGTTTCAGCTTCTTCGTACGCTTTTTCTAGCTGGATCCAAGCTTCGTGACGCTTAGCTTTCTCACGAGAAAGCTGAGTTTCACCGAAACCATCTTCCACTGCGTCCAGGGCTACATCGACTTCACCGCCTACTTCAATTTCAAGTTCGCCAGCAGCGTTCTTGAATTGGTCAGCCGGAATGGACGATTCAGATTTCAGGCCTGCGTCAACCAGAACGAAACCGTTCTCGATAGCAACAACAGTACCCTTAACAATAGAACCTGGGCGAGTTTCGATTTCTTTTAGAGACTCTTCAAAGAGTTGAGCAAAAGATTCAGTCATTATATTTAAAATCTTCAATTTGATAAACGTCCACGGGTATCCTACCGCATGGGGTTGTAAAATATGTCAGCTATCATCCTTGCAGCTAACGGTTATAGACTGCTTATGCAGCCGATAATTTGCTTTCAATAAACGCTAACGCCTGCTCGATCACCTCGTCAATCGATAACGAGGTAGAATCTAGCTCTAAGGCGTCAGACGCAGAGCGCAATGGTGCCACCGCACGGTTGCGATCGCGATCATCACGCTCTTGAATTTCACTTAAAAGTTGCTCAAAGGTAACATTAACCCCTTTACCTTGCAACTGGTGCTGACGGCGACGCGCGCGTTCTTCTGCACTGGCATCCAAAAAGATTTTAGCCGCCGCTTTCGGGAACACGACCGTTCCCATATCACGTCCGTCAGCAATCAACCCCGGCTCACCAACAAAGGCGCGCTGGCGGCGTAATAATGCTTCACGAACCCGGGGTAACGCAGCCACTTTTGAGGCTTGGTTGCCTACCTGCTCAGTCCGCAAGGTCCCGGACACATCTTCGCCTTCCAGGATCACTTTCACCAAGTCTCCTTCGGCCAAAAACTGCACGTCTAAGTTGGCGGCCAGTGGCACCAGTGCTTCTTCAGATTCGGTATCAACGTCATGATGAATCGCTGCGAGAGCCAGTACCCGATAGATAGCTCCTGAGTCGAGCAGGTGCCAACCGAGCTTTTCAGCCAGTCGCATACATAGGGTTCCTTTTCCTGCACCGCTTGGTCCATCTACTGTAATGACAGGCGCCTGTATCGGCATAAATCTCTCCACGTTGGTCTCGATCGCTCTACGCGCCCGTTTTGTCACATCATGCTTGTTAGTCACATGATGCTTGTTAGTCGCATTAGGCTTTTGCTTGCATCACGCTTTAACGAAAACAGGCGGTTGTATAATTCGGTGCACATTATAGAAGAAATGGACAAGGAAATCATTGCTGCTGACTCAATATCAGCAGCAATAAAAAACCCTTACGCTTTATCATCAGTCAGCGCTGATCGCCGCTAGCTTGTCGAAGTAATCAGGAAAGGTTTTTGAGGTGCAACCCGGGTCATTGATGGTAACGGGCGTATCACTGAGTGCCACCAAGCGAAAAACACATCGCCATGCGATGATCGTCATACGTGTCGATTGCCGCATGCTTAAGTTGCTTAGGTGGCTCAACATACAGATAATCGTCACCTTCTTCGACCACAGCGCCGAGTTTTTTCAACTCCGTTGCCATGGCATAAAGTCGATCGGTTTCTTTGACTCGCCAATTATACACGTTACGAATGCGCGTCGGTCCGTTTGCGAATAACGCAGCGACACCAATGGTCATCGCGGCATCGGGAATATGGTTAAAATCCATATCCACGCCTTGTAGCGTATTGCGGCGCGCTAACACGTAATCGTCGCCCCACTCTATGTCCGCGCCCATTGCGGCTAGCGCATCGGCAAACTGGATATCACCTTGCACACTTTTCCGTCCAATGCCAGTGACCTTAACTTCACCGCCTTTGATTGCCGCGGCCGCAAGAAAATAAGAGGCAGACGATGCATCGCCTTCAACCATAAAATGCCCAGGCGAGCAATAGTGCTGACCAGCCGGCACGACAAAGCGCTGATAGTTGTCGTTTTGCACCTCGACGCCAAATTGCGCCATGATAGCAAGGGTAATATCAATGTAAGGCTTAGAGACCAAATCGCCTTTGATAGTAATACGCGTTTCTTTGCGCGCAAACGGAGCAGCCATCAGCAGCGCGGTCAGAAATTGGCTGGAGATACTGCCATCGATGTTGACATCACCGCCAGCTAACCCTGTGCCTTTGATGCGCAATGGCGGGTAACCTTCGGCCTCGAGATAACGGACATCAGCGCCGATCGCATTGAGCGCGTCGACCAAGTGACCAATCGGGCGTTCTTTCATTCTTGGTTCGCCAGTCAAGGTCACCTCGCCTTTACCCAGGCACAGTGCCGCAGTTAAAGGCCGCATCGCTGTGCCGGCATTGCCCAAAAATAGCTCAAGCGGGGGTGTCGACCTGAAAAAGCTTGTCCCAGCCGTCCTTCCCACACCATCAGCGATACGTGCGATCGAGACAGTTGATACGACACACCTAACGCGGTAAATGCATTAAGCATATGCCGAATGTCATCACTATCGAGTAGGTTGGTCAATCGTGTGGTGCCTGACGCTAACGCGGCAAGCAGCAAGGCGCGATTAGACACGCTTTTCGAGCCAGGTAGGTTAATTTGACCATTAACATGAGAGATGGGGGAAAGTGTCAGTTGCTCCATTCTGGTTTATATCCGTGATGCTTAGTGTCCCCAGAGTAACCAAAATACAAGCGGTCTCACAATTATTATTTTTATCAAAGTGTCGAGAAGGGAAATAAAAAGACCGCTTTCACGACAAAAGCGGTCTTTTTCGATAAATCTTACCTGGACACGGTGAATCAGCCGTGCGTTTTCTCAAACTCATGCATAAAGTCCACGAGGCTTGCACCCCTTCTAGTGGCATCGCGTTATAAATAGACGCTCGCATCCCACCTACGTCACGGTGGCCTTTGAGTGCATGTAGGCCTTGCGCTGTCGCTTCCGCGAGGAAGGTTTCATCCAGCTCACTATTGGCCAGTTGAAACGGCACATTCATCAATGATCGGTTGTCAGGATGAATCTGGTTCCGGTACAAGCTTGACTGGTCTATGGCATCGTATAGCAACGCCGCTTTTTGTTGGTTACGCGCGTACACCGCTTCAATACCACCTTGTTGTTTTAACCACTTAAACACTTCAGCCGCAAGATACCAGCCAAAGGTCGGTGGTGTGTTAAACATGGAGTCTTTATCGGCCAATACTTTGTAATTGAGCACACTTGGCAATACATCTTTTGCCAAGCCCAGTAAGTCATCACGCACGATGACCAGTGTGAGTCCAGCAGGGCCAATATTCTTCTGTGCACCCGCATAAATAACACCATATCGAGACACGTCGATCGGACGTGATAAAATGGTCGATGACATGTCGGCGACAATCGGCTTATGGGTGTCGGGCAGATCGTTAATTTCAATGCCATCAATGGTTTCATTCGGGCAAAAATGCACATACGCAGCGTCACTACTGAGCAACCAATCTTTGGCTGGCGAGATAGCTCGCTTACCGTCACGCTCGCGTCGAACGTTAATCACATTCGGTGTGCAATAGCGCTTTGCTTCTTTGACGGCACTCTCGGCCCAATAACCGCCATCAACGTAATCAGCAATGGTATGGTTGCCCATGAGGTTCATGGGTACTGCGGCAAATTGCGCACGTGCGCCACCTTGGCAAAATAGAATGTGATAATTCTCTGGAATAACCAGCAGTTCTCGCAGATCCTGCTCAGACTGGCGAGCTAAAGATAAAAATGCCTCACTGCGATGCGAAACTTCCATTACTGACGTGCCAAGACCTTGCCAGTTCATGAATTCTTTTTGGGCTTTAAGCATGACCTCACGCGGCAGCATCGCCGGGCCAGCTGAGAAGTTATAGACGTTATCCATGTTGGGGAGGGGCTCCTGCTTTTTGTCATCTCCCGCGTCCGTTGGACGGCAAGAATACTCGTTGTTTTAAAAAGACGTTTTAAGCCGTTCGTTTTAAAAGGCGTGTGATTGATTTAACACGTTTCACGCACATTTTGAAAGCACCAAGGCACATTCCACCCTGATTTCTTGGCACGCCTGGATATTTTTAGCGCTACCCAATCAATAGGTAATAAAAAAGGGCGCAGTTCACTGCACCCTTTTTAATCTTACACCGAGTCACGATTAGGTGTTTGAATCCTCATCCGACGCTGGCGCGTCGTCTTGATCATCATTCACCGTAGGTGAAACATCCTCGTCCGACGTGTCGAAACCCTCTGATTTATGGGTCGCAGCAGCTTCATTCGCCAGCGCTTCCATTTCTTCTTCATCAGGCTCTTCAATACGCTGTAGGCCAACCACTTTCTCGTCATCGCTGACGCGGATCAGACGAACACCTTGGGTATTTCGACCCACTTGGCTCACTTCTTCGGCGCGAGTACGTACTAGTGTGCCCGCATTGGTGATCATCATCAGCTCGTCGCCTTCACACACCTGAATGGCACTCACGACATCACCGTTACGCTCGGAGACTTTGATCGATACCACCCCTTTGGTTGCACGACTCTTGGTCGGATATTCATCCAAAGCGGTACGTTTACCAAAGCCATTTTCGGTGACGGTTAGGATCTCAGCGCCGGCTTGCGGGATAATCAGCGAGACAACTTGGTCATTCTCGGCCAATCGAATACCTCGCACCCCTGCAGCGGTACGACCCATTGCACGCACGGTGTCATTTGAGGCGACAAACCGCACGACTTTACCGAATTGCGAGAACAACATGACTTCGCTGCTATCGTCGGTGAGCTGCGCGCCAATCAGGCTATCGTTGTCACGTAAGTTCACCGCAATAATACCGGCGCTACGTGGACGACTAAAGTCAGTCAACGGCGTTTTCTTCACCGTGCCGTGTGCGGTTGCCATAAAGACATACTTGTCTTCCTCGTACTCACGCACCGGTAGAATAGCGGTAATTCGCTCACCGTCTTCAAGCGGGAGTAAGTTAACAATCGGCTTACCACGGGCATTACGTGACGCATGCGGCAATTGATAAACTTTCAGCCAGTACATGCGGCCACGGGTGGAGAAGCATAAGATGGTGTCGTGGGTGTTTGCCACCAATAGACGCTCGATGAAGTCTTCATCTTTCATACGCGTCGCCGATTTGCCTTTACCACCACGACGTTGCGCGTCATAGTCACTCAACGCTTGGTACTTGACGTACCCGTCGTGTGACCACGTCACTACCACATCTTCTTGGTTGATCAGATCTTCGATATCAATGTCGGCACTTGCCGCAGTGATCTCAGTTAGACGTTTATCACCATAGCTATCACGCACCGCTTCCAGCTCTTCACGGATGACCTCCATCAAGCGCTCAGTGCTCGCTAAGATGTGTAATAGCTCCGCGATTTGCTCTAGAAGCCCTTTGTACTCGTCTAAGATCTTTTCGTGCTCAAGCCCAGTAAGCTTGTGCAAACGCAGATCCAAGATCGCTTGCGCTTGTTGCTCAGTGAGATAGTAAGACCCATCGTTGCGGGCACCAAATTCTGCCGCGAGCCACTCTGGACGGGCATTTTCGCCCCCAACCGCTTCAAGCATTGCCGATACGCCACCGAGTTTCCAACCTTGGTCTTGTAACTCTTGCTTGGCAACAGCAGGTGTTGGTGCTTGACGAATCAGTTCAATCACTTCATCGATGTTAGCAAGCGCGACCGCGAGCCCTTCCAGGATATGGGCACGATCGCGTGCTTTACGTAATTCGTAAACCGTTCGACGTGTAACCACTTCGCGGCGGTGATTGACAAAGCATTTCAACATTTCTTTCAAATTGAAAAGCTTCGGCTGGTTGTTGTCCAGCGCCACCATGTTGATACCGAACGATGTCTGCAATTGCGTTTGCGCGTAAAGGTTGTTTAGAACCACTTCCGCAACCGCATCGCGGCGACATTCGATGACAATCCGCATGCCGTCTTTATCCGACTCATCACGCAGTGCAGAAATACCATCGATTTTTTTGTCTTTTACCAACTCGGCGATTTTTTCAATCAAACGCGCTTTGTTGACTTGGTAAGGGATCTCGTTAACAACGATGGTCTCTTTACCATTTTTTTCTGTTTCGATATCCGCTTTGGCACGTAAGTAAACTTTACCACGGCCCGTTTTGTAAGCGTCTTCAATCCCTTTACGGCCATTGATCATTGCCGCGGTTGGAAAGTCAGGGCCTGGGATGTAGTCCATCAACTCGTCGATGGTAATATCTTCGTTATCGATGTAAGCCAGACAACCATTAACCACTTCGGTTAAGTTGTGAGGTGGGATGTTGGTTGCCATCCCGACCGCAATGCCTGACCCACCGTTGACGAGCAGGTTAGGTACGCGTGTTGGCAACACATCCGGGATTTGTTCGGTGCCATCGTAGTTTGGCACATAATCCACGGTTTCTTTATCAAGATCGGCGAGCAGTTCATGGGCAATTTTTGCCATGCGCACTTCGGTGTAACGCATCGCCGCCGCAGAATCGCCGTCAATAGAACCGAAGTTACCTTGACCATCTACCAACCTGTAGCGTAGCGAGAATGACTGCGCCATTCGCACAATGGTGTCGTAAACCGCACTATCACCGTGTGGGTGATACTTACCGATCACATCACCGACCACACGGCCGATTTCTTATATGGCTTGTTCCAGTCGTTGCCTAGTACGTTCATCGCGAATAATACGCGGCGGTGTACTGGCTTTAGGCCATCACGCACGTCAGGAAGAGCTCGGCCAACAATGACGGACATTGCATAGTCGAGGTATGAGCTTTTCAGCTCCTCTTCGATATTGACTGGCGTGATCTCTTTAGCAAGATCGCTCATGGAGCCAACATCCCTCAAAATAATGTTTGCGTATTCAAATACGTGACCACGGAGAATAACACAAAGCCTTCTACGAGACACGTGAATATGGCCAAGATGTATCACGGATCTCGTTAGTAGACGCTCTGAATGCGTCTATCTATACGGATAAAAACCCACCACTTCCGTATCTGGCTATGCATTTTTAAGAATATAAGCCATAAGGTGTCTGAGCGCGCTGGCCTGATGTATCACGTCGCGCTGATAGATAGGCTTCTTTTTATCGTGTTGGATTTCGCTATAATGCAGCAAAACCGATAAGGAAGCTGTAGTTATGACTCAGGTATCAAATGTCGATCCGGCAGAAATTCAAAAGTTTGAAGACATGGCATCACGTTGGTGGGATTTAGAGGGTGAGTTTAAGCCTCTACACCAAATCAATCCTCTGCGTCTTGACTATGTGATGGCCAAAGCCGGTGGACTATTTGGTAAGAAGGTGCTCGATGTCGGCTGCGGTGGCGGGATCCTTGCAGAAAGCATGGCGCAAGAAGGCGCCGACGTCACCGGCTTAGATATGGGTAAAGAGCCACTCACCGTTGCCCGACTCCACGCGCTTGAAGCGGGCGTCGATGTTCAATACATCCAATCAACAGCCGAAGAACACGCCAGTAGCTTTGTCCAGCAATACGATGTAGTGACATGTATGGAGATGCTAGAGCATGTCCCTGAGCCCGCCTCTGTCATTCACGCCTGTGCCCAAATGGTTAAACCGGGTGGCCATGTCTTTTTCTCAACCTTAAATCGCAATACAAAATCCTGGCTATTTGCGATTGTCGGTGCCGAGCACATTCTGAAGTTAGTCCCGAAAGGCACCCACGAGCATCATAAATTTATTCGGCCCTCAGAGCTGATGACAATGATTGATAACACCTCGCTTAATGCCCAAGATATGACTGGGTTGCACTATAATCCGTTTTTCGACACCTATAAGCTGTCGAATACCAATGTCGATGTGAATTATCTCGTTCATACTCAGGCCCCCTAACCGACTGAAAAGGAAGCAAGCTGGCATGACTCCGTCGACCATCCTCTTTGATCTTGATGGCACCCTGCTCGATACTGCGCCCGATATGGGTGAAGCTGCGAATCGTGTTTTAGCCGAATTTGACCTGCCGCCTTTGACCGCGGAGCAAATATACACCCACACCAGTTTTGGGGCGCGAGGGCTGCTCACGGCCGGATTTGGCGAGCAAGCAAAACATCAAGATCCTATCGCCTTACGTGCGCGCTTTCTTTATCATTATGGCCAAGCGATTTGCCAAGGGACGCAGGTGTATCCAGGTATTGATGCACTGCTGGATAAATTGGCGCATTTAGCGATGCGTTGGGGCATTGTGACCAATAAGCCTGAAGGGCTCACTCATCAGTTACTCGACCACTTTCCGCGTCTGCAAGCGGCACAAGTGATTGTGGGTGCCGATACTTATGCGCACGCTAAGCCGCATCCATTACCTCTTTTAGAAGCGGCCAAAACGCTTGATTGTGCGCCAGAGTGCTGCTTCTACGTCGGAGATATCGAAAATGATACTCGGGCGGCTCGTGCAGCGAATATGAAGTCGGTTGTTGCTGGCTGGGGATATGTGGGTGATCCGGCGCTAATTAGCAATTGGGAAGCAGATCATATTTTTACCACACCAACACAGCTTAGCGCCTTTCTTGGATCCTAGTCACACCCCACATTTTGTGGGGTTTGCTGACTTTTCAATCAGTTAAAACCGATCACTGATCATGACTAAGATCAACCAAAATAAATTTTTTTTATTGCTAATTTTTGCCTTTCAGTGATTGAAATTTTCATTAATCTTGGCGGCCTTGAGCCAGTAGGTTGGTAGTTACTAACTTTAAGGATAACATCCCCAAGATATCCACACCCTAAGGCCGTCAGATTGGCTTGCAAAAGTGCGCCTATATCACTATCTTGTAACCGACTTACACGCCGACCCCTATATATAGTGTATGAACGACGCAACGTCCGCATAGAGGCCGACCAAAAAATCATCAGCATTTTATAAGAACTTGCAAAAAGAGCAGTTTGGCAAGGAAATATTGGGAAAGCATACAAATGAACCAAGAAATTACCGTATTAAAGCGTGATGGACGCAAAGAAAACTTAAACCTCGACAAAATCCATCGCGTTGTGACTTGGGCTGCCGAAGGCCTCTCAAACGTTTCCGTTTCTCTGGTTGAGATGCGCTCTCACATCCAGTTTTACGATGGCATGCGCACTGAAGATATCCACGAGACAATCATCAAAGCCGCTGCCGACCTTATCTCTGAAGAAAGCCCGGATTATCAATATCTCGCGGCGCGTTTGGCTGTCTTCCATTTACGTAAAAAAGCCTATGGCCAATTCGAGCCACCTAAGCTGGTTGATCATGTAAAAGGCATGGTTGAGAAAGGCAAATACGATAAACACATTTTGGAAGACTACAGCCTCAAAGAGCTCGAGACCCTGGATGGCTATCTCGATCACTGGCGTGATATGAACTTCTCGTATGCGGCCGTCAAACAGCTGGAAGGTAAATACCTGGTACAAAACCGAGTCACCGGTGAGATTTACGAGAGCGCGCAGTTCTTGTACATGATGGTCGCTGCCTGTTTGTTTGCCTCTTATCCCAAAGAAACGCGTCTTGACTATATTCGCCGCTTCTACAATGCCGCGTCGCAGTTTAAAATTTCGCTGCCAACGCCGATTATGTCAGGCGTACGGACACCAACACGCCAGTTTAGCTCTTGCGTGCTGATTGAGTGTGACGACAGCTTGGATTCAATCAATGCGACGTCCAGTGCCATTGTTCGCTACGTGTCACAGCGCGCAGGGATTGGCATTAACGCAGGCCGCATTCGTGCACTGGGTAGCCCTATTCGTGGCGGTGAAGCTTTCCACACCGGCTGTATTCCTTTTTATAAGTATTTCCAAACCGCAGTGAAATGTTGCTCACAAGGTGGCGTACGTGGTGGTGCAGCGACTTTGTTCTACCCGATGTGGCACCGTGAAGTTGAATCGCTGCTGGTATTGAAAAATAACCGAGGCGTCGAAGAGAACCGTGTCCGCCATATGGACTACGGGGTACAAATTAACAAGCTGATGTACACCCGTTTGCTTAAAGGTGGCAACATTTCGTTGTTCTCACCATCAGATGTGCCAGGGCTCTATGACGCATTCTTTGAAAACCAAGAAGAATTTGAGCGTCTGTATACCCAGTACGAAGCAGATGAATCAATCCAGCGTGAAACCGTTAAAGCCGTGGATTTGTTCTCACTGATGATGCAAGAGCGTGCGTCAACAGGCCGTATTTACATTCAAAATGTGGATCATTGCAATACGCATAGCCCGTTTGATCCATCTGTTGCGCCGATTCGTCAGTCGAACCTGTGTCTGGAGATTGCCCTCCCCACTAAGCCACTGAATAATGTTGAAGACGAGAACGGTGAAATTGCACTGTGTACCCTCTCGGCCTTTAACCTGGGTGCGCTTGAATCACTCGATGAGTTGGGTGAGCTAGCTGAATTGACCATTCGTGCACTGGATGCGTTGTTGGATTACCAAGACTATCCATTGCCCGCCGCACGTAAAGCGACCATGAACCGTCGTACGCTCGGTGTGGGTGTCATTAACTTCGCATACCACCTGGCTAAACATGGCGTGCGTTATTCGGATGGCAGTGCGAATGGCCTCACGCATCGTACCTTTGAAGCCATCCAATACCACTTATTGCGCGCATCGGTAGAGCTGGCGAAAGAGAAAGGCGCATGTCCAGCCTTTAATGAAACCACCTATGCACAGGGCATTCTCCCTATTGATACGTATAAAAAAGATTTAGACGCGATTTGCGACGAACCGCTTCATCTGGATTGGGAAACCCTACGTAAGGATATTCAAACCCATGGTTTGCGTAACTCGACCCTGACAGCGCTGATGCCGTCTGAGACGTCTTCGCAAATCTCAAATGCCACCAATGGCATTGAGCCACCGCGTGGTTTTGTCTCGGTCAAAGCATCAAAAGATGGCATCTTGAAGCAGGTGGTACCGGAGTATGATAAATATAAAAATAACTACGAACTGCTCTGGAACATTGGTAGCAATGAGGGTTACTTACAGTTAGTGGGTATCATGCAAAAATTCGTTGACCAAGCGATTTCTGCCAACACCAATTATGATCCGAGCCGACATGCAAGCGGTAAAGTTCCTATGAACCAACTGCTTAAAGATCTGCTCACAGCTTATAAATTAGGGGTAAAAACCCTGTATTATCACAACACCCGTGATGGCGCGACGGACGGTCAATCCGACTCAAGCGCGGCACAAGCTGCCGATGATGATTGTGCCGGCGGCGCATGTAAGATCTAACACAATATGCGAAGGGCCCCACCCGGGCCCTTTTCTAGAGGTTAATAAGATTCATGGCTTACAGTACGTTTTCTAAAATTAACAACGATCCGCTTAAAGAACCGATGTTCTTGGGCCAATCGGTCAACGTTGCCCGTTATGACCAGCAAAAATATGAGATTTTTGAAAAGCTGATCGAAAAGCAGCTGTCTTTCTTTTGGCGCCCAGAAGAAGTCGATGTATCAAGCGACCGTATTGACTACAACAAGCTACCTGAACATGAAAAACATATTTTCATCAGTAACTTGAAGTATCAAACATTATTGGATTCTATCCAAGGTCGTAGCCCAAATGTGGCATTGCTTCCATTGGTGTCCATTCCGGAGCTAGAGACCTGGATTGAAACGTGGAGTTTCTCAGAAACCATTCATTCGCGCTCTTACACACATATCATTCGTAATATTGTCGCTGATCCAGCGGTTGTCTTTGACGACATTGTGATGAATGAACACATTCAAAAGCGCGCCGAAGATATTGCGCAGTATTACGACGATCTTATTCAACTAAGCAACTACTATCATCAGCTTGGTGAAGGCACACACACCATTAACGGTCATACCGTCACCGTGAGCTTGCGTGCCCTAAAACGTCAGTTGTATTTGTGTTTAATGTCAGTGAATGCACTTGAAGCGATTCGCTTCTACGTCAGCTTTGCCTGTTCGTTTGCGTTTGCCGAGCGCGAATTAATGGAAGGTAACGCCAAGATCATTAAATTTATCGCGCGTGACGAAGCGCTGCACCTGACCGGCACACAACATATGCTCAATATTCTGCGGAGCGGTCAGGACGATCCTGAAATGGCTGAGATCGCAAAAGAATGCGAGCAAGAATGCTTTGATCTGTTTAAAAAAGCCGCCGAGCAAGAGAAGGATTGGGCCGAGTATCTATTCCGTGATGGCTCCATGATTGGGTTGAACAAAGACATCTTGTGTCAATACGTGGAATACATTACCAACCTGCGTATGTCCGCTGTTGGCCTCGCCCCCGCGTACGACGATGCAACCCAAAACCCCATTCCTTGGATTAATGCATGGTTGTCATCAGATAACGTGCAAGTTGCCCCACAAGAAGCGGAGATTAGCTCCTACTTGGTTGGACAGATCGACAATGAAGTCAGCGTTGAAGACTTCGGTGATTTTGAACTATGACCCGTATCACTATCGATGTGAATGGCGTGGAGGTGGGTGGCAACACCCACCAAAACTTGCTTGAACAGCTCGAAAATGCTGGCATTCAGCCTGAATATCAGTGCCGAAGTGGTCTGTGTGGTGCGTGTCGCTGTAAACTTAATCAAGGTTCGGTCACTCAACACGATGCCATGGCTTTCGTGATGCCCGGGGAAATCCTTGCCTGCCAAAGTGCCCCACAAACTAACGTCTCAATTGTCTTTGACTACCAACCGGCATGCATTAAAAAACAAGTGAACGAGGCGTGACCGACAGTCACTGCCTCGTGGCGTGTTCTTCTTTTCTGTAACTTTCTCTACGCCAGTGTCTGTGCATCGATAAAAATGTCGTCGTGGCGAGTTAAGGATGCATAATCCGCAATAACGGCTTCTCCACTAAGATAACGCCGTAGCATGTCTAATAAGACCGTCGCCATGTAACAACGTGCATCGTCATTTGAAAGGTGTCGCTTAAAACTAAGCCGCTGCCCCCATTCACCTTCTGGGGTAGAAATCGCCACACATATCTGGCCGTGAAGCTCAGGCCCGCAGGCAAGTCCGATTTGACGCTGTCCTGGCGACGTCGTCGCACTTGCCATTGCTAATGACGCGGCTAAGGGATTAGCGACCGCTTGCTCTGGCACATGCGCATTCGACATTACCCAACCCTGCTCAACCAGATGTGCCGCCTGACCGTTTAAAGTGCTCGCCAGCCAACCACCAGTGAATTGTTCCGCAACTTTTAACACTACACCATGGTGATTAATATCCGCAGCCAATGCCGCCGTCATCGGCTCAGAAAAGGACACGACATAGTCCGCAAGACGATGCCGTAACGCGTCCAGAACCGCATCTTTTTCAACATGATCCGCTTCGATGAACAACTTAACTTCAATAAACGGCAAGCTGGAGCGATACCCGAGTGTTGCACTATTGGGAAGCACTAACGATGCCATCACATCGCTGATCCCCGACTCTGACAGCCCAAATGTAAATAAACGGTAACACGATCGCGCTTTAGCTGGGTAATCATGTAACAACTCAGGAAGAATTTGCTGTTCAACCATTGAGAAAAACTCAGAAGGCACTCCGGGCGTAAAGTAAAAGTGACATCCGTTGAGCTCACAGTGAAAGCCACAAGCAGTGCCTTTGGGGTTATCAATTAACCTTGCGCCTTCTGGCAGCATCGCCTGCTTGAGGTTACTTTGGGCCATCGGCCGGCCTCGACGCTCAAACCGCTGTTTTAACTCGTCTAACCACGCTTCATTGAGGGTTAACTCTACCCCCATCGCAGCAGCCATGGCCGCCGTGGTTAAATCATCCGTGGTCGGTCCTAATCCGCCATTTACGATCACGACCTCTTCCGTTTGTGACAGGCGTACAAGCTCAATCGCCATATCATCAAGTTCATCGCCGATAGTCACACGACGAGACATCGCCAGCCCGTTTTCAAATAATACTCTTGAAAGCCAAGCGGCGTTGGTATCGGTAATATCACCCAGCAATACCTCTTCACCTGTCGAGAGCATTGCGATCCGTGGCAATGAGGTTTCATGTTGTTGTTTGTCCACCTTGCCGCTCCTTGTTGTCGCGATCATCCGACCTTGATTATGACATTAGACGGCACAATGCACTACCCCACCCTTATCGTACACTTTATTTTACAACACCGTACCTGTAACATTACACAAAGCCGTTTTTTTATCTGTCTAGACGATGCACAATACGAATAAATTCAGGTTATCTTTTGTGCGAACACAATAATTAACTATTTATTAACATTGGTTAAACATAATATGAATAAAGTACTCGGAAGTTCGCTCATTATTGCGGGCACAACCATTGGCGCCGGTATGCTGGCGTTGCCTCTTGCCTCTGCCGGCATCGGGTTTGGCGCATCGATGGCACTCATGGGTGCGATGTGGGCCTTAATGACCTACACCGCCTTACTGATGTTAGAAGTGCATCAGTTCGCAGAGGCCGACGCGACATTGCACAGTTTAGCGAAACAGTTTTTGGGGAATAAAGGAAAATGGCTGGCGTCGTTTGCGATGCTCTTTTTATTCTACTCACTTTGTGCCGCATATATTGCAGGCGGGGGCAGCCAATTAAATGAAAAGCTGGCGCAATGGTCGGCCATTGAGCTACCACCTGCGGCAGGCGCCGTTTTATTTACGCTGGTTTTCGGTCTTGTGGTGACATTGGGCACCAGTAAAGTGGATTTAATTAACCGCGGGTTATTCACCATTAAGTTATTATTCTTAATCTTGGCCTTAACCCTACTGACGCCTCATGTCTCTAGCATTAACTTAGTCGAAATGCCCGTTGAACGAGGTTTGCTGGTTGCCGCGTTACCGGTCATTTTCACGTCTTTTGGCTTCCACGGCAGTATTCCTTCTATTGTGCGATACGTCGGGATCGACTTACCTTCGCTAAGAAAGGTCATGATTGTTGGCTCTACCCTTCCGTTGGCCTTGTATATCTTTTGGCAAGTAGCCAGCCTCGGGACGGTGGCACAGTCTACCTTGGTACAAAACGGTGAACTGTCCCAGTTTGTGGCAATTATCCAATCAGTGGTTCAACAAGACTATATCGCTTCAAGCATCTCACTGTTCGCCGATTTAGCACTAGCTACGTCTTTTCTCGGCGTCAGTTTAGGCTTGTTTGACTTTATCTCCGACAGCTTTAACCGCCAAGATAGCGTGCGTGGGCGCTTACAAACAGCGGCTATTACCTACCTCCCACCGTTGGTCTTTGCGCTGTATTATCCGCAGGGTTTTATCACAGCGTTAGGATACGCCGCGATCGCACTCGTCATTCTTGCCGTGGTACTCCCGGTTTTGATGGTGCGTAAGGCACGCCAGACGGTCTCAACTGACGAGCACTATCAAGTCATTGGCGGTAATCTTGGATTGAGCCTGGCAATGGTCGGCGGTATCACGGTTGTCGCGGCGCAATTTATCGGATAACACACCGAGGGCCGACCTTGATTCACACCATCGGTCGCCACCCCACGCTGATGGGGTGCGCCTTGGGTCATTTTTTCTGCATGAATAAGGAGGTTTCTTGGCGTGAGTTCGCGTTCACAAAACTGGGTTAGCGTGACACGGTATCCATGTTGTTGAAGATATAAAACACGATCAAGCACTAGCCACAGCTCCATGGCGCGCCGAAATGCACTTTTAATTAGATTGATTTTCTCCAGCACGAGAAACCTTGCTTCGCCTCGAGCCAAGTAGTGAGTCTGATCAAAGTCGCCGGGGAATGTGAGCCCTTTTTGCGCGGCCCCCCAGCGGCAAAAGGCAGCGAACCCTTGGGTAAGCTGTGACTTTTTGAGTGCGGGTAGCGGTAAATAGTGCTCAGATTGTTGATAGTCACGTTGCCATTCATCAAAGCCCAACCGATAAGTGACCTCCTGCTCGCGTTGACGGCGCACCCGCTGCCCGCCAGTGACGGACTCTTGAACCGCGAGCTTTAAATCTGCTTTTGAAAGCGTCAGGGCGGCTTCCTGCGCCTGTGCGGATAAAGGTTGATACCTATCTCCGCGAATTAAATGATAACAACAAGGTGAAACCGTTAGTGCACGCATACCCGTTGCGACCGCCTTTTGAAGAAGCTTTACGTGTAAGTCGCCACACGCGTGCAACGCCAGCCCGTGCTCACAACCGGCAATGACGACTGTTGCCGCCTCACTCATTGCATCTAACGAGTAAAACTGCATCGGGAGCGCCTTTTGATCCGCGAAAGTTTGTCCCTGTTCGCACAGTTCCGATTGCCATTCTACGCTTTCTACTGGTTTACCTGTGATCGCCGCGACACCGCGTCCTAAGTATCCTTTTCCAGCGCACCACTCTAAATAACACGCCGTCTTATCTGTTTGCGGCATCGCGCCTAAATACGCCTGTATTTGCGCCCATTTGCGTCCCGGCACACCAACATTCAAGCGCGAATCAATTTCAATATCAGTATGTTGCGCCATCGGTACTGAGACTAACGCAGGTAACTGGTTTAACGCTGGCCACCAGGTCGCGAGTTTTTTTATCACAGCATCTGGATCCGCGTTTAACGCCGCGAGTTGCGTATTATCCAACGTGGCGAGCCATTGGCAAAGCGGCCCGCCGTCTTGCCAAGGAAGCTGAGTATGCGCCATCGGCATCGGTCGCCACAGGTTTTGGTGCTGTATCAACAGATTGGTTAACTGATTAAATTGGTCGCTGAACGATAAAGATGACATGATTGGCATGAAGGTATTGATGAGTGCGTGATCAAAAAAGGCTGCCTCAGCAGCCTCGTCGTTTTAAACAGTTTATCGAACCGGAAGCGGAATGTCCTTGAACATAGCATCAATTTCTTCATTGGTACGCAGTGCAACCGCTTGGTCAATCACATTTCGGGTCAAATGCGGCGCAAAACGCTCAATAAAGTCATACATATAACTACGAAGAAAGGTTCCTTTACGGAAGCCTATCTTGGTGGTGCTCGCACCGAAAATATGACTCGCATCGATGGCAACCAAATCTGCATCAGCATGACTATCCATGGCCATGCTCGCGATCACGCCCACACCTAGGCCTAACTTCACATAGGTTTTAATCACATCCGCATCCGTTGCTGTGAATACAATTTTCGGTGTGCGGTTAGCGCGATGGAAGCTTCATCCAGCTCAGATCGCCCTGTAAACCCAAACACATACGTCACGAGCGGATAGGCCGCGAGATCCTCAATACTAAGATCCGTTTTTTGTGCTAAAGGATGATCGGGCGTGACAATGATCGAGCGGTTCCAGTGATAACAAGGCAGCATCACCAAATCTTCGTAGAGATGAAATGCTTCGGTTGCAATGGCAAAGTCAGACGTCCCCTTTGCCACTGAACTGGATATTTGTGTCGGCGTCCCCTGGTGCATATGCAAGGAAACTTTCGGGTACCGCTTGGTAAAGGCTTTGATCACGTCGGGTAATGCATAACGCGCTTGCGTATGGGTGGTCGATATATTGAGGTTCCCCATTTCAGGATGAGTATGCTCACTAGCGACCGCTTTGATGCTTTCTACTCGTGATAAAATGCTTTGTGAGATCTCGACAATCGCCTCACCGGCTGGTGTTACTTGCGTTAAATGCTTACCACTTCGTTCGAATATTTGTACGCCTAGCTCATCTTCCAACAGCCTGACTTGTTTGCTAATCCCAGGTTGAGAGGTATACAAACTCTCCGCCGTCGCAGATACGTTAAGGTTGTGGTTAACGACTTCAACGATATATCTAAGCTGTTGTAATTTCATAGTGCAGACGCGTCAGCCTCGTGGGTTAAGTGGCAGCATGGTTTTATATCACTTATTTATATACCCAAATTCGACTATTTAATAGGCTTTGGTTATATAAACGTTAGCGATTGCACATTCACTAAGCAATTTACCTTGTCATTCTAACCGACTCGATCGCAAATAGTATTTTATTGCAACAACTTTATCGCAGATCGCGAGATCATGGGCCACACTCATAAAGGCGCATTCGACGAGGCCGCAACGCTCAGAGTTAGAGGCGGATCACTCATGCAGCTTTCACCTTTCGATTGATGCTATCTCTGTCAGTCGAGATGGTGTATCTTAACCAGTTGAGTTTATTGCAAGGAACATCGACGCTAAATTATGAATATTGCCTTGATAGCTGGCCTTTGTGTCATATTGCTCGGCCTGATTGTCGGCTACAACATATTGGCTCAACAACGAAAGCAAATCGAGTCTCACAAGCGCCAAGAAATGGCGAAGCACATTGCCGTCATCGATGCGACTGAAGAGCTGATTGGCAATGCGCATAACCTACCCTATAGCGGGACGTTACTGGCGTGCTTGAACAAAAAGATCTTGGATTCCTTGAAAGCCATGTACGAGGTCGATCCATCGGATAAGTCAATTAAGCAACGAATTAGTGCGACCCAGGCTCAAATCGATCAGGTCAAACAAAGCTACTCCAACCGGGATTCGACATCGTTTAAAGTGCCTAATAACGACCGAGAGGCAATATCGATGCTCAAACTCGTCAAGCGCTTGCGCTCAGTGGTTAAAGCCGAGCATTCGAAAGGCCGCTTGGCAACGCAAGCTTTTGTGTCGGAAAACGCGCGACTAGAGCAAATGCAGCTCAAGATAAATATTGAGAACGTGATTAAACGTGCCAACGATGCGAAAAATAAAGGTCAAATGGGCACGGCGCAGCAATTACTGAAAAAAGCGATCGATGTCGTCAGTCCAAAGACCGATGAATACTCGTCAGAGATGAAACAGCATCTTGAAAAAATGCACAGCGACATCACTCATACGCTAAACAGTGGTCATGAGAAATTGCAGTCCGAGCAAGAAGAAGAAAAAAGCGAATTGGACGAGCTGTTTGCCCCCAAGAAAAAATGGTAGCGTCTCTCATCACAAATCCAAAAGGCGCTTGATGACAGCGCCTTTTTTCATGCCCCGCGTGTCTATGCGTGTTTTAACTGGCTGTGGTCTTAACTGGCTGTGGTCTTAACTGCTTCTATTGCGCGTTGGTCTTTGCAACAATATGGTCTAGCACACCGTCTGCTGCTTGCTCCAATAAGTCCAGTACGTGCTCAAATCCATCGTCGCCGCCGTAATAAGGATCAGGGATCGCACCCTCCGTCTGCTCTCCCCAACTGAGAAACAGAGACAGTTTGTTTTGGTAATCAGCCGGACATTGTGCATGCAGGTCGGCCAAGTTATTTTCATCGGCCGCTAAGATCATATCGAAATCCGCAAAATCTTCCTGCCGTACTTGACGGGCTCGAATACCGGCAAACGAGTACCCTCTCGCTTGACCTGCCTGTTGGCTCCGCTTATCTGGCGGATTACCTTGGTGATAACCTGCTGTCCCCGCAGAATCAATGCTCACCATGATCCCTCTAGTCTGGGCACGGGCGCGTAATACCGCTTCTGCCGTCGGTGAACGACAAATATTGCCTAAGCAAACCACCAATAGACTCGGCACATTTTTTGGGGTTGTCATCGATAGAGTCTCCTTATTGGTAAAGTTTTACTCTATCAACTCGACACTCAGATGCCTAGTCGCTTCAATCTGCTCGCCTTTGCGTTGTTATGGGTAGCATGAAGCATGACGTCGCTTTACTATGGTGTAACGTTTATTTGGGGTTAGAAATCGTATGCCAGAACAAGGACACAAGCAACGTCAGCAAAAGTTAAAAGAAAAAGTTGATGCTCGAATTGAAGCCGCGCAACAAGAAAAAGGGCTCCTCCTGATCATAACAGGCAATGGTAAAGGTAAATCGACATCCGCGTTTGGCACAGTGGCGCGGGCCGCCGGCCATGGGCTAAAGTGTGGCGTAGCTCAGTACATCAAGGGCACGTGGGCTTGTGGAGAGCGGGATTTACTGAGCCAACATGGTGTCGACTTTCACGTGATGAGTACCGGTTTTACCTGGGATACGCAGGACAAAACCGCAGACACCCAAGCCGCTCAGCAAATATGGGCAGCGTGTCAGGCGATGCTTGCGGATGACCGCTACGATTTAGTGGTACTGGATGAGATCACCTACATGATCACGTACAACTATATCAGCCTCGATGAAGTCATTGATGCGCTGCAACAACGCCCTAGCGAACAATCCGTTATCATCACTGGGCGTGGCGCACACCGCCGCTTAGTTGAGATAGCAGATACCGTCTCGGAAGTCAGAAACGTTAAGCATGCCTTCGACGCCGGCGTGAAAGCGCGCCAAGGCATTGACTGGTAAGCCACTGAGTAAAAACAAAGAAAGCCGTGGCTGACGTTAACCTGAGCGCCGCTTTTCTCAGGGCTTCGCGTTTAACGATATCGACTGCGTCTTGTCCACGGCATCCTCTTGGCAAGACTGGCGACACAAACGCGCATCAATCGATTGATCACCCAGCAATCGCTGCCAGAGGGTTGGCAAGGCGCTGTCTCGTAGCGGCCCTGGCTCAAGCTGCTTAGGCATAACTGACTGCCACTGCCCTTCGGCGTCTTGCTCGGCAAGCAAAAACTGAAAGGGTTGATAGTTTGCTACGCCAAAACGCAAGTCGGTCACCACCTGCTGCCCATTCCGATTTTCAAAGCGAATAAAATCACGCGAAAACGTGCGAAGTGCCATTAATGTTTCCGAGCCCGCTAGTGGCCATTGTCCGCGAGGACGCGTGATCCATTGAATATGCTTATCTTTGTCTAAGCGTGACGCGAGTCCTTCCCAGTAGTGGTCGTCGCCGATAATCACCACTCGCCACAGCAGCGTGTTAAACGGGGTGGGCATAATAATATGCGGTCGCCCTGCCAAGTCGGTTCCTTGGGTTTGGGTTGCAACACGTACTTCAATCTTTTCAAGCTGATAGACCGAACTGGCCAGGTAGAGCGTAGAGACTGCCAACCCGATACCACATGCTTCGGCGCCCCGATGTCGCCAAATACACGCGGCGATAACACTGACCAATAAGGGCACCGTATAAAGTGGGTCAATAATAAACAGGCTGGCGACTGCTACCGAAGGCACGTCTAACGGCCAAAAAAGCTTGGTACCATAAACCGTCATCGCATCCAACAACGGGTGTGTCACGAGCACCGCGATCACCAGCGTCATGACTTGCCACAGCGGCCATTGACGACGCCATCGCCACCCGCACCATCCTATGATTGCACCAACCCAAGGCAGCACAAATAATGAGTGACTGAATCCACGGTGGTTGACCGTATTCGCCACCGGATCGCCATAATCAATCAGCACATCTAAGTCAGGTAAGGTGCCCAATGCAGCACCGGCCAAAAGCACTTTTGGAGAACAGCGCTTGCCCGAGACTAACCCAGCAACCGCCGCGCCCAGTGCCGCCTGGGTAATAGAATCCATCGCTTATCCTTTAACAAGGTTTTGATTTATTAGCGTAAAAAGTTGTAAACCGATCACTGGAATAAATTAAGCAGTTTATCGGTTGCCTCTTTTACCTTGTCATCATCCGCTTTATCACCCAGTAACTTTTTAATCCCACGCTGTGCTTCTTTGCGTGCCTTTTCTTCCAAGACTTTGTTGCTGCTGAGTAGCTGCTTGATATCTAATTGATAACTCGGCGATTGCCAGGTACCGGCCACCGTCACTGGGATGGTCACATCACGAAGTTCATCAATATCTTTACCGCCTTGACCCTTGCTGGTTTCAACCACAGACGTGAACACATCAAAATCTAACGTTTCTTTCAGCAAATCAGTTTGCCCCTCACTTCTGACTCGCAGCGCTGGGGCTTCTAGTAGCAGATCGTTGGTGCGTGCCATGCCATTTCCGATGGTAAAACTGGCGGTGAGCGCACTAAAGTCGGTTTTGCGCACATCGTTGGCAGCGTTGCTGGTCGCTTCTCCTTTCAACGTCGCTTTTGCTTCTCTCAGCATTTGTGCCAAGTTAATGCCGTTGATCGCGCCATCCTCAAAGAAAATCGCAGCACTGCCCTGAATCGCCTGACGGAGAGCATAAGGCGATAAACCTTGACCTTGGAGGTTAATATCCACATTGCCTTTGCCTTCAAGCAGATCAACCTGTGCGACATCCTCCAATAACGGCAAGATGGCAATGTTGCGTGCTTTTTTACTCACTTGATAGCGCGCGGGGGTTTGAGTGGCATCTAACATCCCTTGCACAACTACCCTGCCTTCATAGGCTTGCGTGATCAGCTCGGACACGTCGACTTTGCCACGGTTGATAGCAACCGTGGCGCGTGTTTGTCCTAAGGTAACGTTACTCACGGTAAGCCCTTTCATCGCCAGTGAGCCGGCAATATCCAGCGTCTTCAACACTCTCAGATCAGGCTCTTCTTGGCTAAGTGACCCAGTTTGCGTACTGGGGCTGGATTCATCATTGGACCCAGACTGACTTTCGTTTGCAGATTGACGAGGCGCTGCATTGTCTGTCGGTAACAAGGTATCGAGATCGATGTGATTGGTATTGAGTGCAAAACGAATTTGCGGGATATCTGCCAGCTTGATGGCCACTTTACCGTCTATGACCACCTCGTCAGTATTAAGACGGCTGGTCATCTCAGTGATATCTAACGTTTGCTGCTTGGCATCGAAGACGATATCTGCCGCCAGCTCTTGAGTCAGCGACTCGCCGGGTAATGCGTCACCCGAGAGCTGAGTGAGCATGTCCAACCCCTGCACTGTGACCTTGTCTTGGCTTTCTGCCACAGTAACTTGTGCGTTTCCAGAGGTTTCAACCTTTAGCTCTGACGTCTGCGCATTGATATTAAAGCCGAGCTGAGCCGCTTGACCCAAGGCGACACGGTCGAGGGTAATATTGGCTTCATTGATGGTCATCTCGCCTTGTTGTGCCGAAACATTTAGCGCAAGTTCTCGTAACTGACTTTGTTGTGGATCCGCGGCAAGCTTCAGTTCACCCTGCCCTTGCGCGCTGAAGGTCGCACCATCCTGTTCGCCACGCAGTGATACGGTCAGTGGCGTCCATATATCGGTTGCTATATTGCCCACTTGGAGATCAACATCTCGTAAGGCCGTTTGCGTACCCACCTGATCATCTTTAATCACGACACTGGCATTGGTGACGCGTAGACCTTGTAAAGAAACTTGCCACGTCCCACTCACTGTATCTTGCTGCTAGCCGGCTCTGACGACGTCGAACTTGTCTGTCGCTCTGCCGACGCGCCAACGTTTTTTGGTTGAGTTGGCGTCACTGTTTGAGCTGGCGTCACATTGCTATCGCCGTTCGCCAACGTTTGGATAAATACATGCGGGTCTTGTAAGACAATTTCACCCACTTGTAATGTCTGAGACATCAATGGCAACACATCAACGGATAATTGCGCGCGCGACAAACGGAGTAAATCAGGCTCATCAAAACCAGGTCGGTTTTTGATCGCCACCTCAGCAATGGAAAAGCCCAAACTCGGCCAGAACTGCCACTCGATGTCGCCACCGATAACGACCTCATAGCCCGTTTGCTCTGCGACTTGTTCCACCAGCAAGGGCTTAAATTGATTGGGGTTTACCGTGGCAATTAAAGTCGCCACGGCGCCAATCAACACCACGACAAATGCTGCGAGAATAAGGACGATTTTTTTTATCATTGCAAGATGCTCCTTGTGTGTCAGACGCGTTATCGACCACGATTTAACCGTCGAGTTCCTGGTGAGAAAAAAAATGCGCCCTCAGGCGCATTTCACTCATTAAGCCTTGTCTTGGCTAATACGAGAGGCGACTGCCCCTTGCTGATTTTTGTACTTGGCATTGTCCCGTTTATTATAAGGCTGGTCCGCTGACCCTGACATGGGCTCAAAGCTTAAGGCACCGATCGGCATGCCGGGACGTAGCGCTAACGGTAGACGCCCATTATTATAAAACTCTAGAACAATTCGCCCTGACCAGCCCGGATCTATTCGGTGTGCCGTGACATGGACCATCAAACCCAACCGCGCCAACGATGAACGGCCATCGAGCCAACCGACAATATTATCGGGTAATGTCACAGCCTCATGCGTGACTGCCAAGGCCAATTGACCCGGATGAAGATAAAAAGGGTCGCCGTCAGCGATTTCTATTTCATCACTCATGACACGCTCAAGTTGGGCGTTCACTTCTTGTTTCGGCCCCGATAAATCAATATAAGCGGCCCCATGATCGTTAAACACACGGAACTGGTTACCCAGAGTCACATCCGCAGTCACGCCCGAAATCGCGTCTGCGGCAGGACGGGGATCAATTTTGATGCGGCCATCATCAAGGTGTTCTTTGATATGCCTGTCGCACAGTCGCATCTAACATTCCTCACGGTTATTTACTCACGCGGTGTCTTGCTTTGTGCACCGCACTCATTCGATATATTCGCGCACACATTATGGATTAAACCACGACTGATTACCTAGAGAGACAGTCATTGACCCATCATGTGATGGGAGATCATGCCTTACGCTTTAAGTAAACGCGCGATATGCGCTTTTAGTACATCAATCGCAATGCGGTTTTTACCCCCGCGCGGGACAATGATATCGGCATATTGCTTCGACGGCTCAATAAACTGCATAAACATAGGGCGGACCGTCTTTTGATACTGCTCCATCACCGAATCCATGGTACGACCGCGCTCGGCAACGTCACGTTTCATCCGACGCAGTAAACAAATATCAAGTGGCGTGTCCATAAAGACGCTGGCGTGGATCAAATTGCGAAGACGGGGCTCGGTGAGAAGCAGAATACCTTCGAGGATGATCACTTTTTTGGGCGTCATCGTCGTGGTTTCTCCCATACGGGTATGCTCGGAGTAACTATAAACCGGCACATCAGCCGGCTGACCGGCGACCAATGCTTCAAGATGCTCACACAAAAGATCGTGATCCAGTGCCTGAGGGTGGTCATAATTGGTTTTTACGCGCTCTTCCATGCTGAGGTGGCTCTGATCACGATAATATCTATCTTCTGTAATCACGCCGATTTGATGATCACCGACTTTTTCCTTTAATTCCTTATAAATGGTGCTGGCGATCAGGCTTTTACCGGAAGCAGAGGCACCTGCAATACCGATAATAACGCAGTGGTGGTTGTTGTCACTCATAATATGAATACCCAGGGGAAGCTTGGCGGAATCAACATAAACCGCCTGATTATAGGGAGTTGAAGCAGCTGGCGCCAGAGAAAATCGCGCTTGTCTGTGCATCCGGCCGCTTTAGCCGATAAATTACGGCCGGTTGCGCAATCAGGGCGACACAGTTTGTACGCTAATCTGTTCAGGACGTCTTTCACCTTGCCAGTAGAGCTGACTGGCGACCGTCGCTGCCATCTGTCGATAAACCGCCGCATGCTCACTGTTAGGGCGCGCGACCATGCTTGGCACACCAGCATCAATATCTTCCCGAATCGCGACATGAAGCGGTACCTGTGCAAGCACTGGCGTCCCCTGCTCTTGCGCCATTTTATCGGCGCCCCCTGAGCCAAAAATGGCTTCATGATGGCCGCATTGCGAGCAAATGTGATAACTCATGTTTTCTACCACGCCCAACACGGGAACGTGAACTTTTTCAAACATCGCCACCCCTTTCACCGCATCGGCTAATGCCAAATCTTGTGGCGTTGTCACCACAATCGCGCCTGTCACCGGAAACTGTTGCGCCAAACTCAGTTGGATGTCACCGGTACCAGGCGGCATATCGACGACTAAATAGTCCAGCTCGGGCCACCGTGTTTCGTTGATCAGCTGTGCAAACGCTTTTGAGGCCATAGGACCTCGCCAAACAGTCGCGTTATCTGCGGGCACCAGATAACCGATCGAATTTGAGGCGATACCATGGCGCGTCACAGGCTCCATTAACTTGCCATCATGGGTTTGTGGCTCACTATCTTTGGCGCCCAACATGATAGGTAAAGACGGCCCATACACATCCGCATCAACAATGCCGACTGCAGCGCCCTCCGCGTGCAACGCAAGCGCTAGGTTTACAGCGGTGGTCGATTTACCGACGCCACCTTTCGCTGAGCTCACAACAATCAGGTTTTTCACCCCTTTCACCGGCGTTTTTTCGCCCGTTTTTAACGGTGCCACCCGTTGCATCAGTTCAAATTGGTTGGCAAGGGCATCAGACTGCGCACTGAGCCAATCTTTAAGCGCTTCAGCGATAGAGTGCGCCGCAAAGGGGAACGTGACCCTAAAGCCATGATCTGCGCTTCTCACCCACCCCGTTTGGCTTGCCCACTGCTCGACCAACTGCGGGTGTGAGAATTGGTTAAGTAACGCGATCGCATCATCAAGGTTTGAGAGCGAAGCGGCTGTGTCTTCTTTTTTTGTTTTTTTCTTTTTGGACCCAAAAAACATCCAGCACCATCCCGTTGATTGAAATATGTTAGCCGCTCGTGTGCGTCTTTAACGGATAAACGCATGAGGACCCGGCCTTACACTAGGCAAGGCATATCGTATCAGGTAAGATTTCCGCAATCATTCCATTCATATCATAAGAGCGAATAAACAAGATTATGGCTGCAAACCCACGGAAAATTCTGGTGACCTGTGCGCTGCCTTATGCGAACGGCTCGATTCATTTGGGCCACATGCTCGAGCATATTCAGGCAGATGTATGGGTTCGCTATCAACGCCTGCGCGGCAACACCACTCACTTTATTTGTGCTGACGATGCTCACGGCACACCTATCATGTTAAAAGCGCAGCAAATGGGTGTCGAGCCAGAAGCCATGATCGCCGGCGTGCAACAAGAGCACCAGGCAGATTTTGATGGCTTTGATATCAGCTTCGATAATTACCACAGCACCCACAGTGATGAAAACCGCGAATTAGCGTCATTCATTTATACGCAACTTCGTGATAAAGGTTATATCACCAGCCGCACTATATCTCAGCTGTTTGATCCGGAAAAAGAAATGTTCTTGCCGGATCGCTTTGTCAAAGGCGAATGTCCGAAGTGTCACGCCGACGATCAATACGGCGATAACTGTGATAACTGTGGTGAAACCTATACGCCGGCTGAATTGATCAATCCTCGTTCCGCAGTCAGCGGTGCCACGCCGGTGATGCGTGATTCAGAACACTTTTTCTTCGATTTACCACAGTTCGAGCAAATGCTTAACGAGTGGATAAAATCTGGCTCGCTGCAAAGCGAAATCGCTAACAAGATGAATGAGTGGTTCGAAACCGGTCTTCAGCAGTGGGATATCTCCCGCGATGCGCCCTACTTTGGTTTTGAGATTCCCGACCAACCCGGCAAGTTTTTCTACGTTTGGCTCGATGCACCGATCGGCTATATGGGGTCGTTTAAAAACTATTGTGACAAACGCGGTGACATCGACTTTGATGAATACTGGAAGGCTAATAGCGACACCGAGCTATACCATTTCATCGGCAAAGATATTGTTTATTTCCATAGTCTGTTCTGGCCTGCCATGCTGGACGGTGCTGGCTTCCGTAAGCCTAACAACGTCTTCGTGCACGGCTATGTCACGGTCAATGGCGCGAAAATGTCCAAGTCAAAAGGGACATTTATCAAAGCCAGTACCTATTTGAACCATCTTGATCCAGAATGCCTGCGGTACTATTACGCGGCCAAGCTCAATAGTCGCATTGATGATCTGGATTTAAGCCTGGATGATTTTATCCAGCGTGTGAATACGGATGTTGTCAACAAGGTCGTCAACCTGGCATCACGTAACGCTGGCTTTATCACTAAGCGCTTTGACGGTCAGCTCTCTGATACGTGCGCCGAACCCGAGCTTTATCAATCGTTCATCGACAAAGCTGAATACATTGGTGAGCTTTACGAAGCCCGAGAGTTTAACCGCGCCATCCGCGAAATTATTGGCTTGGCCGACAAAGCCAACCAATACGTGGACGAAAAGGCGCCATGGGTGATCGCTAAAGAAGAAGGAAAAGACGCCGAACTACAAGCGATTTGCTCTGTGGGGATTAACCTATTCCGTGTGCTGATGACGTACCTCAAACCTGTGATGCCTAAGCTGGCAGAGCGCACGGAAGGCTTTTTGAATGATACCTTGACGTGGGAAAGCATTGCGACGCCGCTGACCGGCCATCGCATTAGCAAGTTCAAGGCACTGTTTAACCGTATCGATCCGAAAGCCGTCGACGCCATGATCGCCGCGAGCAAGGAAGATGCAGCCGCTGAACAAGCAGAAAAGGCCAAAGCTCAAGGGCCGTTAGCGGACGAGCCGATTGCCGATGAAATCGAATTTGGTGACTTTGCTAAGGTCGATCTGCGTATCGCTAAAATTGTTGAGTGTGAGGCGGTGCCAAAAGCGGACAAACTGCTGAAGTTTAAGCTCGATATTGGCGGTGAAACGCGTCAGGTGTTCTCTGGGATCAAATCGGCCTACAAGCCGGAAGATCTCGTGGGTAAGCACACCGTCATGGTCGCCAACTTAAAGCCTCGCAAGATGAAATTCGGCATGTCAGAGGGCATGATCCTCGCGGCGGGTCCGGGTGGCAAAGAAATCTGGATTTTAGAGCCGCATGAAGGGGCTCAACCTGGCATGCGCGTCATGTAAAACAGCGCGATAGCTAAAACATCAAAGGGCCCAACAAGGCTCTTTTTTTTGCCTGCGACTCTCTTAGTTTGCACCGTTTGAGTGCGCTCAAGCGCCATCATAGTGCGTTTTTATCTGATCTTGATGCCCTTAACGCCGCTTTAATAGGATGTGACCCACTTCTCATCTTTGGCACAGTTCATGCTGAGCTTGATAACGGAGAGTCGCGATCGCAAGGAGAGCATAGGGATGGTTAGTCATGGTAGGCGCACTGGCGCTCGGAATAGCGATCGTCGTCGCCGTCATACTTTACCGTCAACGCCCAGATTGGCCGTTACATCAGCTACATGAATTACGTGCGCTGCTGCAGCACGCTCGTGAGCTGGCCGCTCAAACACATATTGCTTCCAGTGACTACCAACATTTGCTCAGTCAAATTCGTCAATTGCACCACTTAGCGACTCAGGCACAAAAACCGATGTATCGGCTTTTATTTCATCATTTACATGCGCTACCGCAATACGATGAAGTCACACAAGCACGGATGAAAAACCGCGCGTTACAACATATTATTTATCTTGTTGACGAGGCGGTGCCACCCTTCCTGATAGCCCACAATGACGAAGCCAGCTTGTCGCATTATCAACACGTGTGGTATGCCGTTTTAGAATTATTACAAACACGTCAGCGATATTCTTACGCCAGTATTCCGTTACACAAAGCGACGCCAAACGCGAGCCAGTCATTAAACCTGCAACAGCAAATTTTAGTGAAACGCTTATGCCAGCTCCAGCACCTTAACCTAGAGGATTCGCTAAACACAGAGATTGATCGTCTTATCTCCCAACTCAGTAACGACGCTGAGCGGGCCTTAGCGACTGAGGCACCGTTAGCAACTGAGAAACCGTTAGCTAATGAGACACCACTGGCCAGTCGCCTCGCGCTGTCTCAGCGCGTCAATGCAGTGATACTCACCGTGCTCGATAATTGTCTTGCCGACCTATTAGCAGGCTTTCCTGCACCACAGGACGATATTTTTAATACCTTATCGCCCTTGCATGAGCCGCGAAATAGCGCTTAACAGATAGCGCTAAACAAACAGCGCGTAACAGACAGTGCTTAACCGATAATCCCCGCGTTTATACAAGCATAAAAAAGCCGACAATCGTGCCGGCTTCATGGTTATTAAGCACACGGTGAGCCCATTAGCCAATATGCGTTTGTCCACCCATATACGGACGTAATACCTCAGGGATTTCGATACGACCATTCGCTTGCTGATAGTTTTCCAAAATGGCCACCAAGGTACGACCCACAGCGAGGCCAGACCCATTGAGCGTGTGCAACAGCTCAGGCTTCTTCTCACCTTTACGGCGGAAACGCGCTGCATACGACGCGCTTGGAAGTCCAAAGTATTTGAACATGATGAAATTTCACGATAGGTATCTTGCGCAGGCAACCAAACTTCTAGGTCATAGGTTTTGGCCGCGCCAAAGCCCATGTCACCGGTGCATAACAATACTTTTCGGTAAGGCAGGTTCAGCAACTGCAATACTTTTTCGGCATCGGCGGTAAGTGATTCGAGTGCTGCCATAGAATCTTCAGGCTTCACCACTTTTACCAGCTCGACTTTATCAAACTGATGCATACGAATCAGCCCACGCGTATCACGTCCATAGGAGCCGGCTTCTGAACGGAAACACGGTGTGTGTGCGGTCATGCACAGCGGCAGATCCGCTTCATCGATGATCTCATCGCGCACCATGTTAGTCAGAGGTACTTCCGCGGTTGGGATTAACGACATGCCGATCCCTTCTTCGGTGGCCGGCTTGGTGTTAAACAAATCGTCACCAAACTTAGGCAATTGGCCGGTGCCATAGAGGCTGTCGGCATTGACTAAGTACGGCACATACATTTCGGTATAGCCGTGTTCGTTGGTATGTAAATCGAGCATAAACTGGGTTAAAGCACGATGCATGCGCGCCATCTGCCCTTTCATCACGATAAAGCGAGAGCCAGATAGTTTTACCGCACTGGCAAAGTCGAGACCACCGGACAGTTCACCTAAATCAACATGATCTTTGACCTCAAAATCAAACTGACGCGGTTCACCCCAGCGCATGATCTCCTGGTTCTCAGACTCATCTTTACCACTTGGGACGTCTTCCGCCGGTAAGTTAGGCACGCTCATCACCACGTCGTTGACTTTTTGCTGCAGCGCCGCGAGTTCTGTTTTCGCTGCGTCCAACTCATCACCAAGGTTTGACACTTCTTCTAGCAATGGCGCAATGTCTTCACCCTTTGCTTTAGCCTGGCCAATGGACTTCGATCGGGAATTACGCTCTGCTTGCAGTTGTTCGGTGCGAATTTGCAGCGCCTTACGTTGTTCCTCAAGTTCACGCATAGCGTCAACGTCAAGCGTAAAGCCACGACGAGCGAGTTGTTGAGCGGTTTCTTCCAGCTCAGTTCGAAGTAATTTGGAATCCAGCATGCTAATCCTGTGCTTTTCGGGTTGATTAGTTGGTTGTCACTTGTCATCACGTTTGAAAACAAGCGTCGATATTGCGTATTGTATTACGCGATTGGTAAAGGGTGACGGTGGATGTCACCACGACGAGGAGACTGCGTCTTCATGGCGTCGCTGCACTCTAAACCTTACCCAAAAAGGGTAAATTTGCCTAGCGCTTTTGCGGGCTTTTTGCATCCTGCTCGGCCAGAAAGGCGAGCTTTTCGGCGATTTTAATTTCTAGCCCACGATTAACGCTGATAATAGCGAGTATCGCCAAGTTCGGACGGTAGATAGCGCTCTCCTGCCGCATAAGCATTGGCTCATCATGGCATATCGATAGCCCTTCCCATGCCCCATATCTTCCATCAATGCGGTCGGCGCATTGCGCAAGTGCATGGGAACAGGCGCGTTGGCGGTTTCTTTAGCGTCTCGCAACGCTTGTTTCCATGCGGTGTAAACAGCATTGCTTTTGGGCGCGCTGGCTAAATATACAGCGGCTTGAGCAATCGCACGCTCGCCTTCTGCCGGCCCTACGCGAGTAAAGCAATCCCACGCATTCAATGCCACCTGCATGGCACGTGGATCCGCATTGCCAATATCCTCCGAGGCGATAGCTAATAAGCGGCGCGCCACATAAAGGGGATCGCCACCGGCACTGACAATGCGTGCGTACCAATACAGGGCGCCATCAGGACTCGAGCCACGGACGGATTTATGAAACGCAGAAATCAAATCGTACCAAGCATCCCCTTGCTTATCGAATTGCGCCACTTTTTCACCGGCAACGTCTTTAAGCATCGACAGCGTCACTTGGCCATCAGCCATATCTGCCAGCATTTCCAGAAGATTCAACGCCATGCGCGCATCGCCGCTGCACGTCGCGGTTAACGCCGCTTTAACGCCTTTATCGAAAGTGAGTGCCTGCTCGCCTAACCCGCGTTGCGAGTCGGCAAGCGCTTGATCAATCACGGCTTCAAGATCGCGATCATCCAGGCTTGTCAGTCGGTAGACGCGGGCGCGCGATAGTAAGGCATTGTTAAGCTCAAACGATGGATTTTCCGTCGTGGCGCCAATAAAGGTGACGGTCCCCGACTCGACATGAGGCAGAAAAGCGTCTTGCTGACTTTTGTTAAAGCGATGTACCTCATCAACGAATAAGACAGTGCGTACACCCGCTTGCTTGTTTTGCTCTGCACGTCCAATCGCTTCTCGGATCTCTTTCACACCGGAGGTCACCGCAGAAATTTGTTCCAGCTCGGCATTAGCTTGACGCGCAGCAATATCGGCCAGTGTGGTCTTGCCTGTGCCCGGTGGTCCCCAAAAAATCATGGAATGAAGCGTCCCCGACTCAATGGCACGGCGTAGCGGTTTGCCTTCGCCAAGCAGATGGCGCTGGCCAATATATTGGTCCAAGGTGACGGGCCGCATACGCGCGGCCAGTGGGCGAAAGTCCTCAGCGAAATCGAGCGGCAAGGTAGGCAAGGCATCCTCCGATGCGGTTAACGTGACTGGCGTTGATCGTCGACCATGACCGACTCAGGCGGGGTAAACGAAAACAAGTCCGCGTCTGGCGTTTGTCGGCTAAATTGGCTCAGTGCGAACTGACTCTGTTGCCCATCTTGCTCAACGACTCTAAAGCCAGTCAAGGTACCATCGGGCTTGACCGTGACATCAAACTGACCAATGGTGCCGGTGGTTTTTGGCGTGAGCGTGAAGGTATTGCCTTCCTGGGTGATTTGGTAATCCTGCCAATCACTCGGTTGGTTACGGGTCAATAGCACGAAGGGCGTTTGTGCTGTTGCCTCTTCTAACCACATGGCAGTTACTTGTTCAACAAAGGGGCTGTAGTACCACAAGGTTTCACCATCAGAAATCATGATGGTTTCGTCCGGCGACGTGGTGGTCCAGTTAAACAAATTAGGGCGTTGGATAGCCAAGGTCCCTTTCGCTTGATGAATCTCGTCACCCTCTGGGCTTTGGACCTTTTGTTCAAACTGTGCGCTGAACGCATCAACCTTATTCAGTCTTTCGATTAAATGTTGTTGCGCCTCTGTTTGCGCTTGCGCGCTGACAACAACCAAGAGAGATATCACCGCCAACAGGTGGCGGACAGCAGCAAATCGAGTCATTGAACCTTCCATTCGATCAATCTTTCGGTGGCGGCGGTGCGATTACTTCGCGATTACCGTTATGGCCTGGTGAACTTACGACACCGTGTGCTTCGAGTTGTTCCACAATACGCGCCGCACGGTTATAACCAATTTTAAATCGACGCTGGACACCAGACACGGAACCACGACGACTTTCGGTCACAAATTCAACCACTTGATCAAACAACTGGTCCAGCTCTTCGCCATCGCCGCCGGTCGGCGCTTCACCAGGTAATAAGCTATCTGCACCTTGATCGCCTTGGGTGATTTCATCGATATATTGCGGCTTGCCTCGCGCTTTCCAATTATTAACCACCCGATGCACTTCTTCATCACTGACAAAGGCACCATGCACGCGAATCGGATGGTTGGAACCATTCGGCATAAAGAGCATATCCCCCATTCCCAGCAACGACTCAGCGCCGCCTTGGTCAAGGATGGTGCGCGAGTCTGTTTTGGTCGAGACAGTAAACGCCATACGCGTTGGAATATTGGCTTTAATCAGCCCCGTAATCACATCAACAGAAGGACGTTGGGTGGCTAACACAAGGTGAATACCGCGGCCCGTGCTTTTTGTGCTAATCGTGCGATCAACTCTTCGACTTTTTTACCAACCACCATCATGAGATCGGAAAATTCATCTACCACCACCACGATATAGGGCAGTTTTTCCAGTTTAGGCGCCGATTCATCCATACTATCGCCCGATTTCCATAGTGGGTCAGGGATCGGATTATTCGCGGCTTCTGCTGCTTTGACCTTTTCGTTAAAACCTTTAAGGTTGCGCACGCCAAGGGCCGACATCAGCTTGTAACGTCGTTCCATCTCACCCACGCACCAACGCAGCGCATTCCCCGCATCCTTCATATCGGTGACAACTTCTGACAACAAATGCGGAATGCCTCATAGACCGATAACTCCAGCATTTTAGGTCGATCATGATAAAGCGCACATCTTCAGGAGACGCCTTATAGAGCATACTAACCAGCATCACGTTCACGCCCACAGATTTACCCGACCCTGTCGTCCCTGCCACCAGCATATGCGGTGCTTTGCCAAGATCGGTAATAATGGCTTCGCCGGCAATGTCATTTCCTAACACTACGGAGATCGGCGATTGGCTGTTTTTAAATCGCTCACTGCCAATCACTTCTGACATAAACACCGTTTCGCGATGCTCGTTCGGCAGTTCAAGGCCAATATAAGGTTTACCTGGGATCACCTCGACCACGCGCACCGCGGTGGTTGATAGCGCACGCGCTAAGTCTTTAGACAAACCTGAAATTCGTGAGACCTTAACACCCGGCGCCAAATCAAGCTCAAAACGCGTGATCACCGGCCCTGGATACACGCCCACCACGCGTGCTTGCACTTTAAAATCTTCCAAGCGCGCCTCAACCAAGCGCGCAATTTGCTCTAGCTCTTCGCGCGTGGSCTTGTTTGCGCGTGCGGTATGGCSGCGCGAGGATACCAACAGAGTCGAGGGTTGGAAAAGGTTCTGCCGGTTTAGATAATGCTCATCTTTCACTAAAAAAGGATGGTCGAGCCCGGCCGCTTGCTGTTGGGATTTTTGTGCTTGGCGAATCGTTTCTTGGAAGGATCCTCGTCATCATCGGCCAACTTGCTTGCCTGCTCCGCGCGCTCTAGCTCCGAGAGTCCATCTTGATTGCCATAGGTGGTATCAGCGTACTCTGAGTGCTTTGTCTCTAAGTGCTTTGTCTCTGAATGCTCTGAATCTGTCGACACGTAAGCTGCGACCGACCCACGATCATGCTGAGTCGGTGTTTGGGCTGGCGGCTCTGAGTCGGTGTCTGCGCTGAATACCGACGCAGAGGCTCATCATCAGCAACAGCGGTTTGCCATTGTCCCAATGCCGGTTCATCCGCACTCTCTGACAGCGCGGATTCGGACTGCGTCGAACCGGCTTGCTCAGCGGTGGCATGTCCACCAAAGGTGATCGACCTTTCACTCTCGTGCGCGCTGTGATCAACGGTTTCCTTTTCCGTCTCTGTCGTTTTTTCAGCGACCGATTTTTTCTCAGAAATGGACGCTTTCTCAGGCGATGTCGGCGTCAATCGACGTAAATCACTCAGCTCCATCGGTTCACAAGTCTCACGCGATTGCGTCACGTCTGTGCGCTCGGGGGCCGATGAGCCAGGCGCACCAAGTTGTGTCGGGGTATCGCCACGCACGCGATTAACCAGCCAGGTGATACCATTTAGCGTCACCGCGCCGAGGTGATCCACGATCGTGAGCCATGAAATTCCCGTGAATAAGGTGAAACCGGCCGCCCAGCCAAACAACATGACCAAGGTGGTCCCTAAGACATTAAACAAGGGCAAAGCAAGGCTATTGGTGACATCTCCCATCACGCCACCCGATGAAAAATGCCAAAAGTCATCAAAATTGAGATCAGCCAACGAACAACTGGTCAGGAAAAGGACCAGAAGCCCCAATAGACGTGCGCCAATAATGGTGTAATTAATGGGTTCATTATCACCACGCCGCCGCAAAAAAACCCAACCGCCAAGAATAGCAGCAGGGGGTAATGGATACGCCAAGATCCCAAACGAGAAGAAAAAGCTGTCTGCTATCCATGCACCCATCGCGCCAGCCGCATTATGAACGTCACCATGCCACGCGGTTTGCGACCACGAAGGATCAGCCGGATTAAAAGATAACAATGCCACCATGGTAAACACAGCAGCGGCGAGGACCAAGATGAATCCACACTCTTTTAAACGTTGACCGCCATCTAAACGCGCTTTCGGCTGAGCCGTTTTCGGCTCTCGACGTAAAGAAAACTCCATCATTACCTGTTTAATATTATTCGTTAATCGCATTCCTCACCCTGAATGGAGGCTTGCTCTGATTGCCCTGACTTTATCACATTCATGCCGTGACGGCAGGCATGATGCGTGTTTACGTTCAATCTTTACCGAGATATCACATTCTTTAAATCATGGCGTACAAAAAATAAGCCGAGCGCAATGCCCGGCTTTAGTTATGTTTTGCTTCACCCTATGGCCAACACTTAACGCGTGTGGATCACCAGATGATTACTTTGTTTTACCTCTTCCATTACCACGTAAGTGCGTGTGTCATTCACGCCGGGCGAACGTAGCAAGGTTTCACCCAATAACTTGCGATAAGCCGACATGTCAGCTACTCGTGTCTTTAGTAGGTAATCAAAATCACCGGACACTAACGAACATTCTTGGATGTCTTCTAGTGTCTGCACCGCTTTATTAAATTGCTCAAACACGTCAGGTGCGCCACGATTGAGTGTGATTTCCACAAAAACGAGCAGTGATGCATCTAAATACTGGGGATTAAGCTGTGCCGTGTAGCCAAGAATATAGCCCTGACGCTCTAAACGTCGCACACGTTCTAGGCAGGGGGTTGGAGAGAGACCGACACGTTTTGATAACTCAACGTTGGAGACTCGCCCATCCTTTTGCAGCTCATTTAGGATGTTGCGGTCAATACGGTCCAATTCCTTGGAGGGCTTGTTTTTGGTATCTACCATTTTTTATTCCACCTTGTTACTTCCTTGCAAAAAGATATACCAAATTAAATAACATCTAAGCAATCTTTAGCATCAAATGCTGGTTTATTGCCTTTATACTAGCTCGAAAATTGGCAATTTCAATAACAAGCCAGCCGATAACACTAAATAAACAAGAGGTGACAGCATGATCATTGGCGTTCCAAAAGAAATCAAGAACCATGAGTACCGCGTGGGTATGGTTCCAGCAAGTGTCCGTGAGCTTATTTCTCACGGTCACTCGGTCTATGTTGAAACCAATGCAGGTAACGGTATTGGTTTCTCTGACGATGACTATAAAGCCGCTGGGGCATCCATTCTCCCTGCCGCCGCTGACGTATTTGCGAAAGCAGACATGATCGTCAAGGTCAAAGAACCGCAAGCTGTCGAGCGTGCCATGCTGCGCGAAGGACAGATTTTGTTCACCTATTTGCATCTTGCACCAGATTTTCCGCAAACAGAAGACTTAATTAAAAGTAAAGCTATCTGCATTGCCTATGAAACGGTAACAGATTCTAAAGGTCGATTGCCACTATTAGCGCCAATGTCTGAAGTCGCCGGCCGTATGTCTATTCAAGCAGGTGCACAAGCGTTAGAAAAATCACACGGCGGTTCGGGCATGCTGCTCAGTGGTGTTCCTGGTGTCGAACCCGCTAAAATCGTCGTACTTGGCGGTGGCGTGGTTGGCTCAAACGCCGCGCGCATGGCGGTTGGCCTCCGAGCTGACGTCACTATTTTGGATAAAAATGTCGATACATTGCGTCGCTTGGACGAAGAATTCCAAGGCCGCGCCAAAGTCGTCTACTCAACCGAGGAAACATTAGACCAGCACGTACTTAACGCTGATTTGGTTATCGGTGCTGTCCTTATCCCAGGTGCTGCTGCACCGAAACTGGTCAACGAAGACCATATCAAGCGAATGAAACCAGGCGCTGCGGTTGTCGATGTCGCTATCGACCAAGGTGGCTGTTTCGCGACCTCACATGCAACGACCCACGCTGACCCAACCTACATCGTTGATGATGTTGTCCACTACTGTGTGGCAAACATGCCTGGCGCTGTCGCGCGCACCTCGACGGTTGCCTTAAATAACGCAACACTGCCCTACATTGTGAAGCTGGCGAACAAGGGATATCGCGATGCTTTAGTTCAAGATGAGCACTTGCGTAACGGTCTTAACGTGATCAGTGGCCACGTTACCATCAAAGAAGTGGCCGAAGGCTTTGATCTTCCATACGTTGATGCCCTGGATGCGCTGAAGTCAGCCCATTAATCGGCAATATCAATGATAGAAATAGAGGGCACCATCACGGTGCCCTTTCTTTAACCTTCCAATTTACCTACAATCACTCCATTCAAAAAAACGAACCTCTTTCCTGCTCGGAGACGTGAATGAGTAACATTAAGCATGCGAACCTATTGATTCTTGGTTCAGGCCCAGCGGGCTACACCGCGGCTGTTTACGCGGCTCGTGCCAATTTAAACCCTGTTATGGTAACAGGCATGCAACAAGGGGGTCAGCTGACCACCACCACGGATGTTGAAAACTGGCCTGGCGATCCGGAAGGACTAACCGGTCCCGCATTAATGGATCGCATGAAAGCCCACGCAGAAAAATTCGATACCGAGATTATTTTTGATCACATCAATGACGTGGATTTATCCTCACGCCCTTTCCGCCTAAAAGGCGACAACGGCGAGTTCACTTGCGATGCCTTGATTATTTCGACGGGGGCATCTGCGCAATACCTTGGCTTACCGTCTGAAGACGCGTTCAAGGGACGTGGTGTATCCGCCTGTGCGACCTGTGATGGCTTTTTCTATCGCAACCAAAAAGTGGCGGTAATTGGTGGCGGTAATACAGCAGTCGAAGAGGCGTTATACCTTTCTAACATCGCCTCTGAAGTGCATGTTGTCCATCGTCGCGATACCTTCCGTGCTGAGAAAATTCTGGTCGATCGTATGATGGACAAAGTGAAGAACGGTAATATTGTCCTGCACACTAACCGGGTATTGGATGAAGTGTTGGGCGATGAAATGGGCGTGACACAAGCGCGCTTAAAAGACACACAAAGCGATGAGACTGAAACCCTTGATGTGATGGGTGTTTTTGTTGCGATTGGCCATAAACCTAACACAGACATCTTTGCTGACCAGCTGAAAATGGAAAACGGCTATATCCAGGTTGAATCAGGCCTAAGTGGCAATGCAACCCAGACAAGCGTCGAAGGCGTATTTGCGGCTGGTGATGTCATGGACCACGTATACCGTCAAGCGATTACCTCTGCAGGGACCGGCTGTATGGCGGCTCTAGATGCCGAGCGTTATCTCGACGCACTCGCGAATCATTAATTTCTCGCGCTCATGCAGGCTATCATTCGATGGCCTGCCCAGCCTGTTGGCAGGCTTTGATAAAATAATAAGATGATATGGATAAATCTAAACAGCGGGCGCTAACCCAATGGCTCAAGTCGCAGAGCACGTTAGCCAAACCCTGGTTAGTTGCGACGATTAGCATTGCACTCCTCTCTGGTGTGCTTTTGATTGCCCAAGCAGCACTTCTTGCCCACCTGCTGCATCAACTGATTATTGAGCAAACCGATAAATACGCCTTACTGCCAAGTTTTCTCACATTGGTCGGCGTTGTTTTAGCCCGTGCTGGGTGTAGTTGGGCCAAAGAACAAACTGGCTATCGCTGTGGTGAGGTCATTCGGCAACACATCCGCCAGTTAATACTCAACCGACTTCATGCGCTTGGACCTGTGAGTATTCAAGGGCGACCCGCGGGGAGCTGGGCAAGCCTGATCCTTGAGCAGGTTGAGGAGTTACAGGACTTTTTCGCTCGTTACTTACCCCAAATGGCGATCGCAGTCTTGATCCCCTTAGTGATTTTAGTCGTCGTGTTTCCAATCAATTGGGCATCTGGGCTGATCTTTTTAATCACAGCACCGCTGGTTCCCCTGTTTATGGCACTGGTCGGGATGAAAGCTGCCGATGCTAACCGCAAGAATTTTAAAGCACTGCAGCGTTTATCCGGCTATTTTTACGATCGTTTACGTGGCTACCCACACTAAAACTATTTAATCGCGTTGATGCCGAAGCCGATCAGTTACACCTGGCGTCACATACGTTCCGTCAACGAACGATGGAAGTATTACGTCTCGCGTTCCTATCTTCTGCGGTGCTTGAGTTTTTTACGGCGATTTCGATTGCGGTTGTGGCGGTGTATTTTGGTTTTAGTTTTATCGGTGAGCTTGACTTTGGTCATTACGGAGCGCCTATTTCGCTCTTTACCGGCTTGTTTGTGCTGGTGTTGGCACCGGAGTTTTACCAACCGCTTCGCGATCTCGGTACCTTTTATCATGCCAAAGCGCAAGCGATTGGGGCTGCTGAATCGATTGTCACATTTTTAAACGTCTGAGCCTGATACAGGCACGCAAGGAGAAGCAACGCCCGACTTGGCCACGGTCACCATCACTGCCGAGGATCTCGAAGTGCTCAGCCAGATGGCCAGGTACTCGCCGGTCCCATGAGTTTTCATATTAAGCCCGGTGAACATATCGCACTGGTTGGCGTGAGTGGCGCCGGAAAATCTAGCTTACTCAATGCGTTACTCGGCTTTCTTCCCTACCGAGGTAGCTTGACCATTAATGGCTGTGAACGCAGTGAGCTGGCACTTTCGCATTGGCGACAAGCCATTAGCTGGGTAGGGCAAAATCACAACTGTTCCATGGCAGTATTCGCGATAATATCGCGCTCGCCAACCCCGATGCGAGTCCAGAAACGATTAACCAGGTGATGACACAAGCCTATGTGGATGAATTCGTGATGCGGTTAAAAAATGGCCTTGCGCACGCCGTCGGTGATCGTAATGGCGGCTTATCCGTCGGCCAAGCGCAGCGTGTCGCTGTCGCACGCGCCTTGTTGCAAGACGGTGCGTTATGGGTGCTAGATGAACCGACTGCGAGCCTGGATGCACACAGTGAAAAGCTGGTCATTGAAAGCTTACATGCTGCCACTCAAGCTAAAACCTGCATCCAGGTCTCTCACCGTCTAGATGCACTGGCTAACAGTGATCAAGTCTGGTTGATGGCCGACGGTAAGCTGGTTCAACAAGGCCAGTATCATCAATTAGCGCACACAGGCCGCTGGCAGAGATGCTGGCTTCAGCCGATAGGAGAAATCTTGATGCGTGAACTCCTGCCGTATCTACGCTTGTATAAACGTCATTGGTTTGGCTTAAGTTTGGGCATTGTCCTCGCGTTTGCCACTTTATTTGCCGCCATTGGCTTGCTCACTCTCTCTGGCTGGTTCATTGCCTCAGCGGCAGTGGCCGGTATCTCAGGCATCGCCACCTTTAACTATATGTTGCCAGCCGCGGGCGTGCGTGGGTTTTCTATTGGGCGCACCTTTGGTCGCTGGGCGGAACGTGTGGTCAGCCATAACGCTACTTTCAAGTTGCTTGCTGATCTCCGCGTGTCGTTTTTCCGTAAATTGGCGCCGTTAGTCCCCGACCATCGTCTGAATATGCGTGATGGTGATTTGCTTAACCGCATGGTGGCGGATGTCGACGCCATGGATCATGTTTATCTACGCCTTATTAGCCCCATGATTGTGGGTGTACTGGGCGTATTAGCCGTGAGCTTATTCTTGGGCTGGTTTGATCCGACGCTTGGTATTGCCTTGGGTCTGAGTTTGCTGGTACTGCTTGTCAGTCTACCGATCGTTTTCTATCGTCTGGGCAAGGATCAGGCCGAGATCAACTAGAACAAAATGCCGCAACCCGCGTTGCCCTGCTAGATTGGCTGCAAGGCCATGCAGAATTAGCCTTATTTGGCGCTCGTGAGCGATATCGTGCGCGCATTGACGACAGCGAACAAGCGATGCTCAACGCGCAAGCGAATATGGCCCGTATCACAGGATGGGCTAACGCCGTGCTAATCGCAGCCACCGGACTCACGTTAGTCTTGATGATTTGGCTGGCAGCCGATGGCGTTGGCGATCGTGCACCAGGCCCCCTCATCGCCATGGTAGCGTTTACGACCATGGCAAGCTTTGAGCTGATGATGCCGATTACGGCAGCTTTCCAGTATTTAGGCAAAACGCTCACGGCCGCAAAACGCTCAACGCCATCACAGAACGCCCACCCAGTGTTCCTTTCCCTCTCGATGGCCACAAAGGACCGGTAACAGGTTCAATTGGCTTGAATAAGGTGAGCTATCAATACCCTGGAGCGGCACAAGAGGCGGTATCAAGGGTCTCGCTGGACATCACAGCAGGGCAAACCGTCGCGCTATTAGGTCGTACAGGTTGTGGTAAGTCGACCCTTATGAGCTTGCTGACGCGTGCATGGGATCCGACTCAGGGCAAATTACACTCGATGGTGTTCCGTTGAGCGAGTGGGATGAGTCTAGGTTACGTGATGCTATGTCTGTGGTGACGCAACGGGTTGATCTCTTTAACGGCTCACTCCGCGATAATCTCATTCTCGCCCGTCCAAATGCCTCAGACTCGGCATTATCTCAGGCATTGACGCAGGTCGGGTTAGCGCGCCTATTAGAAGGGCAAGGCTTAGACACCTGGCTAGGCGATGGTGGACGCCAGTTATCAGGCGGTGAGCGCCGTCGTTTAGGTATCGCGCGTGGTTTATTGCATTCGGCCCCGATTATGCTCTTAGATGAACCGACAGAAGGCTTAGATGTGCAAACTGAAGCCGAAATCCTGTCTTTATTGAAAACCCATTGCCAAGATAAAACAGTGGTGATCATTACCCATCGTCTTGTTGGCTTGGAGCAGATGGACACTGTCTGCTTAATGGATGCCGGTCAGATTGTTGAACAAGGGACGCATCAGTCATTGATCGATGCCAATGGACGCTATGCACAATTGATGCATCGGCTGTAAATCAGAGAGCACACGATGACCCTCTATTTGCCTCCTTTAGCGCAAGATGACGTTCGTTTTCCTCCCGTCACCGAGGCGCTAGATCATCCCGATGGCTTGCTTGCCATCGGGGGGGGATCTTAGCCCTGCTCGGCTAATGTCTGCGTATCGCAATGGGATTTTCCCGTGGTTTGGTGAAGATGACCCGCTGTTATGGTGGTCACCCAGTGAGCGGGCCATCATTCAGCCAACCGAGTTTCACGCCAGCAGAAGCTTACAAAAAGCAGCGAGAAAGTCCGGAATGACGGTTACCTTGAATCAGGCCTTTGAGCGCGTTATTGCTATCTGTGCCGAGATTCGAGGGCCGGAGCAAACTTGGATCACGCACGAAATGCAAGCGGCCTATTGCCAGCTTCATCATCAAGGTGATGCCCACAGCGTGGAAGTATGGCAAGGCAATACATTAGTCGGCGGATTATACGGTGTGTCGGTGGGGGCCATTTTCTGCGGTGAGTCCATGTTTTCAAGCACAACGAATGGGTCTAAATTCGCGCTGTGGCAATTCAGCCAATATTTTGCTCACCAAGGAGGGCAATATATTGATTGCCAAATGATGACACCGCATTTAGCGTCATTAGGTGCGCAACCTTGGTCACGTCATACGTTTATCGACGCGCTTCACGCACATCGTGACCGCCCTATTGCTGATGGCTACCCACCGCAACATCTTGCCGATTGGAGAATAACATGAGTGTTGGAATCCAAGTTGGTGTCACACCAGGCGCTGATTGCCAGTATCTTACTGATCAAACTGAGCAACTCGCGGTGGTGATGTCTCCAGAATACCATCAACGCGAACGTTATGGCGCGCTGTTAGCGGCAGGCTTTCGGCGAAGCGGTCATCTCATCTACCGTCCTCATTGCCCTTCTTGTCAGGCTTGCCAAGCGTTGAGAGTCGATGTCGACCATTACCGCCCATCAAAAAGTCAAAAGCGGCATCGCAGCCAGCTCAAGCGCCTCACTATGCACGTCAGTGACCAGTTAGATGACCACTGGTTCGAGTTGTATGACCGCTATATTACCGCCCGTCACTCAGAGGGCAACATGTACCCGGCCAAACGGCAAGACTTCTTAGATTTTATCCATAGTGATTGGCTAACCCCGCGCTTTATTCATCTGTACCAAAATGAAGAACAGCGTTCACGCTTGATCGCCGTGGCGGTGAGCGATGTGGTGGATGACGGCCTTAGTGCCTTGTATACGTTTTTTGACCCCCAGCACCGATTTTCATTAGGACGTGTGAGTATTCAAGCGCAACTCCAGCTAGCAAAATCGATGCAGTTACCTTGGCTGTATTTGGGCTACCAAATCGATGCCTGCGCCGCGATGCGCTATAAAGCGGACTATTATCCCCACCAACGCTTTATTAATCAGCAGTGGCGGGCCTTTTCCTGGCCAGTTATTCCACAATAGTCGCTATTTTTTCTAGCAAGGTGCGCCCCAACAGGGTAAAATTCGCACCCGAACTTTACAGACTTTCAGAATAGAGGCATTATCTGTCGGTCAAAAAATTGGCTATCAGAATAAGCCTAAGAGGATTCAATGGCAAAAGAAGACGTAATTGAAATGCAAGGCACCGTATTGGATACGCTGCCTAACACTATGTTCCGCGTAGAACTAGAAAACGGTCACGTGGTGACTGCCCACATTTCAGGCAAGATGCGTAAGCACTACATCCGCATCCTGACCGGCGACAAAGTCACTGTTGAAATGACCCCTTACGATTTGTCGAAAGGTCGCATCGTTTTCCGTTCGCGTTAATCCTCCGAACGCGGTCAAAAAAACCCGGCTCTCAGGCCGGGTTTTGCTTTGGTGAACGCTTACTTTAATGAACACTTACGTGAGCAACTGCCGTTACGCTGGCTCCATTTGATCACTGAACTGGAAGTCCAAGCGGTTGTTTTTCAATACCACTCGAACCGTTCCTCCATTGACCAAACAACCAAAGAGCAGTTCGTTCGCTAATGGTTTTTTCAGATTATCTTGAATCACACGCCCCATCGGTCGCGCACCCATCGCCTTATCGTAGCCCTCTTCTGCCAACCACTGTTTGGCTTCCGATGTCACTTCGAGTGAGACACCTTTAGCATCCAGTTGCGCTTGCAGCTCAACAATAAATTTATCCACCACTTGCAAAATGACCTGCTCATCCAAGTGATTGAACCAGATGATATTGTCGAGACGATTACGGAACTCAGGTGAAAATACCTTTTTAATTTCCGACATTGCATCATGGCTGTGATCCTGCTGAATCAAACCGATGGACTTACGTACCGTTTCCGCCACCCCGGCGTTGGTTGTCATCACCAAGATAACATTACGGAAATCGGCTTTGCGGCCATTGTTGTCAGTCAGTGTGCCATTATCCATGACTTGGAGTAACAAGTTAAACACGTCAGGATGCGCTTTCTCGATCTCATCAAGCAGCACCACACTGTAAGGATGCTTAATCACCGCATCCGTCAGCAGGCCGCCTTGATCGTAGCCAACATAACCTGGTGGTGCACCAATCAAGCGGCTGACGGTGTGACGCTCCATGTATTCGGACATATCAAAACGTTGGAGTTCAATGCCCATGGCACGCGCAAGCTGCACGGTCACCTCTGTTTTGCCCACACCTGTTGGCCCAGCAAACAAGAACGACCCCACGGGTTTGTTATCATCACCCAAGCCGGCACGACTGAGTTTAATCGCCTCTGACAATGCCGTGATCGCAGTATCTTGCCCAAACACCAACATCTTAAGTTTGTCGTCTAGCGACTGCAGCACATCTTTATCGGAAGAAGATATCGACTTCTCCGGGATCCGTGCCATTTTTGCAATCATGGTTTCAACATCAGGCACGTTGACGGTTTTTTTACGCTTACTCGCAGGTGCCATTCGGCATCGCGCGCCCGCTTCATCAATCACGTCAATCGCCTTATCAGGAAGGTGACGCTCATTGATATATTTTGCCGACAACTCAACCGCCGCACGAATCGCTTTGTTGGTATACCGCACTTCATGATGAGCTTCGTATTTCGGTTTCAAGCCCATCAAGATCTTGGTGGTATCGTCGATAGACGGCTCCAACACATCAATTTTTTGGAAGCGACGCGCCAATGCACGCTCTTTCTCAAAGATAGAGCCGTACTCTTGGTAGGTTGTCGAACCAATACAACGTAACTTACCGCTGCTCAGTAGCGGCTTGATCAAGTTTGCAGCATCGACTTGGCCGCCACTTGCCGCACCCGCGCCAATGATAGTGTGGATCTCATCAATGAAAAGTACGGCATGATCTTCTTTCTCAAGCTGCTTTAAAATTGATTTAAAGCTAGTTTCTTCGAAATCAATCCGCGATACTTGGATCCCGCCCAAGACGCGACGCCAAATATCTAGCGAATAGATGACGCAGTCTTTAATGACATCGGGCACTTGGCCTTCGACAATGCGCCACGCCAGCCCTTCGGCAATCGCTGTTTTACCCACGCCGGCTTCCCCCACCAGCAATGGATTGTTCTTGCGACGACGGCACAGCACCTGAATGGTTCGCTCAAGCTCTTTGTCACGACCAATCAAGGGATCGATGCCACCGACGCGCGCCAACTGGTTTAGGTTGGTAGCAAAGTTTTCTAAGCGATCTTCACCTGGGTCGGCGCCCGCTTCTTCTGTCCCCATATCACTACTGGGAAGATCTTCACTGTCGTCTTTGGTGGTGCCGTGGGAGATATAGTTCACCACGTCTAAGCGGCTGACATCATTTTTCTTCAACAAATAAGCCGCATGCGACTCTTGCTCACTGAAGATAGCGACAAGCACGTTCGCACCACTGACTTCGCTGCGCCCCGATGACTGAACATGGAACACGGCCCGTTGCAAGACGCGCTGGAAGCTCAACGTGGGTTGTGTTTCTCGCGACTCATCATCCGCCGGGATCAGCGGTGTGGTTTGTTCAATAAACGCGTCGAGTTCTTTGCGTAGCGCCTCCAGATCAGCTCGGCATGCCACCAGCGCTTCATGCGCCGCCGCATTTTCGATTAACGCGAGAAGCAGGTGCTCCACCGTCATAAATTCGTGGCGTTTTTCACGCGCACGTGCAAACGCGCCGTTCAAACTTGCTTCAAGTTCTTTGTTAAGCATAAAGGCACCTCCCTCAAAAACCGCGCTAAAGCGTGATGAAGCAGCTTACGCTTTCTCCATCGTGCACAGTAGCGGATGGCCATGCTCTTTGGCATACATCATTACCTGTGCCACTTTCGTTTCAGCGACCTCGGCAGTAAACACACCGCAGACCGCTTTTCCTTCATAGTGCACCGCCAGCATGACTTGTGTCGCTTTGTCCACATCCATGGCAAAAAACGTCTGGAGCACTTCGATAACAAACTCCATGGGAGTGTAGTCATCATTGTTGAGCACCACCTTGTACATCGATGGCGGTTGTAACTTAGTTTTTTCTGACGCCTCAAGCTCTGCGTCAGGCAAACCCCATTGATTCCAATTACTCATAACCACTTCAATGCATTGTTAGGGTATCAAGGCTCATTGTGTGGCGGGGCAGCACTGCCATCCACGAATCCCGTCCACCTGTCTTTAAAGTTAAGCTACAGATTGTATTCCAGCAACCTTTTCAATGCGAACATCGTTTGTCTGAGCAATTGTTAATCATGGTAGTGCTTTATCGTTGCACATATAGATAGGGTGAAACACGCAAATTCGTTCACTGACTATGCCAAAGCCCATGAAAATGTGTTACCAACCGGATGCATGTATGCGTGCACAAAAAAAAAGGCAGACATACACCTACCCGATGGGCTATCACCACGCAAGCAGGATCATATGTTCGCTTATCCTGTGTTCTTTCTTCTTACAATTATTCAATAAACCTTCATGTTTACGCATTTGGCGCTAACACGCATTCGTAAACGCGATACCGCGCCGGCAAACAACGTCAAATCACAACAAAAAACAAAACTCTCAAACAAAATATTATTAAACAATGTGTTATATAAAACAAACCATAAAAACAACACTTATCACGAGCGAAAAAGCATCGATAACAGTCCGATATTCATGCAAATGACATGTCTGTTCTTTAATGAATTATCGTCACTCCCTCACACTTTTTCGATTTATTATTACATTCTTGTTATATGTTATAGCCAGCGCTTGACTGCCTAAAAGTATCTACTAAAGTGGATTGTGTGGTAGGTAAATGACCAAGCTGGCTTCGGTCAGTCTGCGCCAGGGGGAATCCCAAGCTCAAGGCTAACCAGAAGGTGACAAGGCGTTTATCACGAGGTATGCAAAGTTTGATGCAAGAAGGATGTGTCGCATGGAAACTGGTACAGTAAAATGGTTTAACAATGCAAAAGGATTTGGCTTTATTTGTCCAGGAGAAGGGGAAGGAGACGTATTCGCTCACTACTCTACGATTCAAATGGATGGATATAAGACATTAAAAGCGGGGCAAACCGTCAGCTACGAAGTCGAGGAAGGACCCAAAGGCTACCATGCCAGCCAAATTGTGCCAGTCGATCAAGAGGCAGTGAAATAGCACTGACCCCGATCGGCCAAATTGAAGAAAAGGCGAGCTGTTGCTCGCCTTTTTTGTCTTTTCAGTGTGTCACACAGGTTCCATTGCTCAGAGCAGTCCGAGCATCTGCTTGTAGTGGCGACGACAAACAGACACATAACGTTCATTGCCCCCAATCACAACCTGATCGCCATCTGCAATCGCGTTGCCTTCAGCGTCTTGCCGAATGACACGACTGGCTTTACGCCCACAATGACACACAGTTTTAAGCTCCACCAATTTGTCAGCCCACGCGAGTAAGTACTGTGACCCTTCAAACAATTCACCACGAAAATCGGTACGCAAACCATAACATAGGACAGGGATCCGCAATTTATCCACGACATCGGTCAGTTCCAGTACTTGCTGCTTGGTTAAAAACTGGCTCTCGTCAATTAACAAACAGTCGACTTTGTCCTGAGATAAAATGGCCGCCACATGCTCAAACAACGACGTTTGGTTGTCATACAGATGTGCATCCGCGTCCAGGCCTATACGTGAACTTATTTTACCTTGCCCGTAGCGATTATCGATCGCGGCGGTGAACAGTAAAGGCTGCATCCCACGCTCTTGATAATTGAACGCAGATTGCAACAAGGTGGTCGATTTACCGGCATTCATTGCCGAATAGTAAAAATATAACTGGGCCATAACTGTCTCTACACGTAACGCCCTACTTCAGGGCCAACATCATTCAATACACCGGCATGCTACCGAACCCGCAGAAAAAGAAAAGCCCCGTTTATGCGGGGCTTGAAGGACTATCCTTTCAATTGACAGGGCCGCTTTTTAAGCCAAAGTAACCCCGAGCACAAAAGAATGAACGCCAGCGTCGACGCGGCTAATGACCATAACAAAGAGGCGGTAAAGCCAAGCACTAAGAAGCCAAATGTCGCAACGACTGCGCCCCCGATTGCATAAGGTAGCTGCGTGGCGACGTGGTCAATATGCCCACAGCGCGCCCCTGTTGAGGATAAAATAGTGGTATCTGAGATAGGAGAACAATGATCGCCAAATACAGCACCGGCTAATACCGCAGACAGCATCGGCAACATCAGCGCAATATCCGTCGCTGCCGCAAGATCCCCCGCAATCGGGAGCATAATACCAAATGTGCCCCACGACGTGCCCGTGGCGAATGCCATCACTGCCGCCAATAAAAATAAAACCACAGGTAACAATTGAGCAGGTAGGTTACCTTGTACTAACGAGGATAAATATTTACCCGTTTGTAAATCACCAATGATATGGCCAATCGACCAAGCAAATAGCAATATAAGAATCGCACCAAACATTGATTTAGCGCCGACCCATAACGTCTTCGCAATATCGGGCTTAGCAATGCCTTGTTTAACCGTCATCACTAGCGCAACAAACAGGCCGGCCAGTCCGCCCCACAGTAATGACATGCCGACGTCGGTATTCTCAAACGCTCCCAGGATAGAGAATGCATGATGATCAGCTGCTAAAGATTGCGCACCGGTGTAAAGCATGGCGCTAATCGTGGCGATCACTAGCACGACTATCGGAGCCACCAGATCCGCTACACTGCCATTTTCACTTTCTTCGATGCCTAAATCATCGCAAATATCAGCACAATGTTCGCTTTCATCACCTAATCGGCTGCCTTTTTTTGCTTGGTATTCAAATTGGCGCATGGGGCCAATATCAAGCTGAAACCAGACCACGGCAAACACTAACAGCAGCGCAAAAATGGCATAAAAGTTCATCGGAATCATGATGACAAACGCACCCAGTGCGGTGTAATCGGTAACACCATGCGCAACCAAGATAGAGCCAATAACGGTAATGATATAGGCTCCCCAGCTGGAGGCCGGTGTAATCACACACATAGGCGCCGCTGTCGAGTCGAGAATATAGCAAGTTTTGCCCGTGAAACATGAAAACGATCCGTGACTGGGCGAGAAACGGCCCCTACCGCTAAGCTATTAAAGTAATCATCAACAAAGATGAATACCCCAAGAAAAGCAGCCAGTAACTTCGCACCACGTTTACTCTTAATCCGGCTTTGTGCCCAATTCGCAAACGCGCGCGTCCCCCCGCATAAGGATAATAACGCGGTAATCATGCCCAATAATATTAAAAAGGCGAGGATACTCAAGTTCCAGCTGTTTAAACCGCCATCAGCGATAAATAAGCCAGTGATCACGTCCAGTAAATACTGACTAGCGGGCACAAGTGAAAAATCCGTCAGTAATACGGTGCCAAGGATTATCCCCATACCCAACGACAATAAGACACGTCGAGTTGCAATCGCGAGACCCAAGGCCAGCAACGGAGGAAGCAGTGATAAAGCGGATGAAGAAAAGTCTGTTAAGTTCATGATCTCAATATCAACCAGGTGGTTGGAGATCTACTGCAGAAACGAAGACGGTAAGGCGTGGTATTACACGGCAAACAACTTGCCTCCTACATACAGTAGCGCTCCATAGTGTGTTTCTAAGTACTATGGCAGTGCTGCTCCTATTCGGTAACAGCCCCAGCTCAATCGGTGTGATGACCTGATTGGCTTCGGCATTGTTTCCTTTTATGCGCCCTCATCGGTATCACCCTCTTACGCACGACTCATAAACAACGCACCTCTACGTTAAGCGAAGTGCATTCTACACATCGTGCTCACTATCGCAACTGTTTATGTTTGAAAAATCATCGGCTCGTTGGCAGGCGTTCTATTCCTTTTCCATGCCAATGATAAACGACGCGCATTCTATTTTTTTAGACACAAGAATCAAAACGCCACTAAAACTATACGCTAGGATTGCGAATAACTTGCAAATAATGAACAATGTGGCGTATTAATATATGTAATATTGTATATTTCATTTATAGTGCTATCATCCTTCTATTAACAAATAAATTAAACAGGAACAAATAATGTCTGATGCAATGAAAGCGTTACTCAACCTGCGTAGCTTACGCGCTCTTGCCAAAGAGATGTCAACCGAGCAACTAAACGAAGCGTTAGAGAAACTACATACTGTGGTTGAAGAGCGTAAAGAAATTGATCGCGAAGAAGAAGCAAAAGAACAAGAGCGTTTAGAAAAGCTAGAGAAATACCGCGAAATGTTAGTGGCCGATGGCATTGAGCCAGAAGAGCTCATGAAGCTATTAGGTGGCAGCACTAAAGCGAAAACACCAGGAAAGCGCGCAGCACGTCCAGCTAAATACCAATATACTGATAATGACGGTTCACATAAAACATGGACAGGTCAAGGCCGTATGCCTAAGGTTATTCGCGAAGCGACGGAAAGTGGTTCTGCAACACTCGACGATTTCCTCATCCCTGGTCAAGAAGCATAAACTTTTTACCAAGGAAAAAGAAAAAAGAGGCCAAGGCCTCTTTTTTTGTTATAGGGTATCAATCAAATTTAATTCTATCGGCTAAATGACTAACCGCCAGAGCAAAGTAATGCGAGCGGTTCCACTTCAATAAGCTTTGATAATTATTGTAGACCAAATACGCTCTCCCCTTTTCATCATCAGGCTGAATGAGCCATGCTTTGATGTCGACCTTGGGTAACGCTTGGCCGTTCATGCGTCTTACGCCTTTCGTCTGCCAGTCACTTAACAATAAGCCCTTGTCTGCTCCGGTACCGAGTAGAGACCGATCAAGCTGTTCTGGAACTTGAACTTGCCGACCCCATGTGTAGGTATCATCCCAACCAGCTTGTTTCAGATAATTCGCTGCCGATGCAAAAACATCGGCCTCCGTTTGCCAAATATCCTTTTTACCATCTTGGTTGCCATCCACAGCATAATTAATAAACGAACTGGGCATAAACTGAGATTGCCCCATTGCTCCCGCCCATGATCCTTTCATGTCTTCGGGGGCAATATGACCTTGCTGTAATATTGTCAGTGCTGCCATGGTTTCTTTACGGAAAAAAGCTTCTCGACGGCCATCAAATGCCAATGTCGACAATGCCTCAATCACATTATAACTGCCTTGGAGCTTACCAAAGTTACTTTCAACGCCCCACAGGGCAACAATAAAACGTGGTTGCACCTGGTATTGTTCACCCACTTTTTTTAATGCGTCATAATGCTGATTGTAGAGCTTTTTCGCTTGCGCCACTTTCCAGTCTGGTACCGCACGGGGAATATACTCGTCTAAAGTAAGGCGCCGCTCGGGTTGATTTCGATCTGAGCTTACCGCACGTTCATGATATTCAATCCCGTCAAACGCTCGCTCGAGCAATGCATCGCTAATCCCTGCCTCACGAGCTTCATCTTTTAATGAGGCCACATATTGTTCAAATCCTGGCTTGGCCATCACTGGGCTAACGATTAATGCAGCCGCCATACAGGCTGAAATCATACCTTTGCGCATAGTCTTCCTTTTACAGTTTTTCGTTTCTATTACGAATAGCCTGCAGCGCTACGTCCGGAGGTGGGGGCAGCTGTACAAAAAACCCCTCCTCTTGCAGGCTTTGCTTTACCTTGGTGATATTGACCACCGCAAGCTTTTCACGCTTGTCCAAGTCAATCATCATTGCGAACTCTGGTTGCCCAAAGCTGTTCATCAGCGCCTCTGGCACATCATCAAATTTATCTTTCTCTGCAAGATAAAGATAGGTGCCTTCTTTCTTTTTGCTTCGATAAATTGCGCAATACATCTCAAAAGTCCTCACGAGCATGCCATAAAACAGGCGATAAATTGTCATCCTCGGGCAAAGGTTTGTTAAACTTTACCGCAAAGTGTATCAAAACACGTATTTGCGGTGGTTTCTCACTATAAAGCTAAAAAACATCATTAAAACGAGAAATCTGACTCGAAAAGCAAACCTTGCTTGCCGCATCCGTGCTGTGAATATACCATGCTATTCAACGTCTGATAATGCGCGTCTGACTCGTGTTTAACGACAGAACCGGGATCGAATCACATGCTTAAACAACCGGAGTTGAAAGGCTCTACTTTCACCCTATCCGTCCTCCATCTTGTTGACGATAACTTCGCCGCGGCGGCTGATGTGCTGGCCGAGAAGGTCACTCAAGCACCTGTTTTTTTTGAAGGTCGCCCCGTTGTGCTGATGTTCAACGCCTTTCTCAATGTCCTGACATCAGTGCGTTAAAGCGCTGTTTACAGGCAACGGGAATGATTCTTATCGGACTGACTGGGGTCACGCACAACCATACACGCCAACTTGCGCTAGATTCGGGACTGGCCGTGCTTAAATCAAGTAAGCAGTCACGGATCGCAGATCCGATACAAACGCCAGCAAAAGTGGTCACCGCGCCTGTTCGTTCCGGCCAGCAAATTTATGCTAAAAACGCAGATTTGGTCATCTTGAATCATGTTAGCGCCGGGGCAGAAGTGATTGCCGATGGCAGTATTCATATTTATGGGGTGCTACGAGGCCGTGCAATTGCCGGCGCATGCGGACAAAAACAAGCACGCATTTATTGTCAGAACCTTCAGTCAGAATTATTGTCAGTGGCAGGTAGCTATTGGCTGAATGATAAGATTCCACAAGAACATGTTGAGCGGCCAGCCATGGTGTCGCTTAATCAAGAAAGCTTACAGATTGACCCCCTCACGCTATAAGAGAATAAGGACGAGGAATGGCACGAATTATTGTAATTACTTCCGGCAAAGGTGGCGTGGGAAAAACCACCTCAAGTGCAGCATTAGCGACCGGATTAGCATTAACAGGCAAAAAAACAGCCGTCGTCGATTTTGATATCGGTTTACGTAACCTGGACTTGGTGATGGGGTGTGAACGCCGTGTTGTCTACGATTTTGTTAATGTCATTAATGGTGAAGCGAATCTCCATCAAGCATTGATTAAAGATAAACGGGTAGAAAACTTGTTTATTCTACCCGCTTCTCAGACACGCGATAAAGATGCGCTGACCAAAGAAGGGGTTGAGCGTGTTTTAAAAGACATGGACGAGCTTGGTTTTGAATACATTATTTGCGACTCCCCGGCGGGCATCGAGGCCGGCGCATTAATGGCGCTGTATTTTGCTGATGAAGCGATTGTCACTACCAATCCTGAAGTGTCATCTGTACGCGATTCTGACCGTATTCTTGGTATTCTTGACTCTAAATCACGCCGCGCCGAAAACGGTGAGGAGCCGGTTAAACACCATTTATTAGTCACTCGTTATAATCCTGCACGTGTGACCAATGGCGAAATGCTAAGTGTCGAAGACGTTGAAGATATTCTACGCATTCCTCTGCTGGGCGTGATCCCGGAAAGCCAGTCGGTATTACACGCCTCGAACAAAGGTGAGCCTGTTGTGCTTGACCAAGAGTCTGACGCAGGCCAGGCCTACGAAGATGCCATCGCTCGTTTGCTGGGTGAAGAGCGCCCCTTCCGCTTTATTGAGGAAGAGCGTAAAGGTTTCTTAAAACGCTTATTTGGAGGCTAATGTGGCATTGCTAGAATTCTTCCGGCCCACTAAGAAAAAGTCCGCCAACATCGCGAAAGAGCGTTTACAGATTATTGTTGCCGAGCGTCGTAGTGCCGATAGCCCTGCTCCAACCTATCTGCCTCAGCTTAAGCAAGATATCTTAGATGTCATCCGGAAATATGTCGATATTGCGCCAGACCAGGTATCGGTTAGCCTCGAGCAAGGGGATGATGATCTGTCTGTTTTAGAGCTAAATGTTACGCTCCCCGAGGAAGGAAAGGACCACTAATACGGCCCCTTTTTCTCAAAAACACGAAAGCGGTGCACGAGCACCGCTTTTTAGGTTTAGGCGGTTGGCTTTTTGGGAATAGCCGCTAACAGGCATCGCCAATTAACGTGTAACGCCATCCTTTTGCTAACTCGGGGCGTTTCTCTTCTTGGCAATCGTCTCGCCATACCCAAGTAATCAGCTGATTCAGCTGTTTTTTGGAGCCAATAAACTCTGGCGCTAACCCAGCGTTATCAGCCGCTTCTTGCACTTTTTCTTTAATTGCTTTGATCACCGCTTTATAGCCTGGTTCATCGACCAATCGTGTCAGTGCTGGCGGGTATTTATCCGCAGTCATCTTGTCAGCCTGTTTTGCGATTTTTATCAGTGTTTGTGCATGATAGCGAATTTCAAAGCGATCAAACCCATGTTCCTGCATTTGTTCTACTGTGCGTATATCGTATCGCGCCATTTTCCAAAGGTGCTGTTCTTTGACGATAAAATTAAGCGCCATGTCACGACGTCGTGCCTCTTTGGCTCGCCATTTTGCCAACGCTTGCAATACTGCCAATTGTTGTGGATTCAACTGCCAAGCATATTTAATCTCTCGATAGACGGCATCATCCGCCTTTGGCTGCTGTTTTTTCAGGCAAAGCAGTGCGCACTCCTCGACGATAGCATCTTGCCACGGTGTCTGCGCTAAGGCATCAGACAACGCCTGATAGAGTGGCATCAAATAGTAAACATCTGCTGCGGCGTAGTGCTTTTGCTTGTCGGTCAGTGGCCGTGCACACCAGTCAGTGCGTGACTCACCCTTGTCCAGCGCCACACCGACATAACGCTCAACTAAGCTTGCAAACCCTTCCGATACACCATGGCCTAAAAATGCTGCCATGATTTGGGTATCAATCATTGGTGTCGGTAGCGCACCCGCATGGTGTAGAAACACCTCTAAGTCTTCACTGCTCGCATGTAGCACCTTGGTCACGCTGACGTCGGCCATCAGTGCCCACAAAGGCGATAAATCGTCAATCGCGATAGGATCGACCAGCGCGAGGCACTCCCCGTCATAAAGCTGAACTAAGCCCAGCTGAGCATAGAAAGTGCGAGTGCGGACAAACTCGGTATCGACCATCACGGTTGCTTGCTGACGAAGACGCGTGCATATAGCCACGAGTTGTTGAGAAGAGGTGATCAGTTGATAGTTCACAAAAAAGCCCATAAAGAAAATGCCGGCGATGCCGGCATTTCGTGATTCGTTATCGCTAGTTTACCCTTTTCTGGGTCGGTTCGCATCAAGCCGACGCTTTTTGCGCAGGCGCTTCAGGCTCGTCCCTTAACTCACGACGCAAAACCTTGCCAACATTGGTTTTAGGTAATTCATCCCTAAATTCCACCACACGCGGTACTTTATAGCCCGTAAGATGCTTACGACAGTGGGCAACGAGATCATCTCGCGTGAGCGAAGGATCTTTTTTCACCACACAGATCTTCACCAACTCGCCTGAGTTCTCATCAGGCTGGCCAATCGCTGCAACCTCGAGCACTTTTTCGTGCAGGGCGACCACGTCTTCCACTTCATTTGGGTAAACATTGAAGCCTGATACCAAAATCATGTCTTTTTTGCGGTCAACAATGTGCAAGAAACCATCATCATCAAACTGCACCACATCACCGGTCGCTAACCAGCCATGTTCATCAATGCTCTCCCGTGTGGCTTCAGGCCGATTCCAGTAGCCTTGCATCACCTGTGGGCCACGTACTAGAAGCTCACCGGTTGATTATCGGCGACATCGTTACCTTCATCATCGACAATACGGACCTCAGTCGAGGGCACGGGCAAACCAATTGAGCCATTGTAGTCTCGCAAATCGTACGGATACGCGGCAACCAAAGGTGAGCATTCGGTTAACCCATATCCTTCGAGTAAGTGCTTACCCGTCAGTTTTTTCCAATTTTCAGCCACTGCACGCTGTACCGCCATGCCTCCTCCCACGGTCAAGCGTAGGTTTGAGAAATCGAGCTCATGGAAATCTTCGTTGTTGAGTAAGGCATTGAATAACGTATTCACGCCGGTGATCGCGGTAAATGGATATTTTTGTAGCTCTTTCACAAAGCCTGGAATATCACGCGGGTTAGAAATCAGTAAGTTCTGCCCCCCATCTCGATAAACAACAGGCAGTTTACGGTCAACGCAAAGACGTGATAAAGCGGTAATGCAGTTACCACCACTTCTTCACCCGCATTAAGCACCGGCTGGTAGGTACCTTTTGCTTGATAGACATTCGCCAACATATTGCGGTGGGTTAAGATAGCGCCTTTCGCCAATCCAGTGGTGCCACCCGTGTACTGGAGGAAAGCGACATCATCGCCTTTCAAGAAAGGCTTAACGTATTGCATTCGGCGACCACGACTCAGCGTTTGGCGCATCGATGTGGCATGAGGTAAATGATACTTGGGTACCATTTTCTTCACGTATTTGACCACAAAGTTCACCAAGGTTCCTTTGGCGCGCGGTAGTTGCTCGCCTAAGCTGGTCAAAATCACATGCTTGACTAGGGTATTGTCGACCACTTTTTCTAATGTATGGGCAAAGTTACTGACAATCACAATGGCCTTTGCTCCCGCGTCCGTCAGCTGGTGCTCTAACTCACGAGGGGTATATAACGGATTGACGTTAACAGCAACACAACCGGCACGTAGAATGCCGAATAAAGCAATCGGATATTGCAGCAGGTTTGGCATCATGATCGCAACGCGATCGCCTTTTTTCAGCTTCAGCTCATTTTGCAAATAGGCCGCAAACGCGCGGCTACGCTCTTCCAATTTACGAAACGTCATCACCTGCCCCATATTAATAAAGGCAGTCTGGTCGGCGTACTGTTGAACAGAATGTTCAAACATTTCAACAAGGGAGCGATGAGCATCTGGATCTATTTCCGCCGGCACATCCGACGGGTAACGATTAAGCCATACCTTTTCCACTGGCTTTCTCCTATATTTCTGCTGGTCGGCTATTTTGCCCACTTCGATCGACGCAAGGTATAATTCAAACAAGTGTTTAACCTACCTACCATAACGTTAACATTATTTTTACACGAGCATTTTAAGTGCGCGTTTGAATTTTGGTCACAAAATCCGTTATCAACGACACAGTTTGTTGCGGTTGTTGAAGGTGGCAATGATGGGTTCCGGGAAGCTCAGCGAGGGTGAGTTGTTGAAACCACGTTGCCCGGATGGCCGCATCTGTTGAGCGAAATGCAGGATACCCATCTGTCGCTCGAATCGCCAGTACTGGGCAATTGATCGCTCGAATAATCGACTCACTGTGAGCTGGCGACATCCGATAAAGCGCTTCTGCGCCTAATTTGCGGTCATGACGCCAGCGTACGCCTTGTGTACATACCGAAAGTCCTCGAGCCACCAAAGGCAGAAGTGACTCAAACGACACTTTATTTATCGAGGCGCGTAACCGTAGCGCCTTAAGCGCCGAATCAAAGTAACGGGGGGCCTTTGTTCGTAAAATGGCCCGTTGATTCAAGCTGCTTGCAAAACGTTCAGTGACTGTCTGCTCAGGTTCCGCGATCGGGCCGAGAGCTTCAATGGTCACCATGGCATCAATACTATCGGGGAAACTGGCCGCATAACAGCTAGCGACCACCCCACCCAGTGAATGACCCACCAGCACCACCGGCCCTGTGTGACCGAGCAGCGAGAGCGATGAGTGGTTCAGCACTTGGTGCAGATCATCAAGATAGTCAAAAAACGGATAATAATAATCACCGGGTTTGTGTTCCGATAAACCATGCCCTGGCCAATCAAACAGAATGAGCCCAAAATCTTGCGGCAATAAAGGAAGCAGCGAATGAAAACTCGCGAGATTATCTTGCCAACCGTGCATGAACACTAATGTCGGTGCGCCATGGCTGGGCGTACGCACAGCCGCCGCTACCTGAATGTCTGCAAGCGGGATAGATGTGGCGACCAACCCCGAGCAAAGGCCCACTTGCTCAGGGGGCTGGGCCAATAAAGCATCAAGCTTTGCACTTAACGGTGTGGATAGCATGGCGACCCGTTATGGGTTAAGGAAGGGTAATCACGCTTTGCACATGCCCGGTACCGACACCGATACGAAGTCGAGAACAATACGACCCGTAACAATACGGCCTGTCATCATCAATCACTTGTTGCTCAATATTCCATAATTGATGTCCTTTCACCTTAAGCACTGGGTAATCATAGGCGTACGCATCGACCATACCTTGCTGGCGTGAGTCAAAGTCGCCGAGAATGGTAATCGGCCGCCCTTTGGCATAATCAGCAGGCTCCACAAACCCATCAAAAACGGCTTTAAAACGCCCGAGGATGAGGCCTTAATATCGGGACGTCCCGCATCTGAGATTGGTAAAGCTACGATTTCTACAACCGAGTCAGACTCCCGGTTGTTGACACCGACAATCATCCCGCCTAAGCGCACTTCTTCGCCTCGTTGCGCCTCAGTCATTTTCGCCACAACTGGATATTCAGTCACGGGCTGATCCATGCGTCCTTTGAGTGTCTCCGGCAACGTTGAGCAGCCGGTTAAAACCAAGGCACCAAGAACGACTAGCCAATAAGGTTTCATACAACACGCTCCTTTTGTGCGCCATTAAACGTATATATCGACCCCAACCAAGCTCAACAGTTCCTCTCGCCGTGTTTGGTTTAACACGGCGAAGTAAGATTCCATTGCCTGCCGACCTCGACCATCAGGTAAATCATATTGCACCTGTTGCTGCGCTTGCTCAGCTTGCGCAACCGACACTGGGTCAACGCGCTGGCGAACCGCGTTGGCAACTTGCGTCGTCTTCGGCGTTTGCTTGCGTGTGGCTTTCTGTTTGTTTGCCGCACGCTGGGATTGATTCGATCGGGTCGTCTGTGGGGACGGTACACCGTTAATCGATACCATATTCGCTTCCTATGCTCACCGACCGACTACCGGCCTACTCTCGCCCGGGTAATTTCTTCCACGTGACTTTATCTCGCAAATAGGTAGGGGTGGCTAGCTCGGCGGCCACCGCTTCTCCTGACTGGTACGCGTGTTGTGCAATCGCGATCATATCTTGCGCTTGCGGGTACAACACATCTGACCTGACGCTTTGCAATCCCAACTGGATCTCTAGATCAGGATAGGCAGGCCAGCCGGTTCCTGCCAATGTCCAAACACCTTGGTTCGAGTGAGGTGAAAGCGCATCGGGTGCGACGACCATTTCCTCACCTAAACACTGCCAACGACCTGTTTGTGTGCGTTGGTACTGACCGACATATAACTCGCCCATCCGCGCGTCAATCGCAGTGAGGACATGGGTTGCGCCGCTCAGTCGGTAGCTTTGTGCCGCCATCGCCTCTAGCGTCGACACGCCAATCATGGGCAAATCCGCGCCAAAAGCGAGTCCTTGGGCAATACCAATACCAATGCGTACACCGGTAAAACTGCCCGGCCCGCGGCCGAACGCCAACGCATCCACCTGGCTGAGTGCGACGCCGGCTTCTGCCAGGACTTCATCAACCATCGGCAGGATCTTATTCGTGTGTTCGCGTGGGGCGATTTCACTGCGTGAAATGACATGATCGCCACAACTAAGTGCCACTGAACAATTCTCCGTCGCCGTATCGACGGCAAGTATTTTTAGCGTCATTTAACCCTCTATAGGTTGGTGTGATAAATGCGAGTGAACGGTTTTATTGTCCGCCTCTGAGGGCGACAAAAAATCGTCAATATGGTTAAGCTCCCGTGTCCGTGGGATAGCAGGTAAACTGCGTAAAAAGGTCGCGCCATAGGCACGGGTGACTAAGCGGTTATCACAGATAATCAATGCGCCATAGTCTTGTTGATCACGAATCAATCGCCCCACGCCTTGTTTAAGCGTGATCACTGCTTCGGGAATTTGTACCTGAGCGAAGGGATCGCCACCTTGCAATTTGCAGTCTTCAATGCGTGCTTTTAGTAAAGGATCATCCGGCGACGCAAACGGCAACTTATCAATGATAACGCAACTCAAGGCCTGGCCTCGTACATCAATGCCTTCCCAAAATGCCCCTGTCGCCACCAGTAGTGCGTTACCTAAAGACAAGTATTCTGCCAGTAGGCGCTGTTTAGGCATTTCGCCTTGCATCAACACCGGTAATGACAACTGCTCGCGAAATAACGCCGAGAGCTCACGGACCATTTGGTGCGACGTGCAGAGAAAAAAGCAACGGCCTTGGTTACGTTCAATCACCGGCCCGAGCATGGCGGCCAATTTATTCGCACGGCGATAACTATTGGTCTCAGGGACATGACGTGGCACACACAATCGAGCTTGTTCTGGATAATTAAACGGGCTTTCCAGCGTCATTTGTTGTTTGGCATCGATCCCTAATCGGTGATTAAAGTGGCCAAAATCTCCCTCTACGGCCAAGGTGGCCGAGGTGAATATCCATGCACCGCCTTGTTCGGCCATTTGCTCACGAAAACGGTCCGCTACGGATAATGGCGTAATATTCAAGCTAAAATGATGGCGTGTACATTCATACCAGTAGGAATATCCGGTTATCGACGTATCGCGAAGGCGCGTTAATCGGGCTTTAAACAGCGTAATACGGTCAAATGCGGCATCCAATAACTGGCTTCGCCCAAGCGACAACTTGACAACGTCATGAACTAAATCGAGGGCATCGGACAGTCGCACCAGTTCTTTTTCAACCACGGGTGACGCTTGAAGCTCGCGCCAATTGCCCCGGAAACCAGGCTCCCCCATTACTAACCGCATATCCATCGCCGCTTGCGAGAGACGATCGGCCACTTTTTCCAGTTGGCGGGTATCACGAAGTTCGGTCCGGTAAGCGATATGAATGTCTTTGGCCGCGTCTTGGAGTTGGCGACTCGACAAAGACTGGCCAAAATACTGGCTGGCAATATCGGGCAGTTGATGCGCTTCATCAAACACCATCACATCGGCATCTGGGATCAGTTCACCAAAGCCGGTTTCTTTGATGGCGACATCTGCCAAAAATAAATGATGATTAACCACCACCACATCGGCATCCATCGCACGACGTCGGGCTTTAACCACATAACAGTCTTCATAGCTGGGGCATTCTTTCCCCAGACAGTTATCATTGGTGGAGGTCACAACAGGAATGAGCGGACTGTCTTCGGCAAGCGCCTCACATTCACTCAAATCGCCCGATTCAGTATACGATGACCACTCACGAATTTTGACCAACTGACTCAGTTGTCCCGGTTCGCTATCTGGGCGGTGACACTCGCTAATTTGCCGCTCTAAACGTTCAGGACAAAGATAATTGACCCGGCCTTTGAGTAGCGCCGTGGTACCGGTATAGCCCAGCGCAGACTTCATCAAGGGTAAATCGCGATGGTAGAGCTGCTCTTGCAGGTTTTTCGACCCGGTACTGATAATCGCTTTTTTACCGCTTAACAACACCGGGGCCAGATAGGCATAGGTTTTCCCGGTTCCTGTGCCCGCTTCAACCACTAACTGGCCTTGTTCACGAATGGCCGTATCGACAGCGATCGCCATATCTGTTTGCGGTTGGCGAGGCACGAAGCCGTTAATGGCTTTAGCCAGCGCGCCCGTCTCTGAGAAAACCTTACGGATCATTGGATAAATACACAGGGGAAAGAGAGCATTATGCCAAACCCCCAAAATGGATCAAACCATTCAGGGTCGAAAGCCAAGATCACTGCGAAAATCACTTTGACCTAGCCCGCCAGACAGGGTAAAACCGAGGGTTTAATAATAAGCAGCACAGTATCAACATGGAACGAAAAACACTACTCACGGATTGCCCTGACGCTCAAGGCTTAATCGCTACCATTACCAATATTTGCTACAAACACCAACTCAATATTATTCATAACCGCGAATACGTTGATCACGCTACCGGGCAGTTTTATATGCGCACCGAGCTGGAGGGAATTTTCAACGATCATACCTTGCTATTGGATCTTGACCACGCATTACCACCCGGTAGTCAGCGTCAATTAGTCAGTTCGCGTCGCAAACGTGTGGTGATCATGGTCACCAAAGAGTCGCATTGTCTCGGCGATATTTTGATGAAAGCGTATGACGGATCGCTCGATATAGAGATTGCCGCTGTGGTAGGGAATTACGATAAGTTACAGCCTTTAACCGAGCGGTTTGATATCCCGTTTCACTTTGTTAGCCATGAAGGATTAAGTCGCGACGAGCACGAGCAAGCGATGATTAAGGCCATTCAAGGCCACCAGCCTGATTATATTATTCTCGCCAAATATATGCGGGTGCTAACGCCAGATTTTGTCGCCCAATATCCGCATCGCATTATTAATATTCACCATAGCTTTTTGCCTGCCTTTATTGGTGCACGCCCCTATCATCAAGCCTTCGAGCGCGGGGTCAAAATCATTGGTGCGACCGCCCATTTCGTGACCAACGATTTGGATGAGGGCCCTATTATTGGCCAAGATGTGATTCATGTTGATCATAGCTTTAGCGCACAAGATATGGCAAAAGCTGGCCGGGACGTAGAAAAAAGCGTGCTCAGCCAAGCGATCGCTCGCGTTATCGACGATCGCGTCTTCGTACACGGCAATAAAACCGTGATTTTATAGCTCAGCCTCCTTATTCTCACCAAACTGCCATCGATTGCCAGCGCACCGGCGCTGGCCTCTACCTCATTGTTGAGATCATAAGAACCTGTGTAAGCAACTGGTTGATTTTATCTGAAAATGTGGCTTTATCTCGCATCAGCGATGTCCAGTTGATGGCATCATGCATAGTGACCTCTCAGGGTTAAAAGGTGCTCGTTGTATTCCGGCGCGTAAAGATATCAAGGAAGGCGGTGAATAACTATTGCCAATGCCTGCTGTTTTATGGGTATCATTAGGGATCATCCGCGTCGATGAACGTCATGGTTCGCGACAATACAGCATCCCGCCAACACTGTGTTTGCACGCTTCATTCTCGCGCAATGCAGTGTTGGCGGATTCTTGTATTGATAAGCTGGAAACCCACATAACGGGTCATTCATAATCAGCCCGGCTAGTAGTAAAGGTAAGCAAGTGAATATTCAAAGTCTTCTTAACGAAAAAGTTTCTGCCGCCATGGTTGCGGCGGGTGCGCCTGAGGGCACACCAGCAGCAGTGCGTCAATCTGCAAAACCACAATTTGGTGATTATCAGGCCAATGGTGTGATGGGTGCAGCCAAAAAGATCGGGACGAACCCGCGTGAATTTGCCCAAAAGGTATTGGACGCGCTTGATCTCGGTGATATGGCAAGTCGCGCAGAGATTGCCGGTCCAGGCTTTATCAATATCTTTTTAAACGATCAGTGGCTGGCTAAACAGGCGGATATCGCCCTGTCCGACGCTCACTTAGGTATCGAGAAACAAGATAAGCAAAATATTGTCGTCGATTACTCGGCACCTAACGTTGCTAAAGAAATGCACGTTGGTCATTTACGCTCCACCATTATCGGTGATGCGGTGGTGCGTACATTAGAGTTTTTGGGTCACAAGGTTACACGGGCCAACCACCTAGGTGATTGGGGAACGCAATTCGGTATGTTGATTGCTAACCTCGAGCTGCACGAGTCACGCGGTGATGATATCTCTATGGAGCTGGGCGATATTGAAAACTTCTATCGTGAGTCTAAAGCGCGCTACGATGAAGACGAAGCCTTTGCCGCCACCGCACGTGACTACGTGGTGCGATTGCAGCGTGGCGATGCCTATTGCAAAGAGAAGTGGGAAAAGCTCGTTAAAGTCACGTTAGAGCAGAACCAGCAGAACTATGACCGTCTAAACGTTTCCCTGACACCAAAAGATGTCATGGGCGAGAGCCTTTATAACGATATGCTGCCGGGTATTGTTGAAGACTTAAAAGCGAAAGGCATCGCGGTCGAAGACGATGGGGCTCAGGTGGTCTTTCTCGACGAATATAAAAATAAAGATGGCGAGCCGATGGGTGTGATCATCCAAAAACGTGATGGCGGCTTTCTTTATACCACCACCGACATTGCTTGCGCCAAGTATCGCTATGAACAATTTAACGCTGATCGCGTGATGTATTTCATTGATTCACGCCAGCATCAACACCTAATGCAAGCCTGGACCATTGTTCGTAAAGCCGAGTATGTTCCGGAAACCGTTAGCTTGGAGCACCATGCATTCGGCATGATGCTGGGTAAAGATGGCAAACCGTTTAAAACACGTGCGGGCGGCACAGTGCGTCTTGCTGACCTATTGGACGAAGCAGAAACGCGTGCCAAAGCACTGATTGCTGAAAAGAACCCTGATATGGATGCGACCGAGCAAGCGAATATCGCGACGACGGTTGCAATGGCAGCGGTAAAATACTCCGATCTCTCCAAGCACCGTACTACCGATTATATTTTCGACTGGGATCATATGCTGGCCTTTGAGGGGAATACCGCGCCTTACATGCAATACGCATATACCCGCGTTGCCTCCAGTCTTTGCAACAATCAGGCGTCGATCGGGATGCGCTTGACGGTGAGATGATCATTGAGCACGAAAAAGAAAAAGCATTGGTTGCTAAGCTACTGCAATTTGAAGAAGCCGTGAAATCTGTAGCCCGAGAAGGACAGCCGCACTTAATGTGTAGTTACCTCTTTGAGCTTGCAGGCTTGTTCTCTAGTTTTTATGAAGCTTGCCCAATCCTGCTCTCAGAAGGACACACTCGCCAAAGCCGCTTGCGCATGGCCGCACTCACTGCGAAAACCATCAAGCAAGGTTTGGCGCTATTGGGCATCAATACGCTTGAACGCATGTAATGGCTAAGCGGACAATATAACCTGATAGTGAAGCCCACCTTGTCGGTGGGCTTTTTATTTGCCGTGACCCACTCGTCGGTTGTGATATAAGCTGGCGAGATTCATTTCAATACGGAGTGGCTATGTCTTTTTCTCTTCACCCTCGTTTAGCCGCTGACAGCGCGTATGTCGGCGATTTTGCATTATGCCAATTACGCCTTGCAGGCGCAGATTTTGGTCCATGGCTTTTGCTTATCCCTCGGGTAAGTGGCATCGAAGAAATCCATCATCTCAGCCCAAGCGATCAACAAACACTCTGGCAAGAGTCCGCCCTGGTCGCAAGCTGTCTAGAATCTCTTTTTGCTCCCGATAAGCTCAATATTGCAGCAATTGGTAATCTGGTCCCGCAGCTTCATCTCCATCATGTTGCGCGATTTCGCGACGATGCAGTATGGCCCAATCCAATCTGGGGGCACCTCCAGGCGACGCCGCGCTCACCGTCACAGCAAAGAGCACTTGTGAGTCAGTTTAGAGAGGCGCTTGTTACTCAAGGACTAACGGTTTTGTCGTGATCATGTCACCCAGCATCCGAGGATTCCGCCAAGGCCTCCGTTGCACCCTCTCGTTTTTTAGTTTCACTCGGCACAGCGAGCGCTTGGTATTCAGTCCACATAGGTTTCAACGTGGACTGAAAAACCGGATATGCACCGGCATGATCCAAGGGAAAATCAGTATGCTGCCCAACCTGGTGCCGTTGTTTGAACGCTAACCTAACTGCGGCTAATACAATACTGACAAAGAGCATCAAAACGACACCGCTCACCAGGTGAGGCAATATCGGCATAGAGACCCTCATATCCAGCTCAGTATGCGACGCGCCATCACGCGGAATGGCAATCCGAAGCTGATAGTGCCCTCCGACCATATTCGCTAACGAGAAGGTTTCTCTTCCGGTTTGCTGCCAAGCGGCCAGCGGTTTAGCCAAAGACTGGCCAGATTGTCGGTAAGGGACCAATTGGTAATGAATACGAGAGACCTGACGCTCTGGCGGCCAGCTTCCCCAAGACACGTTAACCGGGCTTTTTTCGAGCAGTGTGATTGCGGTCTGCTGGCGTGGGCCAACACGCCAGCGCTTATGTTGCTGCCACAGAGCCCCGATCACCACCTGAGGCGGTTTACGCAGCGAAAACGCGAGTTGGTCGGTTTCAATCACGTACTTATTTTCAGCGTCCAGAATGGTCAACTGATGCGGGCGAGACGCAAAACAAGCCACTTGCTCAGACTCAGAAGGCAGTCGGAAAGTGCGGATAAAACCTCGTGGTGCAATGTGGATTAAAGCCTGATTACTATACGCCCAGATACCATCTCGATTTCCAGTGATACAGCGAAAGGCTTCATTCTCCAATGCTAGGTACGCCACCGAGGTTGAATCAGATAAGTTTGGGTTGTATTGATATAGCCCCTTGTTATTCACCAACCATACCCGCCCTTGCTCATCGGCATAGAGATCAACGATGGGTAGTAAGGCATCCATGAGCGGTATCGGCTGGAACTGATCATGACGATAACGCGTCAGCCCTTGGCGATGACGAATCCAAACACTCCCTCTGCCATCATCATAAAAGCCTAATATATCGCCCGCATCAGATTGCCAGTCGGTGCCATAATCGATAACCTTTTCAGATTCAGGCCAATAGCGAATGAGGCGATCCTTGAACGCCAGCCACATAACGCCATTTGAGTCGACATATAAATGCTGAGCCGAGAGTGACGAGAGAGACTCGGGGAGCGTGAGGTCAGCGCTTAAATTCCGCCAACCGCCTGAATACAGCCCCCGAGGATCACTACTGGCCAGAAAACCTTGTGTCATCGCTGTTGGCACATCCTGATGTTGATGCGAAATCCAGCGTTGCCCAGGCGCGCGATAACGGGTTGTCTTATCGGTTGAAAACCAGACGCCGCCCTCAAAGTCGCCCCACAAAAAGGTGACTGACTTTCCCGGTATTAACCGAGCGCCGGGCTGCCACACGGGCGTTGCTTCCCCGCCAATAGAGAGAAAATAGACGCCATCGGCACGCGCCGCCCAAAGCCCACCGGAGCCAACCGTTAGGCGCTGGTAACCCCCTTGGGTATTAAGTAGATGCTGTGCTTGAACCGCACGGTCTGATAACGCTAAGAGGTAGACACCTCGTTCAGTACTGACCCAAGCTCTATCTCCCTTTGCCGTTATCGCAGTCACAGAGCTTGTAAAGCGCGTGAGTTGGCGAATACCGTCATCGGTAAGCTGATACAAACCTTTGCCGATCGCGACTAATCGGTGCTCAGCGGTAAGCCAAGTATGGTCCGCACGCCATTGACCAGCTCGCCAAATACGAAATTGATTCTCTTTAACGTGATAACGGCTTAATTGTCCATCTTGGATATACCACAGCGTGTTATTCACCGCGGCTAATCGAGGTTGACTCTCGCCGCGTGTGTCTTTGCCGCTGTCTGACAACTTATATTGGATTAGTGTATTGTCACCCGCTCGAAAGCGGTAAATACCTCGTTGGCCCGCAAGCCATAACGTTTGGTGGGCATAGGCAATGGTCACTATTTTTTCGTCAGGTAAGGTCAGCGTTTCGTCTAGAGGGTGGGATTGTTGTCCATCGAAGAAATAAATATCGCCTTGATTATTAAGCAGCCACATACCGCCTGAGGGTTGGACCGCGACATCACGCACATCACCAAGCGCACTGAGCCCCGGATAAGATTGAAATGACGTTTGTAGTGGTTCGTGCGCATGCAAAGGCAGACAAAGGAGAACAAGAGCCAACCATAAAAAACAAAGACATTGGCGTTTCATGTATAAAATGCGAGACAGGGCTGCAGGGTTAAGCCTTGTAGTGTCCTGCTAGTCACTACGAAATAAAACCCTGCCTCCCCAAATGTGAGCGAGTCCTCACATTTTTAATATTTATTACCCATTAAGACGCTGCTCCAATGCTTGCTGCGCATGTTTTGCTTGACGCTGAAACTCACCTCTCTCCTGACTCGGCACGGGATGAGCTTCGGGCAACGGCACTTTCATGGCATTCACAGGGTGGCCGTACTTTAATAACTCAAAATGCAGGTGTGGGCCGGTCGAGCGTCCCGTGTTGCCACTGAGCGCAATCCGTTGTCCCATTGATACGTGGTCGCCAGGTTTCACCAAAATCCGGTGTAAATGGAGATAACGGGTTGAGTATTCACGACCATGTTTGATGACAACATAGTTTCCTGCTAACGGGTGTTTGCGCGCTTTCACCACCACGCCATCACCTGCCGCTAGCACCGACGTCCCAACGGGGGTAGCAAAGTCGGTCCCGTTATGCGGAGAAATACGCCCCGTAATGGGATGCTTGCGGTGAGGATCAAACGATGAGCTAATCCGGTAGCGTTTCGCCGTAGGGATGCGGCGCAGGGCACGATCTAAGCTTTGCCCTTGCTCATCATAAAAACGGCCATCTGTATGTCGATAAATGAAGATATCACGATCTCCCGCTCGATAGAGCATGGCGGATATATCTCCAGATGAGACCGGTTTATTGTCAATAAACTCTTTATCCACCTGAATCGCAAACTGATCGCCTTGACGCGATTGGCGTCCAAAGTCAAACCGCCATTGTAATGCCGAAACCAGGTTTTGAATTTGATTAGGGGTTAGCCCCGCTTGGCGAGCTTGTTGGTAGAAACTGCTGTTGACACGACCAATCACGGTGACTTTTTCACGATCCCCTTTGGTTTCTAAACGCGCATACGCTACCTTCCCCTGCTCAAAACGATACTGATCCCGGTATTTGAGCGATTGGTACAGGGTGAACGTTAATAACCGTCCTTGTTCATCGACCTGCCACTCCATGTTTTGACCACGACGGATGTCACCCACGCGATCATTTTCATCAAGCATTTGATAAAGCTGGCTGATCGGAAGTCCGTATTGGGAAAAAATACCTCCCAACGTATCGCCGGCAGCCACCGTGTGTTGGTGGGTGCGCGGTGCTTCCGAGGTGATGTCTTTTTCTAATGCATCTTCCGGTACGCGAAGTGCAGGATCATCGGCATCCAGACCCTGTTCGATAGGCTCACTGTGCTCGACGGAGGTGATATTTTGCGTATCGTTCGGGATAGGTATCGGTTGGCGATCACGTGAAGAGGAAAAAGGATGGGGCTGCCACATCAAGGCAGCGCCAACTAAAAGAGATAATGATGCGAGTGCTAGCTTGTGCTGGCGTGGTAGCCGAGCCGTAGCAGCTAACCAGTTAGTGAGTAGTTTCATGCTTTAAACAACGTGCGAAACGATTTCCCATATCTTTTAAAAACACCTGATAAGCATCAGGCGTTACCTGAATTGATGTCGCCAATGGATCGAGTTCGAGTACATTGACGTCATTATGTCGGGTCACAGCATCAATCAGTGCAGGATTAAACTGCGGCTCAGTGAAGATACAGGTCGCATCATGATTAAGCAATCCTCGGCGAATGGTTACTAACGTCTTAGCGCCCGGTTTTTGGCTTGGATCCACGGTAAAATGGCCGGTTTTCTCGAGGCCAAAGGCTGTTTCAAAGTAGCCATAGGCATCATGAAAGACAAAGTAGCCTGACTGCATATGCGTGGATAACTCATCTTCAATATCCGCGACGGTTTGGGTTAGCTGGGTATTAAAACGGTTAAGGTTAGCCCGATAGATCGCCGCTTTATCCGGCGCCGCCTCAATTAAAGCCGCGGTAATCGCTTGCGCGGCTACCCGTGTGGTGTCTGGACCAGCCACAGATGAGGGTCGATGTTATGATCACCGTGATCATGGCCATGATGATCATGGGCGCCGTCAAAATCACGCAGTGGCATCCCCTCGATCTGAGATAGCGTCAGCACCGAGGCTTATCGGCTAATAACTTATCGAGAAACAGTTCGAGTTCGGGCCGACCCATAGGGTAATATCGGCTTGATTCAACGCGCGAATATCCGAAGGTTTCAGGGCGTAGCCATGCGGTGATGCGCCAGGAGGTAGCAGCACGTCTAAACGATCATCATCGGCAATGAGTCCTGCCGCAATAAGCTGAAGCGGTTTAATGGTTGTCATCACCGTGATCGCGTGAGCCGGCATCACCAGCAATAGCGCAAAAAGTCCACCAATAATACGAGCTGTCATCATTCCTCTCATTCTTTTGTTTTCTCGACGGGCAGAAATGTTATATTATAACAATTCCAATTCACAATGCTTTTTTTCACTATGGCAAATTCGCTAGTCTCGCTTGACGCGGTGACGGTGACCTATAACGGCCGAAATGTGCTGGACAAGGTCTCTATGCAATTAAAACGAGGACAGATTACCACGCTCATTGGTCCAAATGGCGCGGGGAAATCAACCTTAGTCAAAGCATTAATTGGTTTAGTGAAGCCCGCAGCGGGTATGGTTCACGTCGCTAAAGGGGTGAAGATAGGCTATGTGCCACAAAAACTTCAGCTTAACCAGACACTGCCTTTGACGGTTGACCGATTTATTCGCCTAGGAACACGCTATACCAATTCTCAAATTGATCACGCGTTGCAAACCGTCAACGCAGAATCATTGCAATACGCCAATATGCACACGCTTTCGGGCGGTGAAACACAACGTGTTCTTTTGGCGCGTGCGATCTTAAAACAGCCGGATGTGCTGGTGTTAGATGAACCGGTGCAAGGGGTCGATGTCAGCGGCCAATTAGAAATGTATAGCCTCATCGCGCACCTGCGCGATACACTAAAATGCGCGGTATTAATGGTGTCACACGATTTGCATTTAGTCATGGCCAAGACCGATGACGTCATTTGCCTTCAACACCATGTGTGCTGCTCTGGCGCACCCGACGCCATATCTCAGCATCCATCCTATGTCGCGATGTTTGGTCGTCAAACCAGTGAACAACTGGCGTTATATCATCATCACCATCATCACCAACATGATCTTGCAGGCCAGCCTGTAAGCTGTGATCACCAAGAGCACCACCATGATTGAGTTCCTTCTTGCCCCTATTATGGGTGGCCTACTTATCGCTGCCATTGCTGGGCCATTAGGCTCTTTTGTGGTCTGGCGTCGGATGGCCTATTTCGGCGATACCTTAGCACACGCTTCATTACTTGGACTCGCGCTTGGGTTTTTGCTCCAAATTGACTTAAATCTCGCGCTGGTGGTGACGTGTTTGCTTCTCGCGATCTTGTTGGTTGGTCTGCAACGCCAACATCTGGTTTCTACCGATACATTACTCGGGATATTGGCACACAGCGCTCTGTCTTTGGGCTTAGTGGCGGTCAGCTTTTTAGACAACATGCGGGTTGATTTGATGGCCTATTTGTTTGGCGATCTGCTGGCGGTTTCGTTTTCTGACCTTACCTGGCTCGCGGTCGGCGCCTGCTTTACGCTTGCTGTACTGGGATATTATTGGGAACAACTTCTATCGATGACCGTCAGTGAAGAGCTGGCTAAAGTCGAAGGGATAGCGGTCGAAAAACTGCGGCTTTTATTGATGCTATTGATTGGTTTAGTGATCGCATTGGCGATGAAGTTTGTTGGCGCGCTGATTATTACATCCATGCTGATCATTCCCGCTGCAACAGCCCGCCGACTGGCGTCTACGCCAGAACAAATGGCTGCTTTTGCTAGCCTGATTGGTATGTTCGCCGTGATGCTGGGTATGGCTGGATCCTGGTTTTATGATACGCCCGCAGGGCCGTCAGTAGTGGTTGCTGCAGCCAGTGTATTTATGCTCACGCAGCTGGTCCCCTCTCGCGCCGTTACCTGAGTATCTGCGACCATGGCCTGAATGCGATCATACTCTGAATACGATCATAGCCTGAATACGATCATAGCCTGAACGAGTCTAAACGTTAAACACGTTTATGCTGTGAAAACGCGCAGGCCTTTGCTAACGCCTTAACGTCTTCCCTGTAACGACAAAAGCCGCTCACATGAGCGGCTTTTGGCTTTGCGTGACTGGAAAATTACATTACCAGTTTGGTTTTTTCACGTAGTGCTTTGCCAATATCGGCCAAGCTTTTCACTGTTGTCACGCCTGCCGCTTCCAAGGCCGCAAATTTATCGTCTGCGGTACCTTTACCACCAGAAATGATTGCACCCGCATGGCCCATACGTTTGCCTGGAGGCGCAGTCACACCAGCAATATAAGCCACAACCGGCTTGGTAACATTCGCTTTAATGTACGCGGCGGCTTCTTCTTCGGCGGTACCACCGATTTCACCAATCATTACAATTGCTTCGGTGGCAGGATCCTTTTCGAACATCGCAAGGATGTCGATAAAGTTTGAGCCTGGAATCGGATCACCACCAATTCCAACGCACGTTGATTGGCCAAAGCCTTCATCGGTTGTTTGTTTTACCGCTTCATAAGTCAAGGTGCCTGAGCGTGAAACAATGCCTACCTTACCCGACTGATGGATATGTCCTGGCATAATGCCAATCTTAGACTCATCGGGGGTAATCACACCGGGGCAGTTAGGGCCGATCATTCGCACCCCTGCTTGATCCAGTTTCACTTTCACTTCCAGCATATCCAGCGTTGGAATACCTTCGGTAATACAGACGATCAGCTCAATCCCGGCGTCAATCGCTTCTAAAATGGCATCTTTACAAAAAGGCGCTGGCACATAAATGACCGAGGCAGTGGCGCCGGTCGCTTCAACCGCGTCTGCCACGGTATTAAAGACCGGAAGGCCGAGGTGAGTCGTGCCGCCTTTGCCCGGTGATACGCCACCGACCATTTGGGTTCCATATTCAATCGCCTGCTCGGAATGGAAGGTTCCTTGACCGCCCGTAAATCCTTGGCAGATAACTTTGGTTTCTTTATTGATCAGCACTGACATTGTTATTTACCCTCCGCGGCAGCAACGACTTTCTGTGCGGCTTCGGTTAGCGATGTTGCCGCAATGATGTTCAAACCACTATCGGCCAGTTTTTTGGCGCCTAAGTCTGCGTTATTCCCCTCAAGGCGAACCACAACAGGCACTTTAACGCCGACTTCTTCAACCGCACCAATAATGCCATCTGCAATCAGATCACAGCGCACAATGCCGCCAAAGATGTTCACCAATACCGCCTTTACGTTGCTATCAGACAGAATGATTTTAAAGGCTTCTGTCACACGCTCTTTTGTCGCACCGCCTCCCACATCGAGGAAGTTGGCAGGGCTGCCACCGTGCAAGTTAACAATGTCCATGGTCCCCATTGCCAAGCCAGCACCATTCACCATACAACCAATGTTGCCGTCTAGCGCAACATAGTTCAGCTCCCACTGTGCCGCATGCGCTTCGCGCTCATCGTCTTGACTCGGGTCGTGCATCGCACGCACCTTCGGCTGACGATATACCGCATTACTGTCAATCGCTAGCTTTGCATCCAAGCAATGCAAATCGCCTTGTTCAGTAATCACCAGCGGGTTTACCTCAACCAAGGCAACATCTTTATCCAAGAACAGTTGACCAATCCCGACAAAGATCTTAGTGAACTGCTTGATTTGCTCACCTTTTAAGCCAAGTTTAAATGCCAGTTGGCGACCCTGGTAAGGTTGTGGGCCAACCAAAGGATCAATCGATGCTTTGTGAATCAGCTCTGGCGTTTCTTCGGCGACTTTTTCTATTTCAACACCGCCTTCGGTGGATGCCATGAAAACAACGCGACGCGAGCCACGGTCGACCACGGCGCCCAGGTAAAGCTCTTTAGCGATATCGGTGCAAGACTCAACCAAAATTTTGCTGACTGGTTGGCCATTCTCGTCCGTTTGAAATGTCACTAGGTTTTTACCCAGCCATTTCTGTGCAAATTCGCGGATTTCTTCTTTTGAGTTCGCGAGTTTCACCCCGCCCGCTTTTCCGCGGCCACCGGCGTGAACTTGACATTTCACAACCCATTTGTTGCCGCCAATTTTATCGGCTGCTTCAGCAGCTTCTTGTGGTGTATCGCAGGCATAGCCCTCTGAAACTGGTAGACCATATTCAGCGAACAGCTGCTTTGACTGATATTCGTGCAGATTCATGATGTTCTATCCGTGTTAGTGTCCATTATTGTATCTTTATGCTTTCCAAAGAAGGGGACCTCCGTCCCCTTCAAAACGGTTTATTTCCCTCAAAAAGAGGTCGATAACACCATTAAACGTCTAGGAGCAGACGTGTTGGGTCTTCAAGGAGCTCTTTGATGGTGACCAAGAAACCAACCGACTCACGACCGTCAATAAGACGGTGATCATAGGAAAGCGCAAGGTACATCATCGGCAAGATTTCAACCTTGCCATCTACCGCCATTGGGCGATCTTGAATTTTATGCATGCCAAGAATGGCAGCTTGAGGTGGGTTAATGATCGGCGTTGACATTAATGAGCCGAACACACCGCCATTGGTCAGGGTAAAGTTACCTCCGGTGAGTTCATCAACGGTCAACTTGCCGTCACGCCCCTTTATGGCTAAGTCACGAATACCTTTTTCGATATCGGCAAAACCTAGTTTGTCGCAGTCGCGCAGTACAGGTGTTACCAAGCCACGCGGAGTAGAAACCGCCATGCTGACGTCAAAATAGTTGTGATACACAATCTCATCACCATCTATTGACGCATTCACTTCTGGGTAACGTTTAAGGGCTTCAACAACCGCTTTGACGTAAAAAGACATGAAACCAAGGCGAATATCATGACGCTTTTCAAACGAATCACGGTACTGCTTACGCAGTTCCATAATTGGCTTCATGTTCACTTCGTTAAATGTGGTTAGCATCGCGGTGCTGTTTTTTGCTTCGAGCAGACGTTCTGCCACGCGCTTACGCAAACGCGTCATCGGCACACGCTTCTCGCCTCGCTCTGCCACTGGCGGCACATCTTGGGTCGCCGCTTTCTGCTCACTACTTTGCGCGGGCTGCTTCTTCAGGTGCGCTTCCACATCTTCTCGGGTAATGCGTCCGCCTACACCCGTGCCTTTCACCGCATCCGAAGAAAGATCATGTTCGGCCAATAAGCGACGGACGGCAGGCTCAGTGAGTCATTGCTCTCTTCTTCTAGTGACGCAGTGTGGCGCTTATCCGGTGATGCCTCTGATTCAGCGGGCACATCTTTGGTTGGTTCACCCGCGACTGCCCCTTCTTTCAGCTTGGCGATCGCTTGTTTGCCCAGCACGGTTGACCCTTCATCTTCAATGATAGATTCCAGTACCCCATCTGCAGGAGCGGGAACTTCTAGCACGACCTTATCTGTTTCAATATCAACCAGTACTTCGTCACGGGTTACCGAGTCACCTGGCTGTTTATGCCATGTGGCAATCGTTGCGTCAGCCACAGATTCGGGTAAATCGGGAACCAGAATTTCGATTGTCATATCGTATTTATCCTTAATGTTCTAGTTCTTACTTTAGGGTCAGAGCGTCTTGTACTAACGCTTTTTGTTGTTTCTGGTGTACAGACATATAACCTACCGCTGGCGATGCCGAGGCGGCACGCCCAGCGTAGCTGAGTGTGGCACCATCCGGTAAGGCTGCACGGAAATTGTGCTGGCTGCTGTACCAAGCCCCTTGGTTTTGTGGCTCTTCTTGACACCATACAAAGTCTTTTGCATTGCCGTAAGGCGCAATCACTTCTTTCACCGCCTCAAGTGGGAACGGATAAAGTTGCTCGATACGAACAATGGCTACGTCATCGATTTCTTGCTCACGGCGTGCTTTCAGCAAATCGTAATAGACCTTACCGGCACACATAACTACCCGTTTCACCTTGCTTGGATCCAGATCATCCATTTCACCGATAGCGGGTTGGAAATCGCCCTCTGTCAGATCGTCTAGGCTGGATACACAAAGCGGATGGCGTAGCAAGGATTTAGGTGACATAACCACCAATGGTCGACGCATCGGGCGAACAACTTGACGGCGTAGCATATGATAAACCTGAGCGGGGCTCGAGGGCACCACGACCTGCATATTTTGCTCGGCACATAATTGCAAATACCGCTCTAAGCGCGCGGAAGAGTGTTCAGGGCCCTGCCCTTCATAACCGTGAGGGAGCAACATGGTTAAACCACACATCCGGCGCCACTTCTGCTCGCCAGAGCTGATGAACTGGTCAATCACAACTTGCGCGCCATTACCAAAATCGCCAAATTGCGCTTCCCATACCGTTAAGCCACCCGGCTCTGCGGTCGCATAGCCATACTCAAATGCCACGACGGCCGCTTCAGACAACACAGAGTCATAAATTTCGAACGGCCCTTGCTTATTATGGATATTGGCAAGGGGGACATAGGTACTGCCATCGCCTTGGTTATGTAAGACCGCGTGACGATGGAAGAAAGTACCACGACCAGTATCTTGGCCCGTAATACGAACACGCTTGCCGTCGTCCACCAGCGTGGCATAGGCCAATGTCTCGGCCATCCCCCAGTCAACAGGTTTTTCACCATCAATCATTGCTTTACGATCTTTGTAAAGCTTACCGACTCGGCTGTGTAGCGTATGGCTATCTGGCAATTGACAGATACGGTTACCAAGCTCTCTCAGCCGTTTGGCATCGAATTTGTTCGCCCACTCAACCGTCCAGTCGTGGCCGAGATAAGGGTCCAGTCGACCGAGTGCAACACCATTGGGCGCCACTCTTTCACTACGCATTCACCGCTATCCAACAGATCACGGTATTCGTTGATCAATTCGGTCGCTCTTTCTAGGTTAGCAATGCCTTGTTGATCAAGCACATCCGCATAGAGTTTGCGCGGCGTCGGATGTTTTTTGATCTTCTGGTACATCATCGGCTGCGTGGCATTCGGTTCATCCGCTTCGTTATGGCCATGACGGCGATAACAGACCAAATCAATGACCACATCGCGTTGAAACTCATTACGAAAATCAAGCGCTAAACGCGACACAAATGCTACCGCTTCGGGATCGTCGGCATTGACGTGGAAAATCGGCGCCTGAACCATTTTCGCGATATCGGTGCAGTACTGGGTTGAGCGAGAATCTGCCGGATTTGAGGTTGTAAAACCAATCTGATTGTTCACCACAATCCGCACCGTGCCGCCCACTTGGAAGCCCCGCGCTTGAGACATATTAAAGGTCTCTTGCACCACGCCTTGTCCCGCAATCGACGCATCGCCATGAATGGTGATCGGCAATACGCTTGAGCCTGTGCTGTCTTCGAGTCGGTCTTGACGCGCACGCACGGAGCCCATGACCACTGGATTAACAATTTCAAGGTGTGACGGGTTGAACGCTAAAGCAAGATGAACGTCACCACCCGGGGTCGCAAAGTCAGATGAGAACCCCTGATGATATTTCACATCGCCGGTTCCCCAACTTTCATCTTGTTTCCCTGCGAACTCATCGAATAACTCTGACGGCTTTTTGCCTAGCACATTGACTAAAACATTGAGTCGACCACGGTGAGCCATCCCAACAACCACTTCACGCCCACCGTTACTTCCCGCATGGCGAATAAGCTCTTTGAGCATAGGAATGAGCGAGTCGCCCCCTTCAAGCGAGAAACGTTTTGCCCCAGGGAATTTAGCCCCCAAATACCGTTCAAGGCCTTCTGCTGCCGTTAGCTCTTCCAAAAAGGTGAGCTTCTCTTCCTCGCTAAATTGTGGCTGTCCCACAACTGATTCGAGGCGGCTTTGAATCCAACGCTTTTCTTCGGTATCTGTAATGTGCATGTACTCAGCACCAATTGACCCGCAATAGGTCTTTTGCAGTGCGTCATACAACTCACCTAATTGCATATTGTCTTTGCCAATTGCAAATGAGCCGACATTAAAGGTCTCGTTAAAATCCTGCTCGTTAAGAGAATGGAAGTCAGGTGACAAATCGGGGACAGGTTTACGTTTCCATAATCCGAGGGGGTCTAAACTGGCCTGTTGATGGCCACGGAAACGGAACGCATTGATCAGTTGAAGAACTTTGACTTGTTTCGCGTCTACATCTGGATCATTGACTGAAGCACTTGCACGCGATGTATCGGTAGCTAAGCGTCGAAAGTAATCGCGAACTCGAGAGTGGGGTTGTTCTACCGCGGTATCACTCACCACTGGTAGCTGGTCAAAGACCGCTCTCCATTCTTGATCAACTAACTCCGGGTCACTGAGGTACATTTCGTAGAGATCTTCTACGTACGTTGCATTGGCGCCAGCCAAATGAGAAGACTCTAACCAAGCCTTCATCACGCCATTTTGCATTGTTATCCCTTAACCACTAGTTATTTATCCAAACACCGGTTCTAAGCCGGGTTACCTGTTATTAAGCCCCGTCCTAGAACGGGGCATTTTTTATCTACGTTATTGGTTCAGCGTTTTAAACGCCGCGCTGAATCAGCATTGACTTAATGTGCCCAATTGCCTTGGTTGGATTAAGCCCTTTTGGACATACACTGACACAGTTCATTATTCCGTGGCAACGGAAGACACTAAAAGCGTCGTCTAGATCAGATAACCGTTCTTCAGTTGCCGTATCACGGCTATCTGCTAGCCAGCGATAGGCAGCAAGAAGGCCTGCAGGGCCGACGAACTTGTCAGGGTTCCACCAAAAAGACGGGCAAGAGGTGCTACAGCAAGCACACATGATGCACTCATACAAACCATCAAGCTCTGCTCTATCTTCCGGCGCTTGAAGGTTCTCACGCGACGGTGGTGTCTCATCGTTGATCAAATAAGGTTTGACGCGCTCGTAGTTCTCATAGAACTGCCCCATATCGATAATCAGATCACGCACTACGGGCAAACCAGGCAACGGACGGATAACAATCTCCGACTTATCCATTAGCGAGGATAAAGGCGTGATGCATGCCAGCCCATTTTTACCGTTCATATTGACACCGTCAGAGCCACAGACCCCCTCTCGACACGAGCGACGGAATGACAGGGTTGGATCCTGCTCTTTGAGTTGAAACAGCGCATCCAAAAGCATCATATCTGACCCTTCAGGGACGTCGAGTGTGTAATCCTTCATGTATGGCGCATCGTCCACATCTGGATTATAGCGATAGACTGAAAAATTAACGTTCATCGTTTCGACCCCCTTAATAAGTACGTGCTTTCGGTGGGAAAGCGTCACGATGCACAGGCGCCATATTGACGTCGCGCTTGGACATGGTTTCCGTTTCTGGGTTATAAATGGAGTGACACAACCAATTCTCGTCATCACGCTCTTGGTAGTCGAAGCGCGCATGAGCACCACGCTTCCTGCTCCGATCGAATAACGCTCGGACGGACACGCCGTTGAATAGGCAGTTTCCATCAGGTTCTCCAGCTCCAAACACTCGACGCGCTGGGTGTTAAACTCTGTTGATGTATCATCAAGGCGTGCTGTTTTGAGTCGCTCACGGATAGCATCCAACTCTTTCAGCCCTTTTTCCATCGCTTCACCTTCTCGGAACACCGAAAAGTTTTCTTGCATACACGCTTGAAGGTCTTTGCGAATTTCTACTGGGTCTTCACCCTGCTGAGTACTATTCCAGCGATTGACGCGAGCCAGAGAGGCTTCAATGTCTGATTCACTGGCATCTCTTGCTTCCACCTGCGCTGCCAAGGTTTCCCCTAGGTGTAACCCTGTTGCACGGCCGAAGACAACCAAGTCTAAGAGCGAGTTGCCCCCTAAGCGGTTGGCGCCATGTACAGAGACACTGGCGATTTCACCGCAGGCAAAAAGCCCTTGAACTTCGATATCATTGCCCAGTGGATCTTGTTTAATGGCTTGGCCGGATACTTGCGTTGGAATGCCTCCCATCATGTAGTGACACGTTGGGATAACAGGAATCGGCTCTTTGATCGGGTCGACATGTGCAAAAGTGCGCGACAAATCCAAGATACCCGGCAAGCGCGATTCCAGTACATCTTTGCCGAGATGGTCGAGCTTCAGCTTAATGTGTGGGCCCCATGGCCCCTCACAGCCGCGTCCTTCTCGGATCTCGATCATCATTGATCGGGCAACCACGTCACGACCCGCAAGGTCTTTTGCATTAGGCGCATAACGCTCCATGAAGCGTTCACCATCTTTATTAAGTAGATAGCCACCCTCACCACGACAGCCTTCTGTCACCAAGACACCGGCACCCGCAATGCCTGTGGGGTGGAATTGCCACATTTCCATGTCCTGCATCGGTACGCCAGCACGGAGCGCCATACCGACACCATCCCCGGTATTGATGTGCGCGTTGGTGGTTGACTGATAAATACGGCCTGCGCCCCCAGTCGCCAACACGGTTGCTTTCGATTTGAAGTAACAAATCTCACCCGTTTCCATGCACATCGCCGTTGCACCGACAATCACTCCATCTTGGTTTTTGACCAGATCAAGGGCATACCACTCTGAAAAAATCGTCGTTTTGTTTTTGATGTTTTGTTGGTAGAGCGTATGCAATAAGGCATGGCCAGTTCGGTCTGCTGCCGCGGCGGTACGTGCCGCTTGCTCGCCCCCAAATTCTTTTGATTGACCGCCAAAGGGTCGTTGATAGATCGAACCATCTTCAAAGCGAGAAAAGGGTAATCCCATTTTCTCTAGCTCAATGACTGACTGCGGGCCTGTTTTACACATGTATTCGATAGCGTCTTGATCACCAATATAATCGGAGCCTTTGACGGTATCGTACATATGCCATTGCCAATTATCCTTGTGCGAGTTACCCAGTGCCACTGTAATCCCGCCCTGTGCTGACACAGTATGAGAGCGAGTTGGGAACACTTTAGATAACAGCGCACACGTTAGGCCCTGCTCGGATATTTGCAGTGCCGCGCGCATACCGGCGCCACCTGCTCCAATAACGATTGCATCAAATTCGCGAACTGGAATACTCACTTACACACCCCACAATACAAAGAAACCGGCAAACACATAGATGAGAAGCGTGGCGACAACAGCAAGCTGTAATACACCGCGCAGCAAGGCTGGCTTGATATAATCAGTCAACACCTGCCACATCCCAATCCAGCCGTGGATCAGCACAGAGACCAGGGCCAACATGGTAAAGACCTTCGTGCTGGTCTGGCCGAAAAACGCTGTCCATGAGGCATACGTAATCTCAGGGCCAAAGACGGCAAAACCGACCATATAAAGTGTGTAAAGTGTGATGAGAATCGCAGTAGCTCGGACCAGCACATAATCGTGCACACCGTTGCGACCCACCGATGAAATGTTTTTTGTTACCATACTAAAACCCCCGCCAACACAGCTAGCACGCCTGCAATTACAAACGAGACTTGGGCACTTTTTGCCCCCGACTCCAGCTCTTCAAAGTAACCCAGGTCTTGGATTAAATGACGAATCCCGCCAACGATGTGATAAGCCAGCGCCGTCAAAATGCCCCAAAGTACGAGCTTGACGAAGAAGGTATCGAGTATCGCAGCAGCAGATTGAAATCCATCAGGAGAAGAGAGAGACAGGCTAAGCAGCCACAGTAGGATGGCGATCGAAACAAAGGTGATCACACCTGATATCCGATGCAAAATAGACGCAATCGCTGTAATGGGGAAGCGAATCGTCTTAAGGTCGAGGTTTACGGGTCTTGACTTTCTTTCTTTCACGATATTGCCCACTCAGCTCTATTGAGCATTTATAGTTATTACACTCTCTGAACCTCAGTACTCAAAGCGTAAGACCTGCAACATCTGCGTAACGCGCTTCATGTACCTTATTGCTTATAACTGCAATTTTCGGTGAATGGATCACGTCAGTTAGGAAAGGTGTTTGAGCCCCTAAACGCTCTAGGATACTGATTTGCCCAGAGACCTCGAAAAAGTATACGTGGCGTAACAGACAATTACAAACGCACAAAATTGACCGGAATCTCACAACAGATATTTAACCCCCATTGCACATAAGTTATTAACTGACGCACACATCGATAGGTTAAAAATTGACATAATAGAGGTCGATCGGTAAAACGGTCGGGTCCGTATCCTGGATGGGATTATAAAATAACAAAGGAGATTGTTATGGCAGAGAAGAAAGCTACCCTACATATCGAAGGGAAAGCACCAATCGAACTGCCGATTATCGGAGGCACTGTCGGCCCGGATGTGATCGATGTGCGCAAGCTAGTCAATGAAGGTTACTTCACGTTTGATCCAGGGTTTGTTGCGACAGGATCTTGCGATTCGCAAATCACCTACATCGACGGCGAAGCGGGTGTTTTACTGCACCGTGGTTTTCCGATAGATCAACTTGCCAATAACGCTGATTACTTAGAAGTCTGTTACATCCTGCTCTACGGCGAAGTCCCTACAAAAAAACAATACGATGGTTTTCGTTCTATGATCGTGCGCCACACCATGGTTCACGAACAAATCGCGAGTTTCTTCCATGGTTTCCGTCGTGATGCTCACCCTATGGCCGTTATGGTCGGGGTTGTAGGGGCGCTTGCCGCGTTCTACCACGATTCTCTCGACATCAACAATGATAAACACCGTGAAATTACGGCGTTTCGTTTGCTGTCGAAAATGCCTACCCTGGCGGCTATGTGTTACAAGTATTCGATTGGCCAGCCATTTATTTATCCACGTAACGATCTGGACTACGCAGAGAACTTCCTTCATATGATGTTTGCCACACCATGTGAAGAATATGAGGTGAATCCGGTAGTTGCGCGCGCGATGGATAAGATTTTCACCCTACACGTGGATCATGAGCAAAATGCCTCAACATCCACGGTACGCCTAGCGGGATCATCGGGAGCCAATCCGTTTGCTTGTATTGCTGCCGGTATCGCGTCCTTGTGGGGGCCGGCACATGGCGGGGCCAATGAAGCTTGCTTGCGCATGCTCGAGCAAATCGGCCATGTCGATAACATTCCTGAGTACATTGAACGCGCTAAGGATAAAGATGATCCTTTCCGCTTAATGGGCTTTGGTCACCGGGTTTACAAGAACTATGACCCACGTGCAACGGTCATGCGCGAAGCATGTCATGAAGTGCTTGAAGAGCTACAAATTCAAGACCCGTTATTGGATGTGGCGATGGAGTTAGAACGCATCGCACTCTCCGATCAATACTTCATCGACAAGAAATTGTATCCGAATGTCGATTTCTACTCGGGCATCATCCTCAAAGCCATCGGCATTCCCACATCGATTGTTTACCGTTATCTTCGCGATGTCGCGGACGATCGGTTGGATTGCTCATTGGAACGAAATGCATACGGATCCACACAAGCGCATTGGTCGTCCACGCCAGCTTTACTCAGGCTATACCCAGCGTGAATTCACGCCGATGGATAAACGCGATTAACTGCGACACCTTGATGATAGAGCTAACGAAGCCGCCTCGATGGGCGGCTTTTTTTATGCGGGATTGTCGATATCGACAAAGTGCGTGGTAAGCCCATGATGGTCAGCTAACCACTCACCCAACGCTTTAACCCCATAACGCTCTGTTGCATGGTGCCCCGCGGCAACATAATGCACACCCTGCTCGCGCGCTGAAAACGTGGTTCGCTCAGAAATTTCACCCGATAAATACGCATCCATGCCTTGCTCGGCGGCTAAGTCGATAAAGTCTTGCGCTCCTCCCGTGCACAGGCCGACGGTCTCTATCCGTGCTGTCCTGCCACCGTCAACGACAAGTGGCGTTCGGTTAAGCACGGTCGCAACTTGTTGCTCGAATTGGCCAAGAGTCATCGGTGTTGATAATTTGCCATAGACAGGAATGGAGACTGGATTATTGGGCTCCAAGCCACCTATGATCTCAATCCCCAATCGTTTGGCTAGCTGGGCGTTGTTGCCTAATGTGGGATGGATATCAAGCGGCAAATGGTAACCGTATAAGTTGATACCGTTTTCAATCAACATCTTAATCCGTTGATACTTCATGCCGCGTATTGATTGCGACTCACCACGCCAAAAGTAGCCATGATGAACCAAGATAGCATCGGCTTGATATTCAATTGCTTTATCAATTAAGTCTTGGCAGGCCGTCACGCCAGTAACAATGGTTTGTACATTATCGCGGCCTTGAACTTGTAATCCGTTTGGGCTGTAGTCTTTAACTTGTTCAGGTTTCAGTTCAGCGTTAAGCAGGGCTTCTAGCTGGAAATTATTCATAGCAATCACATTCACTTGCGAGACAATGGGAACAGTGTAACCTGACAAGCAAAGATAAAAAAAGCGGCTAGCATTGATGCTAACCGCCTTTTTCAACCACACGAAGTTGTGCGTTTAAATCAGACCTTCGCGGGTTACAGATAGCCCCCAGCTTTCTCGGACTCAGCCAGCCATACAGGTTTGGTGCTGTCTTTAAGCCATACTTGGTGCAAATGGCTATAAATACGAGAAGCTAGCGATGGCGCAATCAGCGTTGGCAGGCAAGTGATGCCCGCCACTACGACAACACAACGACGCAGAACAACACGGGTTTTATCGAACGGTTTATACATAGCGAACCTCACTCATCTGACCAGTTATGTGTGAAATCTATCATTATTTTTGTAGCATTACTACATTTTGCTGGTTTTTTATCCTAAAAATACGTTTTTGGTATTAACAAACGATTAACAAGGTAATTAAATTACATTATGGCTTATCTGCGGTCACACCACTCACCGGACACGTTGTTTGCCAATAGGGAACAAATACAGGCGGATATAAAATGGCTACAACGCCAATTTCCGTTGTTGTCTTCTGAGCAGTTTTCGCTTGTACCGCACGGACTTTTCTCGGCCGTCTCGGTATCGGCATCTAAACCGTACGCGGGCCCTAGGCGAATTGGCTTTTATTATCAATGGTTGCTCACTGAGTTAATCCATCATCATCCTCACTTGCGACTAGAAGCAGAAGAAATACAGGTTAATGAGGCTGGAAAAACACGAGGTGTCATTGATTTTTTGATTGAGTACCAAGGGCAGTTAGAACACTGGGAAGTCGCGGTAAAATTTTATCTTGCTCATCAGAATCGCTGGCTGGGTCCGAACGCCAAGGACGCACTCGATATCAAAGTTGCGCGCATGATTGACCATCAATTGGCTCTGTCGAGTCATCCAAGCTTTTGCCAACAGTTTCCTCATTGGCGTCCCACCCAAAAACGCTTAATGGTTCAAGGCCGGCTTTACCGCCATTACAGCCAGGATACTGACCTGCCCGACTGGCCTCCCGTTAATGCGGCAAGTGTCGGTGGTTGGTGGTGCTGGCCTGACGAACTGCCAACAGACAGAGAATTTGCCATGTTGGCCCGCGATCAATGGTTATCTCTGCCAGAATTTGGGGAGTTACCCCCCATTGTCCCAGGCAGTCTCGGTAACATAGACCGCACGTGTCATTTGTTAGATAACACACAAACACCTTGGTTCGTAGTGCCGAACACTTGGCCTAATAACGCACCTTCGCCCGCCCCCAAAAAATAAAAAGCGCGCACTTAATCGTGCACGCTTTTTGCAAAAGGAGAACGGAAACAGCGCGCTAGACGCCCTGTTGCTCAAACACGCGATCGACAATTTGTTGCGCTTCCTGTTCAATCAAGCGCAAGTGTTGCTCGCCTTTAAAGCTCTCACAGTAGATTTTATAAATGTCTTCGGTTCCTGATGGGCGAGCCGCAAACCAACCATGATCTGTGACCACTTTGAGTCCGCCAATTGCCGCGCCGTTACCTGGTGCATGAGTCAATTTAGCGGTGATGACATCCCCTGCTAAGGTGTCAGCCGTCACCATTTCCGGGCGCAGTTGGCTCAGCACCTGCTTTTGTTGCGCGTTAGCGACCGCTTGCAAACGGTTATAGGCAGGATCCCCATGTTTATCCGCCAGCTTTTGATAATAAGCCTGTGGTGTCAGCCCCGTCACCGCCAGGATTTCTGCCGCCAGTAAGCAAAGAATAATACCATCTTTATCGGTAGACCAAGGCTGACCATCAAAGGTTAAAAACGACGCCCCCGCACTCTCTTCACCGCCAAAGCCAAGCGTCCCCTCATGCAAACCAGGCACGAACCACTTGAAGCCGACCGGGACTTCAACCAGCGGGCGTGATAAGTCATTGACGACTTTATCGATGATGGCACTAGACACCAGTGTTTTACCGACACCTAACCCTGCAGGCCACTGCTGACGATGTCGGAATAAATAATCAATGCACACCGCCAAGTAATGATTAGGATTCATCAAACCGGCGGGGGTCACAATGCCGTGACGATCAAAGTCGGGATCATTACCAAAAGCCAAGTCATAATCGTCTTTATAAGCGAGCAACCCAGCCATCGCATAAGCAGACGAACAATCCATCCGGATAACGCCATCACTATCGCGCGGCATAAAGCCAAACGTCGGGTCGACATGATCGTTAATCAAGGTAATATCGAGTTGATACTGAGTCGCAATCTGTTGCCAATAGGCGATACCTGCACCACCTAAAGGGTCAACAGCCAGCTTTAATCCCGCTTTTTGAATGGCTTCAATATCAACCACCTGCGTCAGACCGGCAACATAAGGAGTCACGAGATCTTTTTCAACGTAATAGTCGCTGGCCATCGCCGCATCGATATCGATTTGTTGAACACCCTCTAAATAGGTATCGATGTATCGATTGGCTCGGGATTCAATCGCCTTGGTGATTTCTCCCTCTGCCGGCCCGCCATGTGGTGGATTATATTTAATGCCGCCATCTTGCGGTGGATTATGTGAAGGGGTAATGACAATGCCATCCGCTTGTTCAGCATGATCACGATTATAAGCCAGAATTTGCTGGGAAATGCCCGGTGTTGGCGTATAGCCCTGATTTGTCTGTGCGATAATTTGCACCTGATTCGCCGCCAACACTTGTATGACCGCCCCAAACGCAGGCGCAGACAATGCATGCGTATCTTTACCGACAAACACTGGCCCTGTGATGCCACGGGCTTGGCGTTCATCACAGATTCCCTGTGCAATCGCTAAAATATGATCTCGATTGAAGGTGGTGTTTAATGCGCTCCCGCGATGACCTGACGTACCAAAAGCAACTTGTTGTTCGGGTTGCCCTGGCCGAGGTTGAGCTTGGAAAAAACGCGTAACAAGCGCAGGAATATCACACAAGTCTGCTGCTTGTGCGCGTTGTCCTGCTTGGGGATGCACTGCCATATTTCTCTTCTCCCATGAGTGGCATAGATTAAATCGCGTTCACAACCTTCTCGGTCAAATCACTGGGGAACTGCATTTTTTCCATCAACTGCTCCACCATTTGGCGTTTGCGACCAGTGTTGGTATTGGTGATGACCCAAAAAGGTGTATCTGGAATCTGTTTAGGTTTGGTTGTTTTGCCGCTTTCCAACAGTGTTTGTGGATTATCGGAAAAATACAGACGAGTGCGTCCTTTTAACGCCATACCGTCGGCAAAACCTTGCTGATCAACACGGTATAAAGTGGTTAGGACAAGCATAAAACGGCCTATGGCACGATCTTGTGCGGCAAACTCATCTGAGATCAAAAGCGTTCGCATCGCTTTGACACGATCAGTGGACACACTCCGTCCAGCATCTTTACTGACAACAATGCCACTAGAACGAGAGGACGTCGTCGGCGCAGCTTGACTGGGCTGCGGTGCCGCATCCGACAGTAATAGGCGACGTAAAATGTCTGATGCACTTTCGCCAATATGCTGGGTTTGGCTGGCAATATAACGGTATAGATCGTCGTCAACCTCAATCGTTTTCATTGTTTTTCATCGCGTCCTGTTTATCGTTTGACGGGGCGATTATACAGAGATAGATAGGTATACTCTACGTTAAAGCCAGTAATCTGAGAGAAAAGCAACGTGTTGTTAAATGGAAAATCTCGTGGTGAGGGGTCACCACTCGTATTAATCCACGGTTTATTTGGGGATCTGGATAATTTAGGTGGGCTAGCTAAAAGCCTTGCTCAGCATTTTTGTGTCTATCAGATTGATCTCCCCAACCATGGACAGTCCTATCATACTAAGAGTATGGATTATCAAAGCCAGTCAGATGCTGTGGTTGCTTGGATGAACGCGCAACGTCTTGAGACGGTCACGCTGGTGGGCCATTCGATGGGCGGCAAAGTCGCCATGGCCATCGCCCAGCGTTTTCCCGAGCGCGTCTCGCAGCTGGTTGTGATGGACATTGCCCCCGTCGACTATCAAGTTAGCCGACATGACAATGTCTTTAACGCACTACGCGAGACCCAAACAGTTACCTTAGAAAATCGCCAGCAAGCGCAATCGATCATGAATCGATCGATCGAAAACCCAGGTGTGACCCAATTTTTATTGAAATCACTCTATAAAACCGATCACGGTCACTACGACTGGCGCTTTAATATTGATAATCTTTATCACGGTTATCGTGACATCATGGGGTGGACAGCCTTTGGACCGTATTCAGGCCCAACATTATTTGTTAAAGGACAGAACTCTGAATACATCCAGTCTGAGCATCGCGATACCATTGTCGCGCAGTTCCCCCATTCAAAAGCGCACATGGTGGCAGGCACAGGGCATTGGCTACATGCAGAAAAGCCAGCCGTGGTCGCAAGTGTCATCGAACGCTTTTTAATGCCGGGCGAGCGTTAACAGTTAAGCAACCCTTGTGGTATATTGCGCCGCAGAAGTCGGTGCTCAATGGAGGCACGCATGCTTTACGAGCACTTTCAATTGCTCGAAAAAATTGGTCTAGATCTCGTCTTCGCCGCGATTTTCTTTTTTATCGGCATGGCAATTAAAGACGTGTTACGTGAGGGCAACGTACCAGTATTCGGTCGACGAATCGTCTGGTTTGTGCTCACGCTAGGCTGTGTCGGCTTTATCGTAAAAGGGGTTATTCAATTGGTTTGGTGAAGCGTCGGTATCGGCTAACCCAACGGAGAATAATCGCCTATGCATATGGGTGTGAAAAAGCACGGCTTTTTCTTAAATTCGAGTTAGTTGCAAACAGCAACCCACTGACAAAAACGGGTATTTTTATATGGCGAGTGTAGGTCTCTTCTTTGGTAGTGACACAGGCAACACTGAAGCAATTGCGAAAAGCATTCAAAAGCAGCTGGGCAAGCAAATGGTCCACGTGCAAGACATCGCGAAAAGCAGCAAAGAAGATATTGATAACTTCGATCTGCTGCTGATCGGGATCCCAACTTGGTATTATGGTGAAGCGCAGTGTGATTGGGATGATTTCTTTCCCGAGCTAGAGCAAATCGACTTTTCCACCAAACTCGTTGCCATTTTCGGCTGTGGTGACCAAGAAGATTACGCAGAGTACTTCTGTGACGCAATGGGCACAGTGCGTGATATTATTGAAGCCAAGGGCGCGACCATCATTGGTCACTGGCCAACGGCAGGATACGAGTTTGAAGCCTCGCAAGCCCTTGTGGATGATAGCCATTTTGTCGGCTTATGCGTTGATGAAGATCGCCAACCAGAGTTGACCGACGAACGTGTGAGCAAATGGGTTAAGCAAATTCACGAAGAAATGTGTTTAGCCGAACTCGAAGACTAAAACACACTGATTCGAGAGACGAAAAAACGCCAAGGCGAGCTTAAGCTTAGCCTTGGCGTTTTTTATTACGCAGCTTCTTTGGGCGAGATATCACGGTATTGCCGTTTCTTTCTCACATACAGCGTGCGCTTGACTTCTGCAACTACCTCGCCATGTGCATCTTTCACATGTACCACAAATTCGGGTAACACCTTGTCACCCTGCCCTGCCTTGTGCTGAATATCGGTTAATACCGCTTCGCTGATCACAAAATCTGCATATAAATCGGTGGTCCCAGGCTTGATAAAATTGATATCAGCTTGCTTGTCCCACACATGGTACTGTGGCCCTAAAATACCCATTAACATCAATGCGTAAACAGGATCAGTTAAGGAGAAGATACTGCCGCCATATTGAGTACGATTGGCATTTTTGTTCCACCAACGTAACTTCAATCGCATATTGACACGTTTAAAGTCAGGGCTGATGTTTTCAATGCGAATACCGGCTCCCCAAAACGGTGGCCAGCTATTAAGTGCCCACTTCACCACTCGTGGCTTATAGAAACGATTCATGGTCTATTGACTTCCTTATCTGGTCCACCAGACAATATTCACATCTTGTAAACATTGATGCAACCACAGATGAACAATTTTCGTACGCAGAAAGCCTGGCTGATGTAGCGAGAGCAGTGCAATTTTGATAGTCTTATAGAATATTTCCTTGCTAATCCAACTGTCTTCACAGAGACAGAAAACAGGTAGATACACATGTCAGACAATAACCAGGCGTTGAAGCAAGCTGGGCTGAAAGTCACGCTCCCACGACTCAAGATCCTAGAAGTGCTGCAACAGCCAGATTGCCAGCACATCAGTGCCGAAGACCTGTATAAGAAGTTAATTGACCTAGGCGAAGAAATTGGCCTAGCGACGGTCTACCGCGTATTAAACCAATTTGATGATGCGGGCATTGTAACGCGTCACCATTTTGAAGGCGGTAAATCGGTCTTTGAACTCGCGACACAGCATCATCACGATCACTTAGTTTGCCTTGATTGCGGTAAAGTCATTGAGTTTTCTGACGACTTAATTGAAGAGCGTCAGAAAGAGATTGCCGCCCGCTTTAATGTGAAATTAACCAACCATAGCCTGTATCTGTATGGCCATTGTCAGGAGGGCGACTGCAAAGCCGATCCTTCCATTCACAACGCAGATTAATCGATGCACACCGACTAGCGGTGTGACATAACAACAAAAAAGCCGGCGTGATAAACACGCCGGCTTTTTATTACTTCCCTTCTATTTTCGCCCAAGTATCCCTTAGGCTCACTGTTCGGTTAAAAACAAGTGCATCGGGTTGGCTATCTTTGTTATCGACACAGAAATAGCCCGTCCGCTCGAACTGATAACCTTTTTCAGCCGGCGCATTCTGCATACTTGGCTCGACATAGCCTTGCTGTACTTGCAGTGACTCTGGATTAATCGTCTCGGCAAAGTTATCTGCACTTGCTGGGTTAGGTACCGTAAAGAGGCGATCATACAAACGGAACTCAGCAGGTAACGCCTTATCGGCAGATACCCAATGAATAACGCCTTTGACTTTACGACCATCGGCTGGGTCTTTCCCTAACGTATCGGGGTCGTAGCGACAATACACCGTGGTAATATTGCCGTCTTCGTCCTTGTCACAGCGTTCTGCTTTCACCACATAGGCATTACGCAAACGCACTTCTTTGTCTAACACCAGACGCTTATATTTTTTGTTTGCTGATTCGCGGAAGTCTTCGCGCTCAATCCAGATTTCACTCGAGAAGGGTACCTGGCGGGTTCCCATTTCGGGTTGGTTCGGATGATTCGGCGCGTCAAGCCACTCAACACCGTCTGTTTTGTTTTCAATCACCAGTTTAATGGGATCAAGAACAGCCATTGCGCGCGGTGCGTTGTCGTTCAAGTCGTCACGGACACAAGACTCCAAAGAGCTCATTTCAATGGTGTTGTCTTGCTTAGTGACACCAATACGCTGACAAAACTCACGAATCGACGCCGGTGTATAGCCGCGACGACGTAAGCCAGATATAGTCAGCATACGCGGGTCATCCCAACCATTAACGAGTTGTTCTTCTACCAATTGATTGAGTTTACGTTTCGACATCACCGTGCATTCGAGATTCAGACGGCTAAATTCATACTGATGAGGCGTACAATCAATGGTGATGTTTTCCAGTACCCAATCATACAATCGACGGTTGTCTTGAAACTCTAACGTACAAAGTGAGTGAGTAATGCCCTCAAGCGCATCAGAAATACAGTGGGTGAAGTCATACATTGGGTAAATGCACCACTTATCCCCAGTTTGGTGATGATGGACAAAACGAACGCGATAAAGCACAGGATCACGCATCACCATAAACGGCGATGCCATGTCTATTTTGGCTCGTAGACAGGCTTTTCCTTCTTCGAACTCCCCCGCGCGCATTTTTTCAAACAGTGCGAGGTTTTCTTCAACAGTACGCTCACGGTAAGGGCTATGTTTGCCCGGCGCCGTCAGGGTACCGCGATACTCGCGGATCTCATCGGGCGTTAGCTCTTCAACATACGCCAATCCTTTTTTAATCAACTCGATGGCATAACCATAAAGCTTATCAAAGTAGTTTGAGGAGTAACGCACCTCTCCCGCCCAATCAAAGCCTAGCCACTGCACATCACGCTTGATTGACGCGACATACTCAACGTTTTCTTTCTCTGGGTTAGTATCGTCAAAACGCAGGTTACATTCACCCTGATAGTCTTGCGCAATCCCAAAATTCAAACAAATTGATTTAGCATGGCCAATGTGCAAATACCCATTCGGCTCCGGTGGGAAACGTGTCACGATCGCTGTGTGTTTCCCTTCCGCCAAATCTTTATCAATGATTTGGCGAATAAAGTTAGTGGGACGAGCTTCAGCATCACTCATCAAGGTTACCTCGTATCAAAAATGCGAATTTTAAAGCTACATAGACGTTATGATCGCCTATTCCGCCCTCTGACTCAACCCGTTGTTGTGATTGTCTTTGCTACGCCCTCTTAATTGTTACTTTTTTAGACGAAACCAACATGCTCCGTGGATAAAAAAACGCCCAGCAACCCTCTGAGCGTTTTCATCGTCATTATTTATCATTCAAACTAAGTTTAAGGCAACGACACCTTGGAGAGATCTTCATCTTCAGGGATCTGCTTGAGCTCCCCGGCAATAATCTCTGCCAATGGACCGAGAATAACCTGCAAGTTATTTTCGCCGAGTTTGACCACGCCCATCGCACCAATCGCTTTTAGCTTCGCTTCATCAACAATATCACGGTCAGCCACTGACAGACGCAAACGCGTAATACAGGCATCAATTGATGTGAGGTTTTGATGGCCGCCTAATGCTTTCAAGTATTGACGCGCAAGTTCACGGTTATCACTCTTGCCATTGTTGTTGGCAGGCGCACTTTCAACCGCGTCATCTTCTCGACCTGGCGTTTTCAAGTTCATTGCCATGATAGCCGCTCGGAAGGTGGCATAGTAGAGCACAAAGAACACCAGCCCCATGACAGGAAGCATATACCATTCGTTGGCGACGGGGTTTTTCGAGGACAACACCAAGTCAACAAGGCCTGCCGAGAAACCAAAGCCTGCCGTCCAGTTGAACGTTGCAGCAATGAACAACGAAATACCGGTCAAGAACGCGTGCAAGACAAATAGCACTGGCGCGACGAACAGGAAGGCAAACTCAAGCGGTTCAGTCACCCCGGTAAAGAAAGACGCAAAACCTGCAGCAATCATGATCGATGCCACACGTGCTTTATTCTCTGGGCGAGCGGTGTGATACATAGCCAACGCTGCACCCGGTAGGCCAAACATCATCACAGGGAAGAAACCGGCCATATACATGCCTGTGGTTCCCTTAATTGCTTCTCCAGAAGCAAGACCTTGTGCGCCCATCAAGAAACGGCCCAAGTCATTGATACCCACAGTGTCGAACCAGAATACCGCATTCAGCGCATGATGCAGCCCGACTGGAATAAGTAAGCGGTTAAAGAAGCCGTAAATACCAGCACCGGCGGCGCCTAAGTTGGTAATGCTTTCACCGAAGTGAACCAGGCCACCAAACACCACAGGCCAGACAAACATCAGTACAAACGAAATGGCGATAGCCACCACAGATACCAGGATAGGTACCAAGCGTTTACCACTAAAGAAGGCTAACGCTTTTGGCAGCTCAACGCCGCTATAGCGATTATAAAGCTCAGCCGACACCACACCAATCAAGATACCGATAAACTGGTTATTGATTTGGCTAAACGCTAACTCATTGTTACCCAGAGAAATATCGATTAAACCAATTTGGCTAACCGCGCCTGGGGCACATAACGTGGTGATCACCATAAAGCCGACGTAACCTGCTAAAGCAGCCGCACCGTCTTTATCTTTTGACATGCCGTAAGCCACACCAATGGCAAATAAGACGGACATGTTCTCAATGATCGCCGCGCCTGACTTAATCATAAAAGCAGCAAGGGCATTATTTGCGCCCCAACCGGTTGGATCCAGCCAGTAGCCGACCCCCATTAAGATCGCAGCTGCAGGTAGTACCGCCACCGGCACCATCAGCGCACGACCTATACGTTGTGCATAACCAAGAATATTCACCGTCGTTCCCCCTGTGTATTTTTCTGTGTTCAGCAATTGTGCGTCTATGCGACTTCGCTGGAACCACCACTTGAGCATTCACTCAAGGACTTTTTATTAAATCACTTCTTTTGTAAAGCAATGTTACTCACTTGCAGTTTATGGCAATAAATTCGCTTCGCAAATTAAACCCGTGCTATTTGTGAGAATCATCACCGAATAACCCCAAAACAGAAGAAAATTGTTAGTCTGATCATAAAACTTATTTTATGATGAAAATAAATGCACATATCCGTTATGCTAGAGCCTAGATTACGGAACCGATTACCGAGGTGACTCATGCGACTCATTCCTTTACAAACCAGCCAGCAAGTTGGTCTTTGGTCGGCGCGTTACATCGTCGATACCATTAACCAGTTTGCCCCGACCGCAGACCACCCTTTTGTGTTAGGTGTGCCGACCGGTGGCACCCCACTGAATACCTACAACCAATTGATTAAACTTCATAAAAAAGGCGAAGTCAGCTTTGAACATGTGGTGACATTCAATATGGACGAGTACTGTGGTATCCCGGCCAATCATCCGCAGGCCTATCGTACCTTTATGTATGAAAACTTCTTTAACCACATTGATATTCAGGAAAAAAACATCAACCTGCTTGATGGAAATGCGACCGATATCGAGGCGGAATGCCAACGCTATGAAGAAAAAATCAAAGCCTACGGCAAAATTCATCTCTTTATGGGCGGTGTGGGTAACGATGGCCACATTGCATTTAATGAACCGGCCTCTTCGCTAGCATCACGAACTCGGATCAAAACCTTGACCGAAGACACGCGTGTGGCAAACTCTCGCTTCTTTGATAATGATATCAATCAAGTGCCAAAACACGCGCTCACCATCGGTGTTGGTACGCTACTCGATGCCGAAGAAGTCATGATTCTGGTTACTGGTGCCAATAAAGCGCAAGCGCTCGAAGCGGCGGTGGAAGGGTCCGTCAATCATCTTTGGACCGTCTCGGCACTGCAGCTTCATCCCAAGGCCATGATTGTGTGCGACTCGCCCTCAACCGCAGAGCTAAAAGTCAAAACGGTGAAGTACTTTCAAGAGCTTGAAGCCCAAAATATCCATCATTTATAAGGAATTTAAGCATGTATGCCCTAACCCACTGCCGGATTTTTACTGGCCATGAGGTACTTGATGATCATGCCATCGTCATTCGGGAAGGCCTGATTGCAGACGTATGCCCACAACATGCGCTTTCCACTGACATTGAAACACGCAGTCTAGAAGGTGCGATGGTTAGCCCTGGTTTTATTGATCTGCAGCTGAATGGCTGTGGCGGCGTGATGTTTAATGATGACATTACGTCCGATACCATCGATACCATGCACCAAGCGAATCTTAAATCAGGTTGCACTAATTTCCTGCCTACCTGATCACCAGCTCTGATGCCGATATGAAAGCCGCTGTCGCGGCAATGCGGGACCATAAAGCCAAGCACCCGCATCAAGCAGTTGGGTTGCATTTAGAAGGACCTTATTTAAATACTCAAAAAAAAGGAATTCATAGCGCCGATTATATTCGCCCAAGTAGCGATGACATGATTGCCTACTTATGCGATAACGCAGACGTCATTACAAAAGTTACCGTCGCGCCCGAGCTCACCCCCCGCGCCCATATCCAGGCGCTGACAAAGGCAGGGATCATCGTCTCGGCAGGACATACCAATGCGACCTACGCTGAAGCGAGAGAGGGCTTCGCCAATGGTATCGGCTTTGCTACGCACCTGTTTAATGCCATGACATCGATCACAGGGCGCGAGCCTGGGATGGTCGGTGCGATTTATGATACTCCCGATGTTTATACCGGCGTGATTGCTGATGGCTTTCATGTGTCATATGCCAATATTCGACTCGCGCACCAAGTAAAAAGGGATAAATTAGTGTTGGTTACCGATGCAGTCGCACCAGCAGGAGCTGACATGGATCACTTTATTTTTGTAGGTAAGAAAGTATATTACCGCGACGGTAAGTGTGTTGATGAAAATGGTACACTTGGCGGCTCAGCATTGACGATGGACCGAGCGGTGCATAACAGTGTTGAGCATGTAGGGATCGCCTTGGATGAAGCCTTGCGGATGGCGACGCTCTATCCTGCTCGCGCAATAGGCATTGATCAGCACTATGGCAGTATTCGTCCCGGAAAAGTCGCGAATCTTGCCATTTTTGACCGTTCAATCAACATTCAAGCAACGATCGTAAACGGGCACTATTTACACAGCTAGGACACCTATGACTGGCGGAAAAATTGGGAATGTCGATCTCGTAAAGCAACTGAACGGCGCAGCCGTTTATCGACTCATTGATCAACAAGGGCCTATTTCACGCATACAAATTGCTGATGTGAGTCGACTGGCTCCTGCAAGTGTGACAAAAATAACCCGCCAACTCCTGGAAAGAGGCCTGATCAAAGAAGTGGCACAACAGGCCTCAACCGGTGGACGTCGCGCCATTTCACTGACCACCGAGTGCGCCCCTTTTCATACGCTTGCCGTGCGATTGGGGCGTCATTTTATTGAGCTATCTTTGTATGACTTAAGCGGTGCCTCACTGGCTGAGCACGGTGAAACCTTTCATTACCAAGATCAAGACCAGTTGGTCAAAGGCTTAATCGATATCGTGAGCCAATTTATTGATACTCACCAACATGCCATTCGAGAGCTCATTGCCATTTCGGTTGTGATGCCAGGTTTGGTCGACCCAGATTCTGGTGTGGTCGAGTACATGCCCAATATTAATATTCAGCAACTCGCCCTCGCCGATACACTGCGCGATGAATTTGGCGTGCAAGCCTTTGTTGGCAACGATATTCGAGGACAAGCACTCGCTGAGCACTACTTTGGCGCCAGTCAAGACTACTACGATTCAATGCTGGTCAGTGTGCATCACGGAACCGGGGCAGGGATTATCGTCAATGGCCAGATCTTTCTCGGTCACAACCGGAATGTGGGTGAACTCGGCCATGTTCAAATCGACCCTCTCGGTAAAAAATGCCAATGTGGTAACTTTGGCTGCCTGGAAACCGTCGCATCAAACGAGGCCATCATTGAGCATGCGCAGCAATTATTGGCTCAAGGTCATCCCAGCAGCCTAACGCACGATCAAACGTTAACCATCGAGGCCATTTGCCAAGCCGCCGAGCAAGGCGATGAGCTGGCCCGTCAAGTCTTAGTCAAAGTCGGTAATCATTTGGGTAAAGCGATCGCGATGACGGTAAACCTGTTTAACCCACAGCTGTTCGTCATTGCGGGTAAGATCACCGCCGCCAAAAGTGTGGTATTTCCCGCCATTGAGCGCTGTGTAGAAAACCAGTCACTGCCAAGCTTCCACCAAAAACTGGCGATCGTTAGCGCGGATTTACAAACTCAGCCGACCATGGCGGCGTTTGCTTTAGTCAAGCGCGCGATGCTAAACGGTGAACTCCTTCAACAGTTACTCGAAGAATAATGCTATCGGGCTTGCACCTCTGTAAGCCCGTTTTTCTCTCCTTTTCACATCTATCCCTCATCGGCCAAGTTAGTGACTATTTTACATTCACAGATTGACCACAAAACGTGTACATTATAGCCACGTGACAGACAAGACGTTGTCTCATTCAACTCTGGAATAAGTATAAAATATGGAACTGGTTTTTATCTCAACCGCTTTTGTTAGTGGCTACATATTAATGCGCTGCCACCTTCCCCCCTTAGTTGGCTTTCTGCTCGCCGGTTTTGCTCTCCATGCAATGGGGTATCAATCCACCCCCGTGATCACCCAGCTGGCCGAACTAGGGGTTACCCTTCTCCTTTTTACCATTGGGTTGAAGCTCGATGTCAAAACGCTGTTTGCCAAAGAAATTGGGTTTGGAGCCACCGCGCACAATGTGCTGACAACCGGCTTTTTTACCTTAGCGCTAATGGGCCTGAAAGCTTGAGTCTTCCCATGCTATCAAGCATGAGCCTGTCAGAGATGCTGCTACTCGGTTTTGCGTTATCTTTTTCTAGCACCGTCTTTGCGATTAAAGCCTTAGAAGAAAAAGGCGAATTCAACGCGACGTATGGCACCTTGGCGATTGGCATGCTGATCATGCAAGACATCTTCGCGGTGATCTTTTTGACAGCCACCTCAGGAAAAACACCTGATTTGACCGCATTATTGTTATTCGCTTTGCCTCTGCTCAAGCCCGTACTCGGCAAGCTACTCGATAAGGCAGGCCATGGGGAAATGCTGGTGCTCTACGCTATTTTTCTTGCACTGGTTGCTGGCGCCGGGCTATTTGGCGCGGTCGGGATCAAGCCTGATTTGGGCGCGCTCATCTTGGGAATGTTACTCGCCAGCCATCCCCGCGCATCAGAAATGGCTAAATCTCTATTTAATATTAAAGAGTTATTCTTAATCTGCTTTTTCCTCAATATTGGCTTATCCGAGCAACCTACTTGGCAAAGTTTTAGTTTTGCGTTGATTTTAATGTTACTGCTGCCGATAAAAGGCATTTTGTATTATTGGGTCGTTAGTGGTTTTCGCTATCGTGTGCGCACCGCGCTGTTTACCACCCTTACCTTGTTCAACTTCAGTGAATTTGGTCTCATTGTCGGTGGACTGGCGTACCAAGCCGGATTAATGCCTGGGCCGATTCTTGTCTCTATTGCGATCGCGGTCTCGCTCAGCTTTATCTTCTCTGCGCCGCTGAATACCTTTAGTAACGCGTTGTATACATGGGCCTCGCGCTGGTTACCCGAGCGTGCTCCAGATAAACTTCACACCAGTGAACAACCCATTAATCTCGGTGACGCCAGCATATTGGTATTGGGGATGGGGCGTATCGGCACGGGCGCCTACGATGAATTGGCAACCACTCACCAGCAGCCCATCGTGGGGATTGATACCCGAGAGGAATCCGTCGCTCACCACCAGCAAGAAGGACGGCGAGTGATCCTGGGTGATGCCACCGACCCCGACTTTTGGTCCCGAGCGGTATCAAATGGCAACGTATCACTGATTTTACTTGCGATGCCCAATAGCCAAGCCAATACACTGGCACTGGAACAAATTCGGCAAACGCCCTTTAAGGGCAAAGTGGCCGCGATTGCTAAGTACCAAGATGAGTTGGAGCAACTTAAGGCTCTGGGTGTGGACGAAGCCTTTAATATCTACCAAGAAGCAGGCAGTGGCTTTGCTCGCCATGTGCGAGAACACTTTTCGTCATCGGCTGACTAGCGCCGTTTTATCGCTGTTTTCTCCCTTATGACGCACAAGACGCCGACGTTCTTGTGCGTTTTTGTATGTTATCTGTGCTATTTTTAGTTTTTATTCGCTATTTATCATTATTTTTAAATAATATTCATCACTGGCACGATTTAGATAACGAATTTGTTTTACCTGCTTGTGCATTTCCTCTCCCCAAGGCACAGTGTCTCTACATTGTGGCCACCACGTTGGCACCATATGACTGCCACAGCACATGGCTGCCACAGCACATCAATCAACACTATGGAGAGGAAAATTATGTGTTCAATCTTTGGAGCGCTCGACATTAAAACCGATCCGCAACAATTGCGTGACGTTGCGCTCAAAATGTCAAAAACCATGCGCCATCGAGGGCCTGACTGGTCGGGGATCTATTCATCAGATAAAGCTATTTTGGTCCATGAGCGCCTTGCGATTGTCGATCTTAACAGTGGTGCACAGCCACTTTATAACCCACAACAAACCCAAGCGTTGGCAGTGAACGGTGAGATCTACAATCACAAAGAGCTTCGTGCCGAATTCGCGGCGGATTATCCGTTCCAAACAGAATCAGATTGCGAAATTATTTTGGCGTTATACCAAGAAAAAGGCGCTGAGCTGCTGGATTACTTAAACGGTATTTTTGCCTTTATTTTGTACGATGAAGAGCAAGATGCCTACTTGATTGGCCGCGATCATATTGGCATTATTCCGCTGTATCACGGCCATGATGAGCACGGTAACTATTATGTAGCGTCAGAAATGAAAGCACTGACACCGGTATGTAAAACCATCAGCGAATTCCCTCCTGGTCACTTTTTATGGAGTAAACAGGGTAAGCCTGTCCGCTACTACAAGCGCGATTGGATGGACTATGATGCCGTCAAAGACAACCGCACCGATAAAGCCGCGCTCAAAGAGGCGTTAGAAAGTGCCGTACACCGTCAGCTCATGACCGATGTGCCGTATGGCGTATTACTCTCTGGCGGGCTCGATTCTTCCGTGATCTCTGCGATCACCAAACAGTTTGCGGCGAACCGCGTTGAAGATGATGACCAAAGCCAGGCTTGGTGGCCGCGTTTGCACTCATTTGCGATTGGTCTTGAGGGCGCGCCTGACTTAAAAGCAGCCAAAGAGGTTGCCGATCATCTAGGGACTGTTCATCACGAATTCACTTACAGCATTCAAGAAGGGCTAGACGCCATTCGCGATGTGATTTATCACATTGAAACCTATGATGTGACGACTATTCGCGCCTCTACACCTATGTATTTGATGTCACGCAAAATTCGCGCGATGGGGATCAAAATGGTGCTCTCCGGTGAAGGCGCCGATGAAGTTTTTGGCGGATATTTGTATTTCCACAAAGCGCCCAACTCACAAGAATTCCACGAGGAAACCGTGCGTAAACTGCTCGCGCTAAACATGTTCGATTGTGCCCGCGCCAACAAATCGATGGCCGCCTGGGGGGTGGAAGCCCGTGTGCCTTTCCTCGATAAAGCATTTTTGGAAGTAGCGATGCAAATCAAACCGGACGATAAAATGTGCGGTAACGGTAAAATGGAAAAACACATCATTCGTGAGTGCTTTGGCGATTTACTGCCTGAATCAGTGGCATGGCGACAAAAAGAGCAGTTTAGCGATGGGGTTGGCTATGGCTGGATTGATACCTTAAAAACCATTGCCGACGAAAAGGTCAGCGACCAGCAGTTAGCCACCGCTGAATTTCGCTTTCCATACAACACGCCGACCACCAAAGAAGCGTATATGTATCGTGAGATCTTCGCAGAGCTTTTCCCGCTCGACGATGCGGCGAAATGCGTTCCAGGCGGCCCATCGATCGCCTGCTCCAGTGCTAAAGCGATTGAATGGGATGAATCGTTCAAAAACCAAGCCGACCCATCAGGTCGAGCGGTCCGCAACGTACACGAAAAAGCTTATCAATAGGCCCGCCCCTCACGACCAATAATAAAAAAACCGCCAACAGCAATTGGCGGTTTTTTATCTTTTATAGCAATGCGATTAACGTTCCCAGTAAGCCTCTTCCAAGCTATCTTCGCGCTCCGGCAAGCCACGTGACAAGCGCGGAGAGTGCTGCGCCAGCACCTCATAGCTAACACGGTTAGCGTATTTGCACACCTGAGAAAACGATGAGTAAGTCAAAAATGGGTACTGATGTTTGCTCGAATTGGGCACGTTATCACGGTGGTAACGATTCGCTGACATATCGTGCAGCAAGGCAGACAGCGCACCGTCACCCGCACCATTGGTGTTTTTGATCCGTTCCGGCCCACCCATATAAGGGGCAATGTGCGAATAAATTTTGATCGGATTTTCGCAATCGGCTTTGATCATTGGACGGCTAAACTCATACATATTGAATTCGGGAATAGCGCCGGGTAATAAAGGCAGTGAGGTTTCGCGTTTGGCTTTGTCTTCACTATAACCCGCCATGTACAAGCCAATCGGGCCTGCGGTGCAAAGCACCATGTCCACCCATTGTAGCGTCGCGTCAGCCGCCAACAGCGGATCACTTTCTCCGGTCAACGCCTCGCCTTCATCTTCGTTCATGGCAACCACACTGACGTGTTCAGCGAGAAAATCGCGCCACCACTGTGGATTTTGTTCAATCACATATTTGGTACCCAGCGTCATCACCACAGGGACATTATGCTTTTTGGCATATTCGATGGCACGCATGGTCGCGTCCGGCATCGGATCACCGTCTTTGCAGCGAACCAAATAAGCGGTCAAAACCAAGGCTGACGCATGCTCAAAGATATGCTCCGGAATCGACTCAGGACGCAGCTGGTTCATCAAGCCTTCGTTGATAGCAAAGGTACGCTCACCGCAATCGCCAATCAGCGCATAGCAACGACCAATCGGGCCTTGAACAGGTTGCAGGTAGTTCAGGTCCATTCGGCTGGAGGTGTTACACAAATACCGATAAGAATAACTACCAATACGAATATCCTGGCTCATTACCCCTAGCAAGATCGACTGATCGTCGGCCAATGCGGAATAATTGTGTAAGGTATTGCCAATGGTGCCGCCGGCAAACTCATGCGTCACCAAGTTGTTATCTTTTAGCTCTTGATACAAGGCTTCGGCACGCTCATCATCAATCACCAATGAGTGGCCCTTGCTTAAACCATAACGTTCCAGAAACTCATCACTTACTTTCGCTTCTATATCGACCAAAGCTTGGTCAATGCCGATGACATGGGGGCGCTTAAAGCCGCGGTCCGTGGCAGGGTTGAGCAAAGGATCCCGGGCATGAACCGGAAAGTAGTGTTTAGACTTACGTTGTCCTGGAAATTTCATGGTTCGTGTAACTTGGCTAATGGAAGGAAGGCGCGAATTCTATCACAGAATTTGCGCCTGCGTAGCGTCTGGCCTACGAATTTTCTTGCCTACCAGCCTTGCGTATGGTCTGCCACCAGCGCGGCAAGTAAATCAATGTGGGCCTTGTCATCGTTTAAGCATGGAATAAAACGAAAGGCTTCGCCACCGGCTTCTAAGAAGATATCACGACACTCCCCGGCGATTTCTTCTAAGGTTTCCAAGCAGTCAGATGAGAACGCAGGAGTCATGATATCTAACGTTTTGACCCCCTGGCTGGCAACCCTTCCAAGGTTTTGTCGGTGTAAGGCTTCAGCCACTCTTCGCGGCCAAACCGTGATTGATAACTCATCATAATGGCATCATCTGGCAAACCTAATTCGGCTTGGAGCAACGCGGTGGTCTGTTGACAATGCTGCGGATACGGGTCGCCATTATCGGCAAAACGCTGCGGGATCCCATGATACGAACATAACAAGCGATCCCCTTTTCCATGCTGCTCCCAGTGGCGTTTCACCGACGCCGCCAACGCGGATTGATAAGCAGGGTGATCGTGATAATGATGCACATAGCGCAATTCGGGAATACGTGGTCGCCCTTTGAGTGATTTGGCTACCTTATCAAAGACCGCCGCGGTGGTGGTGGCCGAGTATTGTGGGTAAAGCGGTACGATTAGAACCTTTTCACAGCCTTGTTGCTCTAGCGTCTCAATGCCCTGGATGATTGACGGTGTACCATACGTCATTCCCAACGCAACTGGCATATCTACTTGTTTCGCTAACGCATCACGCTGACGTTTGGCATACACCATTAACGGTGAGCCTTCTTCCATCCATACACTTTGATACAGTTTGGCGACCTTGGGTGACCGTACCGGCAAAATCACGCCGTGTAATAATGGGCACCATAACCAGCGGGTTAAATCGACCACACGGTGATCATGCAAAAACTCAGAGAGAAAGCGCTTCACCGCGGCGGGCGTCGGTTCATCTGGCGTCCCCAAGTTGACCAATAGCACGCCAACTTGGTGTTTATTTTCTGTCATGATGGTTGTCCTTGGCATCGGCTCAGTCAAAGAGCGAATAATAGTAATGAGTGACATGCAGCTTGCCATAAAAAAACCGGAGCGACTAATCGTCTGCTCCGGTTTCTGCTATCCGTCATACCGATGACGTCATAGGGTTACACCGCATCGGGCGTGGCGCTGATTAGCCGAGTACTTTTTGAATCTCGGTGCTGACCTGCTCAACCGCTTGGGTGCCGTCAAAAGTGACAAACTGGGTATTGCCGGCATCGGCTTCTTTTTTATAGTACGCAATCAGTGGTGCCGTTTGATTGTGATACACGTTTAGACGCGCACGCACTGTTTCTTCTTTATCATCATCACGCACCACCAGCGGCTCGCCCGTCACGTCGTCTTTCCCTTCCTCTTTCGGTGGGTTATAAACTAGGTGATAGGTGCGACCAGAGGCCAGATGAGCACGGCGACCACTCATACGCTCTACGATAACGTCGTCCGGAACGTCGAATTCGAGTACGTAATCGATCGCGATACCGATCTCTTTAAGGCCATCCGCTTGCGGAATCGTACGTGGGAACCCATCTAGCAAGAAGCCGTTGGCACAATCATCTTGCGAGATACGCTCTTTAACTAGGCCAAGAATAATGTCGTCAGACACCAATTCGCCCGCATCAATAACTGCTTTGGCTTTTAAACCAAGCTCAGTGCCCGCTTTAATCGCGGCGCGCAACATGTCACCGGTAGAAATTTGCGGAATCCCGTATTTTTCCATGATGAACTGCGCTTGCGTCCCTTTACCCGCGCCCGGTGCACCCAAAAGAATGATGCGCATAGTGATCCCCTTTATGATTATTTAGGTTTCGTTAAACTGCGTCTATCGCCGCAAAGACCCGAAACATACACGCTTAGCCAAACGCTATCAAGCCCGGCATCCGGCCGGGCTTGTCGTTCGTCACTGCGTATGTTGATTGACTCGCCCTGTGTCGATTATACCTTGGTCAGAAGTTGATTGACCGACGCCAAGAACTCTGACGGATCATCCATGCTGCCCTTCTCTGCCAACATCGCTTGGCCGAGCAACATTTCTACCCAAGTACCAAATTTTTGCTCGTCGCTTTCATTCCGCCATGCGCTTGATGAGATCATGCTCTGGGTTTAGCTCAAAAATGTATTTCACATCAGGCGCTTGCTGACCAGCGGCTTCTAGCAACTTCGCCATTTGTGTGCCCATTTCAAACTGATCAGTCACAACCACAGCTGGGGTGTCTGAAAGCTTAAACGTGGTGCGCACATCTTTCACCCGCTCACCCAGGTGAGATTTCACCCGCTCAACCACAGATTCAAACGCTTTTTCGGTTTCTTCGCGCTCTGCTTTTGCCTCTTCATCGTCGAATTGGCTGAGGTCGAGATCCGCTTTGGTGATCGCTTGGAACGATTTGCCATCGAACTCGGTCAGGTAGCTCATCAGCCATTCATCGATGCGATCGTACATCAAGATCACTTCAATGCCTTTGGCTTTAAACTGCTCCAAGTGTGGGCTGTGTTTCGCGGCGTTATAGCTATCTGCCGTGATGTAGTAGATCTTGTCTTGCTCTTCTTTCATGCGCGACACATAGTCGGCCAACGACACGGTTTGCTCAGCGCTGTCTTCTTGGGTTGAAGCAAAACGCAGCAAGCCAGCAATTTTTTCTTTATTGCTGAAATCTTCCGCTGGGCCTTCTTTCATCACCAAGCCAAACTCACGCCAAAATGTTTGATACTTGTCGGCATCATTTTTGGCCAGTTTTTCTAGCATCGACAGAACACGCTTGGTGCACGCCCCCCGTAGCGATTGGGTGATCTTGTTATCTTGTAAGATCTCGCGCGACACGTTGAGCGGCAAATCGTTAGAATCAATCAAACCACGTACAAAGCGCAAGTAGCTTGGCATAAATTGTGACGCATCATCCATGATGAACACGCGCTGTACATAGAGTTTCAGTCCATGTTTGTGCTCGCGGTTGTAAAGATCCCACGGCGCCTTAGAGGGGATATACAACAAACTGGTGTAATCATTTTTACCTTCAACCCGGTTATGGCTCCAGGTTAGCGGCTCTGCAAAATCATGCGAAACATGCTTATAGAATTCTTTATATTCTTCAGCAGAGATATCGGACTTGGCACGGGTCCATAGCGCTTGCGCTTTGTTCACTTGCTCCCATTTGCCTTCGCCAGTCTCGTTGCCTTCCTCGTCTTTCTCTTGTGTCCACATTTCAACCGGAATACCGATGTGATCCGAATATTTACCGATCACTTCACGCAGGCGCCAGTCGTTAAGGAACGCTTTCTCATCGTCTTTGAGGTACAGCGTAATATCGGTGCCACGTTCCGCTTTACTAACAGGCTCAAGTGTATATTCACCTTCACCGGTTGATTCCCATTGCACCGCTTCGTCATCCCCAAGCCCTGCAGCACGGGTACGTACCGTCACTTTATCCGCGACAATAAAGGCGGAGTAAAAACCGACTCCGAACTGGCCAATCAAGTTGGAATCTTTGCTTTGGTCTTCGTTCAGTTGTTTTAAAAACTCTTCGGTGCCTGATTTGGCGATGGTGCCGAGATTGGCAATAACATCGTCACGGCTCATGCCGATGCCGTTGTCAGACACGGTGAGTGTGCCGGCTTCGCTATCAAAAGACAGACGAACACGCAGATCACCGTCGTTTTCATACAGCTCAGGCGCTGATAGCGCTTTAAAGCGCAGCTTATCCGCGGCGTCCGACGCGTTTGAGACCAGCTCTCGAAGAAAGATCTCTTTGTTTGAGTAGAGAGAATGGATCATCAACTGCAGCAATTTGGAGGTATCTGAACCAAACTGGTGTTTTTCTGGGGTTTTCACGCTCATGTCAATCTACCTAACACTATGATGTTTAAAGGCTGAGTGGGTAATCGACCCACGTCACGAAGAATTCATATTCAGTACCCCAGGATATAAGGGCCACATCAGTCGCTTTCAAGGTGTGACTGGTCAAATAAACATCAGTTGAGAAAAAGAAAGCCTAACCGGGCGGTTAGGCTTGATAAGCGGTTAGCGATATTGACGCCGTTAGCGAAAAATAAACCGTTAGCGATATTTAAGCTGTTGACGGCCAATAATGGAGTGCGACAGCGTGGTGCCATCCACCAATTCAAGCTCACCACCCATGGGGACACCATGGGCGATACGGCTCGCGCCCACTTGGTGTTCTTGGCAAAGCTCGGCGATGTACTGCGCCGTGGCTTCCCCTTCTACCGTGGGATTGGTCGCCAGAATAAGCTCTTCAATCGGTTCACTTTGCAAGCGCTTTTCCAAAACGTCTAAACCGATATCTGCCGGCCCAATCCCATCTAATGGCGACAAGTGCCCCATTAAGACAAAATAGCGCCCGGCATATTGGCCGGTCGCTTCAACGGCGGCAATATCGGCCGGGCTTTCAACCACACAAATCAGTCCGGTTGCTTGTCGTTTCGGGTTATCACAAATGGCACACACGTCTTGCTCTGTAAATGTCCGGCACTGGCTGCAGTGGCCAATGTCGGTCATTGCCGTGCTCAGTGACTGCGCCAGGGCAAGCCCCCCTTGGCGATTACGTTGCAAAAGATGATACGCCATTCGCTGCGCCGACTTGGGACCCACCCCAGGTAAACAACGCAGCGAGTCCATCAGCTGTTCAAGTAACTGGCTGGTGCGCATAGATTAAAACGGCATTTTCATGCCCGGTGGTAACTGCATACCGCCTGTCACGTCTGCCATTTTTTCTTTCTGTTGCTCTTCAACACGACGTGCAGCATCGTTGAATGCGGCTGCAATCAAGTCTTCCAGCATGTCTTTGTCATCTTCCATCAAGCTATCATCGATGTCGACACGACGGATGCTATGGCTGCCTGTCATGGTCACTTTCACCATGCCTGCGCCCGCTTCGCCTGTCACTTCCATGCTGGCAATTTCTTCTTGTACTTTTTGCATGCGCTCTTGCATTTGCTGCGCCTGCTTCATCATGTTGCCCATTCCGCCTTTACCAAACATAATTCTCTCTCTTGGTTAGGTGTCTTAAATTGGTCGAATGCTGTCTTCTTCTAACTCCGCCGCAAAACGTTGAAGCATAAAAGTGACATTCGGATCATTATGCAGGCTGTGTGTCGCCTGCGCTAATTTTTGTTGATAGCGTTGCTCGCGCCGCTCTAACGGTGTGATTCCCGACGTGCCGAGCTGTACCTCCAAGGTTATGGGGGCGCCCAAGGCCGTCGTCAAGGCCTGCGTTAATTGTTGCTGCGCTTTTTCGGTATTCAGATGTGATTGATCAGGCCTTAATGTCAGCCGAACCTGGTCGCCTTCACGCACCATAGCGGCATTGAGCGCCATTTGTTTCACCAACCGCTCGACCTCAAGGCTATCGGCCAACGCACACCAAGGATCTTGTTGGTTGGTCTCCTGCACCAACTTGTCGCGCATTGCTGGCGTTTTCTCATGCTCAAGCGCTTGTTTGAGCGCCTTTGGCGTCAACGGCGACGCGGTGGCTGGCGCCTTGGCTTGAGGCTGAGAAGGACGCCATTGATAAGGCTCCGTCGCCGCCAATGATGTGTCGCGTTGCCGTGCGGGCACCGGCTCAGATGGCGTTGCAGTGGAGGTCGCGACTGAGTTGGCGTCAGACACAGGCGATGTCGATTCTGCAGCGGTCGCAACGCGATCCAACACAGATAATGCATCATTCTTGGCCGGTGTCTGTCTCGCCTTTTTTGCGCCAGACTCGGCCTGACTGGTTTGTCGCTTCATCCTGCTACGCAGCTGGTTGCGGGCTTGAATCAAACTCGATGCCGCAGACGCGGGTGCCTCACTGGCTGGCACGTCTGATGCGTCCGTTGCTGGCGTCGTGTCCGTAGCTGGAGCCGCGTCCGTTGTTGGCGTCGTATCTGCCGCGGGAGCCGATGCAGGCGATATCGGAGTGCTGTCATCGTGATCAGCCGCCGACGAAGCGTGATCAGGCACAAATGCGATCGGATCGGCCGGCCTAGTGTCAGGCGCAGAGGGTGTCGCCGAGATAGATGATTCGGATGAGGCAGGCCCACGGCGCTCCGACGCGGCAACTTGCGCTTTTAATGCGCTAATTGCTTGAGTTGGATCAGGGTTTTCGCTCGCCGCTTTGGGCTGGGCGCCTGACGCCATACTTGAGGCGCTTGGCTGCGACGTTGGGGCGTGTTCGGGCACGGCAATAGTCACCGGCTCATAAGGCACCGTTTTAACCGGCTGGAACGCCAACATCCGCAGCAATACCATCTCTAGCCCCGCACGCCCATCGGGGGCATAGGGTAAATCTTGTCGCCCCTGCAGCGCTATTTGGTAACATAGCTGTACATCTTGCGGCGTTAAGCGCGACGCTAAAGCCTGTATGCGCGCGTGATCACCCTCTGCATCATCGCGGGTTTGTGGCAGTGTTTGCGCCAACGCAATTTGATGAAGCTGGCCTGCGAGCTCTTTAAGCAACCCATCCCATTCGACGCCAATTTGTGCAATCTGCGCCAGCCCATTCATCAGCTCAACTGCATCTTGATTCACTAATGCTTCCAGTAACAACAACGCATTGTCACTGCTTAAGGTCCCTAGCATTTCTGCTACTGCGCGGGTGCTAATCTGACCGTTACCGAGCGCAAGCGCTTGATCGGTTAAGCTCAGCGCATCGCGCATACTGCCTTCTGCCGCACGTGACAGTAGCATCAGCGCGCGCGCCTCAGCTTCAATGCCCTCCTTGGCCAAGAATGTAATCGAGCTGGGTTTGGATCTGACTGGCGTCAAAATGTTTTAAATGAAACTGCAAGCAGCGCGACAAAATGGTCACCGGCAACTTTTGCGGATCCGTGGTCGCCAGCAAAAATTTCACATACTCGGGTGGCTCTTCCAGCGTTTTAAGCAAGGCATTAAAACTATGCCGCGACAGCATGTGGACCTCATCAATCAGGTACACCTTATACCGTCCGCGTGCGGGTTTATACTGGACGTTATCAAGCAGCTCGCGCGTATCTTCTACCTTGGTGCGTGACGCCGCATCAATTTCCAACAAATCAACGTAACGCCCTTCATCAATTTCACGGCAGGTGGCGCATTGGCCACACGGTGAGGACGACACGCCCTGCTCGCAATTTAACCCTTTGGCAAAAATACGTGCGATGGTGGTTTTACCCACCCCCCGTGTTCCACTGAACAGGTAAGCATGGTGCAGGCGGTCATGATCGAGCGCATTGGCGAGCGCCGTCAGCACATGGCTCTGCCCCGCCACCGCGTCAAAGTTATGGGGGCGCCATTTGCGTGCAAGAACTTGATAACTCATGTCAATTGGCTTCCTAGTGGCTGATAAATGACCCAAGGCCCAGCGTCGTGTTCACCATTAATGGCCGGCAAACTCGCACAAACTGTACACACTAACGCCAAGCGCCGTCAGTTTTTCCTCACCGCCAATATCCGGTAAGCTAATCACAAAACCGGCGTGTTCCACGGTGCCGCCCAACCGACGCACTAATTTGACCGTGGCTTCAATGGTGCCACCGGTGGCGAGCAAGTCATCGATCACCAGCACTTTATCACCGTCATCAATGGCATCACTGTGATCTCAAGCGTATCTTCACCGTATTCTAGCTGGTAATTTTCGCTGATCACCGCCCGTGGCAATTTGCCTGGTTTGCGCACCGGCACAAATGGCAATGCCAGCGCTAAGGCCAAGGGCGCGCCAAATAAAAAGCCGCGCGATTCGGTGCCAATCACCTTGGTAAAGCCTTGATCCCGATACTTTGCTACCAGGGCATCAATGGTAGCCTGGTAGGCGGTCGGGTCTTCCATCAAGCTGGTGACATCACGAAATAAGATGCCTGGCTTAGGGTAATCAGGAATGGTTTGAATGCTTTGTTTAATCACATCCAAGTTGTCGTTGCTCATGGCCAATTCTCATCGGTAAAAAACGCAAACCGCCATGTTATGAATTTTCGGCCGTACCAGCAACAGATTCCGTCTCAGGCAGGCGGAGAAACCAGCATAAGAGCACAATCAGACAAAGTAGTAGCATGCCTTTTAACCAGAGCGCTGGCACCATGTACATTGAGAATGAGAAACTGGCCACGATCATCACCGTTGCCCGCTTTTTGACCCGCCGGCTGATGGTGCGTTGTTGATACCAGTCAGTCAATATTGGCCCGAACGTTGGATGGGCATGAAGCCAATTGGCGGTTCGGGGGGAGCCACGCATAAAACAGCCGCTTGCGAGCAACAAAAACGGGGTTGTTGGTAACACAGGCAAAAACGCCCCGGCGGATACCGAGTGCGACCCAAAACCAACCCAAACCGATTCCACCACGCCCAACGCCAAGCGACGGATGGAGCTGGCGGCGCGGGTGTTGTTTGTCGCGCTTTTGACTGTGGCGCGTTTGACTGCACCGCTTTTGACTGCATAGCCAACTTGCCCTTATTGCTGCGCGTCACCTGGGTGACCCTCTTACCCCAGTGTAGTGATCCAGCCGCAATGGGTACAGGGCGAGCTGAGGAAAAATGAGGCAGTATTGAATAAGGCGGTAATTAACCGCCAAATACAATCCCGAGCCAAGTGAGGCTTGCGGGTAAGGTGGGGATCAGTAAGACCAACAAAAAGCCGATAAAATACTTTAGGTTATAAGGTTCTTTAAATTCGTGATTCATAGGTTACAACGCTCACAACAACATAACATCAGTGAGCAGCTACTATAGCCTAGCTTAGCCCCGCTAAAAACGGACGTTTTGTAAGGTTTTAATCCGATTATTGATTTACATCAGGGTAACAACTTGGTGCATTGGGTCATGATAAACGTCATTTAGCCAATCAAGCGAACTGACCATGGATACAAATACTCTTGCGCAGCTGCGGCGTAAGCTCACTCGTGAGCGTGCCGAGCTGATCGCTACCTTAACCACGCGTTTGCGTGAAGACTGGGACAAGCATTGTGACACCCTGACTGTCACAGAGCTGATCAAAGAAAGCCAAGGCCTGCCTGGCGCAATTCGTTGCCTCGGTGAACGTCTGGAAAAAGTCGATGCGGCTTTGTGTGCCATGGATTTGGAAATTTACGGATTGTGTGCCGATTGTGAGAGTGACATTCCACTCGATGATTTAATCAAGGATGCCGCGGAGCAGCGCTGTCCGCAGTGCCGCGCATCAAACTATTATCACCACGATCCGGCCACTCGCCGCGCGACAACGGGCCCCCGTAAATCGGTGTAAGCCCAGGTCGACTTTCGCTTGTCTCACCGTGGCTTAAACGGAACGCGCCCAGCATCAGCTGGGCGCGTTTTTTATTGACCGTTTAAAGCTGTCAAATGGGTGATACTGACTACCACGTCTCCCTCGAACACGCGCTTAATCTTGATCAATGATCCAACGACGGAAGGTTTTACGCTCTTGGTCGCTGGCTTTGGTGTACCAAAGCTTAAGCTGCGACAAGGCATCGCCTTTAATAGAGGCTTGTCCTTGGTCGTCGACCTCGATTAACACGTCGTTAAGGTTTTTGCTTTCACCTTGGTCGATAATAATACCGTTTTCGCGGTTGTACTCGGCCACCAGCGCTTCCATATCGGCGTAGGCGCCAAAGCCATCACCTTTAAGCTCGACGGCCTCTAACGGCATTACCTCGCCATTATCAAACTCAGCCTGCCATTGTGGGTTATCATCAAAATAGCTGGTCGCCTGGGTTTTCACTTTTAGATTGGTATCAATGTTAATGGTGGCATCGCGGCCATCAACGTCCAGCTCAAACAAATACGGGCGCGAGGTAAAAATCACCTCTTTACTGCCGCGTTGCACCTCGCCATCAAAGCGCATCACCAACTGGTGGGTGCCATTAGCAAGTTCAATGGTCTGCTGCGGCGCCCAGTTGTCAAAACTGACTTTGCTGCCATCCACCACCACAAATTCAATATGACGGGCGGAGGTAATTTCCGCTGCATGGATGGCGCTCGATGCCATCAGCGCACCCAGCACCCACGCGGCTTTTGTTAACTTCTTCATTGTCACTCCAAACGATACGACGAAAAAAGCCGCCCTAAGGCGGCTTTTGTAACCAGTGCTACATGTAGCAATAATGGTTTAAGCTCAATTAGAACTTAACTTCCATACCTGCTACATAGCCAAAGTCTTGGTAATCACCGTCGCTGTCACCAACTTCTGCGTATACTTTTGCGTTGCTGTGCAGTGCATAAGTCACGTTGGCGTAGTATCCATTCACATCAGACTTGCCATCTTCGTCTTTGTTATCGTAACCAATACCAAAGGTGGTTTTACCCATGGTGTAGTCAGCAGCAATTGACATATAGTCAGTGTCTACATCTTTAGAACCATTATCTTTAGACACACGGCCAACTGATGCTGCTAGACCGACATTCTCAATACCAGCATACTCAATTTCAAAGTTGTATGCGTCAGTTTCTTTGTCATTAGTACGATCTACGTTATCAGCTTTCTGATAGTAAACACGTGCGTCAACGTCGGCAACACGATAGCCTAAACGTGCTTCATAGATGCGAGTGTCATCGCCAGCTCCGTAGTAGCTATCAGGAGTTTTATTTTCTGCATTTTTCGGTTTGCTGTTATCATCAAAACCGTCACTGTAGTCAGTGTAAGTCACTGCACCGTAGAGAGAGCCATCATCATAAATATACTTACCAACTTGAGCAGCTTGTACGATATCTACACCAAAGCTATTTACTGACAACTCGTAATCTTTAGTGATGCCAGAATCATCCATCAGCAAGTATTGACGACCGGCAGTAAACTGACCCCAATCGCCTTTTAGACCAACGTACAGCTCGTCATTTTCGACGTTCGAGCGGTTCCCGCCTGTTTTGACGTTCGAGCGGTTCTCGCCTGTTTTGACACCTGCAGCAACATTATTGTCTTTATAGTTACTGTTGGCATCATTCATTTCAAATTCAAATGCCATTGCACCGATGACAGAAAGCTTGTCTGAAACCGCTACTTCAGTATTGATAGCGAAATCGCCATCGTCCAAGCGCAATTTGCCGTCTTGGTTGTTACCGATGTCTTGGATGTACTGAACTTCAGCGGCACCTGATGCGTCTACTTTAACGCCTTCTGCGTCATACAGGTTGATGCTTGCTGATGCTGAGCCAGCAGCCAGCAGAGCTGGTACTGCCATTGCTAGAATAGTCTTTTTCATGGTTAATCCACTGCCTTTTCTATTTAGTCATTATGAGTTCTTTCATGGAACTCTGTTTTATGGTGACTGTCACTCTGTTACCAGCAGCAAACGCTGCGAAGCACAAAATGCCAGTTCACTGAAACTCCGTGGCTAATCGTGCAGAACATTTGAGGTTCTGTCAACTGGCTGGAAGCGCATTACAAAATATACAAAATACACTTAAAAACAAATAGATAGCAAACGTTAATGAACTAAGATCACAGTTTAAACCTCGTTAGCAGTGTGTGTTGATGAAATTTAACAACAACCCTTTGCGATATAAAACTCTGACTATTGTCTTTTATTATTTCATTTTTAGAATAAAAAACTAATCAACAGCTTAAATACGGCTTTTTGTTAATAAAACGGCAGATCAGCAAGATAGCAGCGAATGGTTCAAATTAAATTCGTGACCAAGATCTCATATCTGTAAGGAAAACTTACATTTCGCGATCGTTTTCACGTTTTTTCCCCGTGTTATACTGGGCTTATCCTTTACTACTCGGACCTGTTGATGCTCAGCCCTGCCGTAAAATCAGACATTCGCGCGTGCTACCAAACGCTACAAGACCAACTTCCCCACTTTATCCCGCGCAAAGCTCAAAACTATTTAGTGGCAGAGCTGGCCAAAACCTTGGCGGGTGATTATGACCCCAAGCGTCGGCTACTGGTGGCCGAGGCCGGCACTGGGGTGGGCAAATCAATGGCGTATTTGATGGGCGCGATTCCGTTTGCGCTTAACAACAATAAAAAAGTGGTGGTGTCGACCGCAACCGTGGCGTTGCAAGAGCAGCTCGCCGATAAAGATATCCCGTTTTTTCATCGTATCTGCCCAAGCCGTTTGATTTTATCTTGGCCAAGGGGCGGCAGCGCTATTGCTGTGCACACAAGCTGAGTGCAGTGGCAGAGACCGAGAGCATCCAAGGGGCGCTATTTGCCCAAAAACCTAAGCGCAGCGAGCAATTGCTGCTGAATGATCTTTACGCCGCTCTGAGTCGAGGAAAATGGGATGGCGACCGCGACAGCTGGCCCAAACCGATTGCCGATCACCTATGGCAAGCGATCGCCTCTGACAAACACACCTGCCATGCTGGCCTGCCCGCTCACCGTGGTTGCCCTTTGCCAAAGCGCGCGAGGCAATGGATAAAGCCGATGTGGTGGTGGTCAATCACAGCTTGCTGCTCGCCGATCTCGAACTCGGCGGCGGGGTGATCTTGCCCGAGCCAGAGCAGTGCCTATATATGATTGACGAGGCGCACCATCTTCCCACGGTGGCGCGTGACTTTTCAGCCGCCAGTGCCAGTTTGCTCGGCGTGGTCAGTTGGTTAGAAAAGCTGAACCAAGCCACTACCAAGTTGGGAAATACCGCGGATATGACGCGCGCACACCGCTTTGTTGATAGCTTACTCGAGGCGATACAAACCCTGATCCCAGGGTTACGCGAGGCAAAAAATATGCTCAGCCAGCTGTCGCTCAACGACGACGGTTGTTATCGCTTTGCCGATGGTGAACTGCCCGAAGCCCTGATTGCGCCCAGTGAGCAGCTTAAAACCGCGAGCAAAAAAGCCCATCAGGCATTGGGAAAGATCCATGATTTGATCAATGAGCGTCTGAAAGAAAATGACATTTCTGCCAAACTGGCTGATCCGGCGCTCGCCGAAACCGCGTTTTTCCTCCAACGGTTAGAAAATTTAGAAAAAGTCTGGACCTTAATGGCCCAACCGAATGCCGATAAAGGCGCACCGCTTGCCCGTTGGGTGCAAGCCTGCCGTGAGCGCGAGGGGGATCTGTGGGTGCATGTCTCTCCCTTAGAAGTAGGCTGGCGTCTGGATCAAATGCTCTGGTCTCGCGCCGCCGGGGTTGGCCTGTTTTCTGCGACCTTGCGCGCCCTGAATCGCTTTAGCTATTTTTGCCGCCAAGTCGGACTCAGTGAAAGCGATGGTTCGCGTTATTTAGCCTTACCCTCGCCATTTGATTACGCCAATAAAGCGCGCTTGGTGATCCCAACCATGCCTTGTGAGCCGCAAGCCAGTGCCTTTACGGCGGCGCTGAGCGAGAAAATTATTGAGCACTTAGAGGGCGAGCGAGCGTCCTTGGTATTGTTCGCCTCTTATTGGCAGATGAAGCAAGTCACCCAAGCCATTGAGCAAACGGTCACACAACGCGCTGGCAACTGCTCTGTCAAGGCACACAATCACGCACGGCGCTATTAAAGGCCCATCAGCAAGCAGTCAGTGCGGACAAAACCAGTATCATTTTTGGCACCGGCAGTTTTTCCGAGGGCTTAGATTTACCCGGTAACTTATTGACTAATCTCATTATTACGAAAATTCCCTTTGCGGTCCCCACTTCTCCAGTGGAAGAAGCTCACGCGGAGTACATTGAACGCTGCGGTGGCAATCCGTTTTTACAAATCGCGGTCCCAGAAGCGAGTAAAAAGCTGGTGCAATCAGTCGGTCGTCTACTGCGCAAAGAGGAAGACTCTGGTAAGGTAGTGCTTCTTGACCGGCGCATTATCACCCGCAGATATGGCCAATCTTTACTCGACTCGCTGCCGCCATTCAAACGCGTGATCGAACCTTAAATTAACGAGTGACTATGCTTGAATTGATTGATCTTTCGACCTTAGTGATCCTAGGGCTGACTGCTTTTGTCGCCGGCTTTATCGATGCCGTCGCCGGCGGTGGCGGCATGCTGACTGTTCCAGCTCTATTATCACTGGGTTTGCCGCCCCATGTGGCATTAGGTACCAATAAACTGGCCGCGACCTTTGCCTCCAGCACCGCCGCCTTTACCTATTATAAAAAACGTCTTTTTTCGCCTTTATTTTGGCAACACGCGTTTTGGGGCACCTTGATTGGCGCAACCGCAGGGACTTTACTGGTTGATGTGCTAAGCACTGAATGGTTAGAAAAGGCGATCCCCGTGGTAGTGCTTGTGGCAGCGATTTACACCGTTTGGCATCCCCACCCTAAAGGAGATAACAACCAGCTCCCCGCGCGCTGCCCTAAGTTACCGATGAAGCAATGGAGCCAAGGCCTGTCGTTGGCTTTTATGATGGCGTTGCCGGTCCGGGTACGGGCGCATTTTGGACGGTGTCTACCATGTCGCTCTATCGGATGAATATTTTGCTCTCTTCCGGACTGGCGAAAGCGATGAACTTCACCAGTAATATTACCTCATTGGTGGCGTTTGCGCTTTTGGGCCATGTGAACTGGGCACTCGGGCTGACCATGGGCGTATGCTTGATGCTGGGGGCATTTATTGGCGCCCACTCCGCGATTCGTTTTGGCAGTCAGTTTATTCGACCTATTTTTGTGACCGCGGTGGTGATTTTAGCCGGTAAACTGGCCGTTGATGCTTGGTTTTAATCGCCGTTATCGTCGCCGCTGTGCGTGACTGAGAGACCCATAATGAAAGCGCAAATCGATGCAATGTCCCAACACCTTGAGCAACTGGCCAATCAAGCCGCAGAGGTCGACCGACGCCGTGGCGAAGCCCGCGCGCCTTTATTCGCGACAACGCTTTTTCATTGCAAAGGCAAATTGCTCACACCCTGTGTGAACGAAGCCCAAGGATTGCTGGCAGTGATGCAGCGCGATCACCAACAAGGGGTGCTGACCGATGCACGTGCGACCCATATTTGCGACACCTTGTTATCGCAAATCACCGCGCTACAACGTGAACTGGCGACACAGCCGTTACGTAAGCAAGAGCAAGCCAAACTCGGGCCACGACGCCAGGCGATTGGTGAGCTTTATCAAGACTTAGCCAAGCACCAAGATTGGGAGCGTCGACTAGCCGATAAACTCCGAGACGCCAATGCCAGCGTCGAGATGGCATCGACCCCTGCGGTGCGTCAGCAGTACCAAAAACAAGTGCTTGCCCTAGAACAACGCCTAGCACGCTGCACCAAGGCGCGAGAGCGTATCGAAACCACGATCAGTTACCGAGAAAAAAAATCGTGATTCACGTTCAGCTCACACCAAGCGTCAAACCCGAGCGCTCAACCAGGAGAGATACGTGCTGCCATTGATTTATCATCCGGTGTACTCGGACTTTCCCCTTCCCGACGGCCACCGCTACCCTTTGCAAAAATACCGATTGTTGTTTGAGCGGTTACAACGCCTGGCGTTACCGGTTGAATTTCATCAACCGATCCCGGCCACTCGGACAGTGATTGATGCCGTTCATGATCCCGCGTATGTCAGTCAGTTGCTGGCAGGGGATCTCCCCTTAGTCAAAATGCGTCGGATTGGTTTTCCATGGAGCGACGCATTGATCGCACGCAGTTTAACCTCGCTCGGCGGCACCACACTGACGGTCGATCACGCTCTGGATTCAGGCCTTGCTATTCATCTCACCGGCGGCTATCACCATGCGCACTACGACTTTGGCAGCGGCTTTTGTTTATTTAATGATTTGATGATTGCCGCCCGCCATGCGCTCACCCAGCCAGGCATTGATAAGGTGATGATTGTCGATTGTGATGTACATCATGGCGATGGCACCGCCGCCTTGGCCGCCGACCACCCCGATATTGTGACGTTTTCTGTCCATTGCGAGAAAAATTTTCCCTCACGCAAACCGCCCTCCGATTTGGACTTACCCCTGCCAACAGGCACAGACGATCAGGACTATCTCAGCGCTTTTTTGCCCTTGTTAGATCTCGCCCTCGCACAATACCGCCCTGATATGGTGATTTATGATGCGGGGGTCGATGTCCACCAAGCGGATGCGCTTGGCTATTTGGCGTTATCGACCGAGGGCATTTATCAACGCGATAGCGGGGTACTCTCACGCTGTGCCAAGCATGATATTCCGGTCGCCGCGGTGATTGGTGGCGGATACCATGACTCGCACACCAGTTTGGTGCCGTTGCACGAACAACTCATTCAAGCGGCCCTTATTCACTTTGCTGATTTTGCATCCAGCCCGGAGGTATCATGACTGACCCGCACGCGTCGACACCAAGCGCCTTAGAAAACGCCCCTGATGACGTCAAACTCGCTGTCGATCTTATTTACTTGCTCGAAAACCATGCCATTGATCCAGATACCGCTTTATCTGCGATTGAGATGGTGAGACGCGATCTGCTGGCGAAAAAAACTCACCTCCCTAATCAATTAGGCATGCGCCGTTACTTTTTCTGACAAAAACGGTTGGCGTTTCCGAATGGCTTGCATGCTTACCACTCGATTTTGCTGATATTACGTGCTGTCGATCACATTTTGTTCAGTCTTAACAATGTGAATAAATAGTCATTATTTACGCTATATCATTTACCTCCTTGAACCTGGACTGCTTTAACATCAAGCAATTAGCCTGCAAAGCATTACATTTTGGTTACAGTTTTTAGTGCTGTTATTAACACATGCAACCGATTAAAAAACCAACACTTCGCTAATCATATAGTGTTTTGTCTCACAAATATCGGTATTATCCGGCGTGCTCCAATTAGTGTACCGGTGCGTTGAAACATCGGCATGGCTAATCAAAGCGCACTCTGGCAACAGCCGAGCATGGATTCAAAATGCTGTTGCAGACTCAACGTCCACTCGTCATATCAGGCCTTGATGCATGACTTTCTCGAGTGACGCGTTGCTCACCTGCATGGATGGCAGCGATCTCACAAGGACAGTGGTTGTCGACCCTCGCATTCGGTAATCATCGGGTTATGGCCCGAGCAACAACCGTGCAAGGCGTCTCCCAACAGACAAAACAGAGTTTAATGATGGAACTACTTAAAAATCTATTTGTGTCCGTAGTCGATACAGGTAACGGCCTCCTTTGGGGCAGCGTACTGATTTATCTTTTGATTGGCTTAGGCTTGTACTTCACGGTGCGATCAGGCTTCATTCAATTCCGTAACTTTGGCCACATGTTTAAACTGATGGCAGACAGCCGTAATGGCGCATCAGGCGGGATCTCGTCGTTCCAAGCATTCAGTACCAGTCTTGCCGCGCGTGTCGGCACCGGGAATATGGCAGGTGTCGCGGTGGCGCTGTATCTTGGTGGCCCGGGTGCTATTTTCTGGATGTGGCTAACCGCCCTGGTGGGTATGGCCACCAGCTTTGTCGAATCCACTCTCGCGCAAGCGTACAAAGTGAACCACAACGACAAAACCTACCGCGGAGGCCCGGCTTACTACATCGAAAAAGGCTTGGGTCAACGTTGGCTTGGGATTGCGTTTGCCATTTGCTTGATTATCGCCTTTGGTTTGGCTTTTAACGGGGTGCAATCGAATTCCATTGCCGCAGCCATGGACACCGCGTTTGGCTTTAATGATCTCGCTGTCGGTATTGGTCTAGCGTTGGTCACCGCACCGGTTATTTTTGGCGGCATGCGCTCAGTCGCACGCGTTGCAGAGCTGATTGTCCCCTTTATGGCACTGGCTTATTTATTGGTTGCCTTGGTCGTGGTTGCCATGAACATCGAACAGCTTCCCGCCGTGATTACAACCATTGTCAAAAGCGCATTAGGCTTGGAGCAGGCTGCAGGCGGTGCCATGGGCTATGCGATCGCACAAGCAATGATGCAAGGGATTAAACGCGGCTTGTTCTCAAACGAAGCCGGTATGGGTTCAGCCCCTAATGCTGCGGCAACGGCGACCACCAAGCCGAATCATCCTGCCGCGCAGGGCTACGTCCAGATGCTGGGTGTCTTCGTTGATACCATTGTCATTTGTACCGCGACCGCATCGATTATCTTGATCTCAGGCATGCTTGAGCCTGAGAGCGGCCTGACAGGTATTGCACTGACGCAAGAAGCTTGGTCAGCCAAGTCGGTGATTGGGGCGCTGCCTTTATCGCCATCGCGATTCTGCTGTTTGCCTTTACCTCGATCATCGCCAATTATTCGTATGGCGAGTCTAACATCGAATACATCTTTAAGTGTCGTAAAGTCATCTTGTTGTATCGTATTGCGGTGCTCGCAATGGTGCTGATGGGCGCGGTGATGGATCTGCCACTGATTTGGAGCTTTGCTGACTTATCAATGGGATGATGGCCGTGATTAACTTGGTCGCGATTGCGCTGCTGTCTGGCGTCGCGTTCGCCTTGATGAAAGACTACGAAGACCAGCGTCGTGCGGGTAAAAAACCGACCTTTGATCGTACCAAATTCCCGAAACTGGATAAGCAAATCGATAAAGACGTTTGGTAATGCCAAGCCGATAGAACAAAAAAACCACCGATGATTCGGTGGTTTTTTTATTGGGCTCACTTTTTAAGGCGATGAACTTACACGCTCAACCAATACCCGATTAATAGCGTAAAAACCAGACACGCGCCGGCGTAAAAACCCAACTCAATTTTACGCGCTGTCATGTCTTCTGCTTCTTCCGGTTTGAGCGTCAATCCCCAATAGGCAAAGCCAACCGACGATGATAACAACAGCACCCCGAGACCGAATGCCAGCCCCTCTACTACGTGGATCAATGTCATTTGTGTTCCTCTTACTTTCCGTCACTGGCTTGTAGCACGCAAATTATACGCCTTGTCGACGAATACGGAAACCACACGAGAAACGTTCATTGTGTCTTTGTTTATTATCGCCATAACTCACTAATGGGTGTATCAGGCGAGAAGTCGTATGCAATTTGTGCCTGTAGCAGCTCAGCAGTGGCGATTGCATCGGTAAGCGCATGGTGGCTTTGATAAAATGGCAACTGATAGCGCTGCCGACTGTCAGCCAAGCGAATCGATTCCGGCGGCCGACGGGCTATCCAGTCAGCGAAGCTACGCTTGCCGGTGCGATGCTTCCAGGCTTCTAATTCCATGGTATCGACCATGGGGAAAATAATGCCCTCGCCTAGCCGCTCTTTTATCGCACGATCCAAAAACTCGCGTTCAATCCGGCGATAATGCACCACCACCACTGAACCGGCCAGCGCGCTGAGTAATGGCTCAATCACATGGGAAAAATCCGGTGCATTGACAATGTCGGAGTGCGTGATGCCGTGAATGACAATCGACGATTCGGCAAGTGGTCGGTTGGGGTTCACAATCCAATGCTGAGCCTGTTGGCAGCGAATACGATTGAGAGTAAAAGGCACTAAGCCAATACTGACAATCGCATTTTGCTGGCTATCGAGCCCCGTTGTTTCAAAATCAAGCGCCACAAACGGCACTTGCGAAACGGGCGTGTCGGGTGACACCCATCCTTGCTGATAAAAGGCCTGCAAGGTTTCGTGCTGCACGGTCTCGCGTTTCGTGTCTAGCATCGCACGCCAGTCTACCTGTCTGCATCCTCTTTTTTCCTAAGATTAAAGTGGAACATATCCTTCCTTTACGACCGATTGGGCTGATAGCGGAATTTCAAAAATTTCTGGGCATTACTTAAAATCTGAAAGGCGTCTTTTAAATTACGGCGCTCAAAGTCAGATAAGTTCTCCGGCTCAATATTGTTATCAGGTTCACGATCCGCTTCTATATCTAATGCTTGGTGACGGATCCTAACCATCGAAATAAACTCCATCGCATCGCGCAGATCGGGACCGCGGCCTTTGGGTAAGATCCCTGCTTCGATAATATCGTCTAAACGCTCAAACGAGTTTTGCGAGCGCGAATCGGTCGCCAATGCATGAACACGTATCAAGTCGGCTAAGGGCGCGGTACCACGCCGCTTTAAGTTAATCGAATTATTGTGGCGACCGTCTTGCTCCATGACAAAATCTTTAAAAAAGCCTAATGGTGGAGTGCGGTTCAAGGCGTTACGCGCCATGGACGCCAAAAGCAGATTATTGTCGACGGGCGGCGACGACCCACGAAAGCTTTAAGTTGTTCGGCCCAGTTCGTGCGACCATGCACCCCATCCAAGTCGAAGAAAATATTACTGTCGAGCAGTGAACGCGGGCTAGGATTATCTATCCAATCGGCAAAGCATTGCTCCCATTGTTTCAGCGTTTTACGCCACTCGGGGTTGGTCGCCATGATATTACCGGTGCAGTAGGTATAACCACATGCGTTTAGGCCATCAGAGACGCGCTTAGACAGGGCTTCAAAATATGCATTGTGTTGGCCATGATCGTAGTTGTCATCAAGGATAATTGCGTTGTCTTGGTCGGTGACAATCAGCTGCTCATCACGCGCCATAGAGCCCATCGCCAAAAAGCAATACGGCACAGGCGGCTCACCCAACTCTTCTTCGGCAAGCTCTAAAAGACGCTGCTTAAAACTGCGTCCAATCACCGACAGTGCCGAGCCAATCATATGCGAGTTGGCATCTTCATTGACCATGCGTACAAAGCAATCTTTGACCTGCTTAGATAAGATCACCAGATCCTCGACCGACTGCTGACGGAAGATACTCGCCACCAAGAACAAGCTGTTTTGCGACTCGTAGCGTGCAATATCAGACAAGGCAACCACACCAATCGGCTTGCCGTGCTGTAGCACCGGCACATGGTGCAAGTTGGAGCGCAGAATGGTCAGCATGGCCTCAAAAATATACGCATTATGATCCAAGGTAATCAACTGTGGCGACATGATCTCCTGAACCGGCGTTTCATAAGGCAAACCTTCTGCTAACACCCGGTTACGCAAGTCTCGATCGGTAATAATCCCCAGTACCGGTTTGAGCCCTGTTTCTGGATTGGGCTCATCACCCATGACCAAAATCGATGAGACGGTTTCTTGCGACATCACTTGCGCGGCATATTGCACGGAGTCAGTACTGGCAATCATCACCGGGTCGCGAATAATCAGTTTCTTCACTTTGGAGGTGGTGAGATCATTGGCTTCATTGTGGCTTGATACCGCTTGGCGCAAGCGTGTTCTATCTTCCACCTCGACAAAATCGGCAAAATGCTCAAAATCATCAAACAAGCGATTAAACGTGGCTTCCGGAATAAAATAGATCAAAGTGTCTTCAATCGCTTTCGCGGGCATCCGCACACGATTGTTCATCAATAGACCCATTTGGCCAAAAATGTCGCCCTCGGATATGCGGTTATACAGGGTGCCATTACGGCGAAACAGCTCGACAGCGCCGCTACGCATGATCGCCAAGTCGTGAATTTCATCACCGTAAGCAAAAATATCGGTGCCTGCACGGAAATAACTGATCTCAATGCTGGTTGCCACTTCTGCGACCACCTCTTCGGGCATTGAATCAAATGGGGCGTACTGTGCAAGAAATGTTGCAATCTCGATTTGTTCAGCTTCCATAGCGCTCACCTAAACGTGCGATAATATCGTGGTAGGACACAGTGAATCAGAATGTCCGTTGGCTGTGACACAGTGTGCCGTATCACTTGCCATAAAAAAAGGCAGCCTCGAAAGCCTGCCTTTTCTATCTTAGCTAACTATCAAGCAGTTAGCACACTTCTTTATTTTGCACGCGGCTCAGAAGCAAGGCCTTTAAACAAGGAGAGCGTCGCCACCAGCAAGACCACCGCGAACGGGAAGCCCGTCGAAACCGCCATTGCCTGTAACGCAACAAGCCCGCCGCCGAGGATCAGTGCGATCGCGACCAGGCCTTCGAAGGTTGCCCAGAAAACGCGCTGCGATACCGGTACATCCATTTTCCCGCCTGCCGAAATGGTATCTAGCACCAAAGAGCCGGAGTCAGACGAGGTAACAAAGAAGACAATGACCAAGATAATACCGATAAACGAGGTAATCTCTGCTAACGGCAACCCTTCTAGCATGGCAAACAAGGTCAGCGACAACTCTGCGTCAACCACTGCGGTATACCCTTCATTGACAAACTGGTTAATCGCGGTGCCACCAAATGAAGTCATCCACAATACGCTTGCGGCGGATGGAATCAACAGCACACAGGTAATAAACTCGCGAACGGTTCGGCCACGTGAGACGCGGGCAATAAACATACCCACAAATGGAGACCAAGAAATCCACCATGCCCAATAGAACGCGGTCCAACCTTGGGTAAAGTTGGCATCCTCTCGGCCAAATGGCATGGCCAGCGCCGGCAGGTTCTGTAAATACGCCCCGAGGTTACCAAAAAAGCCGGTCAGAATCGCTAACGTTGGCCCGACGATAATCACGAAAAGGAGGAGTAAGAACGCCAGGCCTAGGTTGATCTCAGATAAACGCTTTACCCCTTTATCCACACCTGCTACGACCGAAAAGATCGCCAACGCAGTAATGCCGATCACCAGCAAGACTTCAGTGGTGGCCCCCAATGGTGTATCAAACAAATAATGCAAACCACCGGATGCTTGTGATGCACCAATGCCAAGCGAAGTAGCAAGACCAAAGAGCGTCGCGACGATAGCTAAGATATCAATCACGTGACCGGTCCAGCCCCAAATACGCTCACCAAACAGCGGATAAAATACCGACCGAATGGTCAAAGGAAGCCCTTTGTTATAAGCAAACAATGCCAAGCCGAGTGCTAATATGGCATAAATCGCCCAAGGGTGTAAGCCCCAGTGAAAAATGGTTGCCGACATCCCCAGCCGACGCGCGGCTTCGGTATCACCGGCGGCCGCCCCCAAAGGTGCCCAGTCGGTACGTAGACCATCAGTACCCGTTGCGGTCCCTTGTAACGCCGTTTGGAAATGGGTTAGTGGCTCAGAGACACCATAAAACATCAAACCAATGCCCATACCGGCGGCAAAAAGCATCGCGAACCAGCCAGCATAGCCGTAATCCGGTTTGGCCTCAGTGCCCCCCAGCCGTACCTTGCCTAGTGGTGAGACAATTAGCACCAAGCAAGCGATGACAAAGACGTTACCAGTTAAAAGAAAGAACCAGTCGAGATTTGCGGTTAACCAAGCGCGCATCTGCTCAAAAATCGGGGCCATTTGGTTTTGGAAAGCCAACGTCACAAACACAAAGGCCATAATCACCAAACCCGCGACCATAAATACACGGTTATGAATATCAAAGCCAAACGGGCCAAACTTGAGGGCAACGTTGTCCTGACCGACCTGATAATCGGTGTCGATCGGGTTCACCTTCCCGTCCGGTGTCATCATATCTTCATGGCTTTTATCGCTCACACGTAAACTCCTTACTCCGTCTACTCGGCAACCTGTCATTATTGCTAAACGCTGCCTGGACGACACTCGATATCGAGGTAAACATCAGCACGCAAAAAGAAGCAATGACAGAAAAGTCAGCAAGAATATCACACAAGATGAATAGGTGAATAAAGGGCTGGCGAGTTTGGTCAATGTTTAACCACTTCATGACGCTTCGTCTCGAGAGACGAACATTAGCGGCAAAGGGGGGCTGAAAAAGAGGGCAATAAAACAGCGCTAACAAAAAAGAGGCAGCGCATGGTGCGCTGCCTCTTTCATCATTGACTAGATTAACGCTATTTCGCTAACTAGCCTCGCGGCTCTGACATCAAGCCTTTAAACAAGGAGACCGTCGCGACCAACAGCACAATCGTGAATGGGAAACCGGTTGATACCGCCATCGCTTGCAGGGCAACCAAGCCACCGCCAAGGATCAGTGCAACCGCAACCAAGCCCTCGAAAGACGCCCAGAAAACACGCTGTGGTACAGGCACATTCACTTTACCGCCCGCTGAAATGGTATCAATAACCAATGAGCCGAGTCAGACGAGGTCACAAAGAATACCATAACCAGGATAATCCCGATAAACGAGGTGATTGTCGCTAATGGCAAACCATCCAGCATCGCAAACAACTGGAGTGAAAGCTCCGCATCAGCAGCTGCACTGTAGTCGTTAAGGAACTGACTAATCGCTGTGCCACCAAAGGCGGTCATCCAAAGCACACAGGCCGCTGAAGGGATGATCAGCACACAGGTGATAAATTCACGCACAGTACGACCGCGTGAAACACGCGCAATAAACATACCCACAAATGGGGACCAAGAAATCCACCATGCCCAGTAGAAGGAAGTCCAGCCTTGGGTAAAGTTCACATCTTCACGGCCAAACGGCATAGTCAACGCAGGCAGATTTTGTAGATATGCCCCTAGGTTTCCAAAGAAGCCGGTTAAGATGGCAATCGTTGGACCCACGGCAATAACAAAGATTAGCAGCAACAGTGCCAAAATCATGTTGATTTCAGACAGGCGTTTGACCCCTTTGTCTACCCCTGCAACAACCGAAAGGATCGCCGCGCCCGTAATACCCATCACCAGCATGACTTCGGTGGTATTACCCAGGGGCGTGTCAAACAGATAGTGCAGACCGGCGGATGCTTGTGATGCCCCCAAGCCTAGCGAGGTGGCAAGACCAAACAAGGTCGCAATGATCGCGAGAATGTCAATCACGTGCCCTGTCCAACCCCAAACACGTTCACCGAACAGTGGGTAGAACACAGAACGCATGGTCAAAGGCAAGCCTTTGTTATACGCAAACAGTGCCAAGCCTAGAGCCAATACCGCGTAAATCGCCCATGGGTGTAAACCCCAGTGGAAAATAGTCGCAGACATACCTAAGCGACGAGCAGCTTCCGTATCCCCGGCTGCCGCCCCCAAAGGCGCCCAGTCAGTGCGAAGACCGTCAGCACCGGTTGCCGTTCCACCTAACGCGGTTTGGAAGTGCGTCAATGGTTCAGATACGCCATAGAACATCAAGCCAATGCCCATACCGGCCGCAAAAAGCATCGCGAACCAGCCAGGATAGCCGTAATCCGGTTTTGCCTCAGTACCACCCAATCGAACTTTACCCAGTGGTGACACAACCAGCACTAGACAAGCAACAACAAAAATATTACCTGCAGAAAGGAAGAACCAGTCTAGATTTGAGGTTAGCCATCCACGCAAATCCCCAAAAACAGGACCGATTTGGTTTTGAAATGCCAAGGTGACAAAAATGAAGGCCAAAATCGACAGCCCGGAAATCATAAATACTCGGTTATGAATATCAAAACCAAACGGGCCGAGTTTCAGCGCTACGTTATCCTGACCGACCTGATAGTCAGTATCGATCGGGTTAACCTTCCCGTCTGGTGTCATCATATCTTCATGGCTTTTATCGCTCACGAGTTAACTCCTTAGTCCGTTTATTCGGAAGCCTGTGAGTGTTGGTAGCGAGCTCATTATTTATTGATGTTTAAGCCATCTTTAACATCAATAAAAGATCAGTCATCACCACACAGTCGGCTACATTAACACATCTCGAAAATTTTTTAATTAGGGGCCTAACTAAATGTTCATTTTGTGACCACCCACTAAGAAAAAATCAGCCGGAATCCCGCGTCCTTACTCGCTCAGCGAGTTATTTGAACTCTTTATTTCAGAACTATAAATAATCGTGTCGCTAAGGAAATAGCACTATCCTTGGCCTATTCGAATCATAGCCGGGTTTTATTCTAGATGCCCATGAAAAATAGACACAGTCACCATCAACACTTTTGATGCAACGCAATCTTCACTCACAATGCTGATAGGAAGAACCCGTCTCGACACCTTTTATAACCAAGATGTCACGCATCATTTACGAGCTACAACACACCTTTTATCAATATAGACACAAGTGCAATTAAATGAACACAAAGAGGACAAAAAGTGACTCTTGTCACATTATTAAAATCGCGTACAATACCGCCGCAATCGTTTTCCATCCTAAGTTTAACGTTTGCGGAGCAACATCATGCAGTTTGGCATTGGCCTTTTGGGGATTAGTGTCCTCTTCCTTATCGCGGTTGTCTTTTCGGAAAATCGCTCCGCGATTAATTGGCGCACAGTGGGAGGTGCGTTCCTAATACAAATCGTCTTTGCTGGCTTTATCATCTCTGTTCCGCTTGGTCAGCGTATTCTAGCTAACGCATCAGAAGCCGTGTCGGCGATTATTAGTTTTGGCGATATTGGCGCTGAATTTCTGTTTGGTGATCTGGCTAAGTTTAAACTTGGTTTTATTTTCGCTTTTAATGTACTTCCCACCATCGTTTTTTTCTCTGCACTGATCGCTGTGCTTTACCACATTGGGGTCATGACTTGGATCATTCGCCTCATTGGTGGCTTATTGCGCCGCGTACTTGGCACTTCTCGCACTGAGTCCATGTCTGCCACGGCCAATATCTTTGTTGGCTCTGTTGAAGCGCCGTTGGTTGTAAAACCTTTTCTTTCTACCATGACTCGCTCCGAGCTGTTTGCTGTTATGGTGGGCGGGCTTGCCTCAGTCGCCGGCGGCACCATGGTGGGTTACGCAGGCTTGGGGGTAGAGATGAAATACCTGATCGCGGCCGCGTTTATGTCGGCACCTGCTGGGTTAATGATGGCCAAAATAATGGTACCGCAGACCGAATCCCCCATGAATCATGCTCAACACCAAGCGCTCGAAGACGATCAAGATAAACCAGTGAATGTGATTGATGCTGGCACGCAAGGCGCCTTGAGTGGCTTACAAATTGCGATGGCCGTGGGGGCCAGCTTACTCGCCGTGATCAGTATGATTGCGCTGATTAATGGTGGGTTAGGGAAACTGGGGCCTATTTTAAACTTGCCGCAACTAAGCCTTGAGTGGCTATTCGGCTACCTATTTGCACCAGTGGCTTGGCTTATAGGCATTCCCTGGCAAGAGGCGATGACAGCAGGCACATTGATTGGTAAGAAAATTGCTGTAAATGAATTTGTGGCGTTTGCGGATTTTATGAACCTAAAAGGGGCGCTCTCTCCCCATAGCCAAGCCATTGTTACGTTTGCGTTATGTGGCTTTGCCAACCTCACCTCAATAGCAATGTTAATGGGTGGCTTGGGCGGCATTGTCCCAGAGCGCCGCGGTGATATCGCCAAATTAGGCATGCGCGCCATTCTTGCCGCGACCTTAGCCAACCTCATGAGTGCCACCTTGGCAGGGCTATACCTCTCCCTTTAATAGCAACATTGCTTTGTGTTTTCGTTCTTTCTCACCATGGGCGGTGAGTCTTTTGTGGAGGCTCGCTAGCGAACCTTTGGGTCTGTTACACTCTTTTCACTTCACATTAAGAGAGTTAAATCGATGCGATATCCTTGGGTGCTTTTTGATGCGGATGAAACCCTGTTTTACTTCGATGCGTTTGCGGGACTGCAACGTATGTTTTCGCGCTACAATGTCGATTTTGACCATCACGCGTTTGCGGAATACTCAGAGCTAAACAAGCCTTTGTGGGTACAATATCAAGATGGTGAAATTGATGCTCATACGCTACAAACCGAGCGTTTTACGCGTTGGGGAGAGCGTCTTAACGTGGCGCCTGCAACATTGAACCAGGGTTTTTTAGATGCAATGGCTGAGATTTGCGAACCATTGCCAGGCGCGCGCGAGCTTATTAGTGCGATCAAGCCACATGCACATATTGGTATCATTACTAACGGATTTACCGCTCTCCAAGATATCCGCCTGGAAAGAACCGGGTTGAAGTCTGCGATTTCAACCTTAGTGATATCCGAGCAAGTAGGCATCGCCAAGCCGGACCCTCGGATCTTTGAACATGCCTTTGAAAAAATGGGAAATCCCCCCAAGGACAAAATCTTAATGGTTGGCGATAATCCACATTCTGATGTGCTGGGTGGCATGCGTGCAGGGATTGATACATGCTGGCTTAATAGCGATAACACACCGTCACCAGCAGGCATTACGCCAACCCATCAAGTCGAGTCACTTTTTGATCTAAAAGCATGGTTGCTCTGAAAACGTGGTTGCTCTAAAAACGTGGTTGTGGTTAACCGAAAGGCATAAAAAAAGAGAGCGTAATGCTCTCTTTTTTATGCTCAATGACTCGTGGACAAGATTTGTCCACGATGGCTCACGAACAATGCTTAGCTATGGTCGCCACGTACAAAGGCTGCTTTTTCAGCGTGCTGGCCTTGATCTGTGTTAGCGACATAGTTGACTGAACGGCTGTTCTGGTTTTGTGCATGAATAAATACACGACCAGACTCGTCAGTGACTTTCGCATCCAGACCGGATTCGCTGGTCACTTTCGCACCTTCAACCGCTTGGCCTTGCTCGGTAACGGTTACCCAAGCGCCGCCTTCAGCTGGGGTGACATCGAGGTTTAAACCACCAGCCATTACAGAGGTTGAAGCGAGCGTCAGGGCGAAAATTGCTGCAAGTTTTTTCATGGTTATTTCCTCTTTCGTATCGGGTTGACTGCTATTAAACGCCAATAACGCGGATGCTTTGTCACCTCACTGTCTCTATTTTGAAAAATGGCTATTTTTTTGAAAATGCTATTTTTCGCAGAAACTTGCTCACAAAGCATACTCCCTAGAATCGACAGTATGTTCGCGTTATTGCGTTGGAACGAGCACGAGATTACGCCGATAAAAGTGTGCGGACAATCACAATTATGCGAATGAGTTGTTCGAAAAATTTCACGTGAATGTCAAGGTAATCAGGCGTAAAAGAAGGAATCGTGGCCAGGAATATTTTTGGCGCTGTGATCGGCTGTGGGGAGTAAAAAATGAAAAGATCAGAAAAGGCCTGCTCGAAAGCAGGCCTTTTGTATGGCTAGACATGGAGCTGACTCGTGGTGAGTTATGCCGCTTGGTCTGTGTCTTTTTTCTGAAATTTACCCAATAAAGCATGATAGAAGTCATGATCAGACAAGGTACCGAGCAATTCACCATTTTCTACCAGCAATACAGGCGTATTGGTGTTATAGCGAATTTCAATCGCGTCACGCATCTCAATATCGGGTGAGGCCACAACAATGGTGTTATCGCCAACTTGTGAGAAATCGAGCGTGTCTTTGTCCCACGCAACCACACGCAATGGTTGATTGCCCGCGGTTGCAGAGAAAGTGCCATCTTGCTCAGCCGTGACCCAGATTTCACGTCGATCACAGATTTTCCAACGATTCTCAACGCGCGTTAAGTTATCAGCCGTTTTCATCATTGAGCGTCCTTTTAAGACATTCAATGGGTTAGTATGAGCCACAAAGTCACGGACGTAGTCAGTTTCTGGACGTAATACAATGTCTTCCGGCTTGCCATGCTGAATCAATTGGCCCGATTCCATAATCGCAATGTTGTTACCAATCTTCAACGCTTCATCCAAGTCGTGACTGACGAACAGAATGGTTTTATTGAGTTTTTTCTGTATTTCTAACAGCTCATCTTGCAACTGGGCTCGGATCAGTGGGTCAAGCGCAGAGAAAGGCTCATCCATCAGCAATATATCGCTGTCCATGGCAAAGGCCCTTGCTAAACCAACACGCTGCTGCATACCACCAGACAGTTCATGAGGATATTGGTTAGCCCACTCATCTAGACCAACGAGCTCCAATTTCTCAAGCGCTTGCTTGCGGCGCTCTTTTTTGCTGATCCCCTTCATTTCCAAGCCAAACGCCACATTGTCGACAACCGTCATCCAAGGCATCAAGGCAAATTTTTGGAACACCATAGAAGCACGACTGGTGCGCAAGTGACGCAATGTCTGCGAATCAACAGTCGCCATATCGACCATTTGATCGCCGTCGCGGACTTCGAGGCTACCACGACTAATAGGGTTTAAGCCGTTAACTGCACGGAGTAAGCTCGATTTACCTGAGCCTGAAAGGCCCATGAGCACACAGATTTCGCCTTCTTTAACATTGAGCGATACATTATCGACACCGACAACTTGTCCAGTTTGTTCAATAATTTCTGACCGAGAAAGGCCTTTATCCAACAGATCAAGTGCTGGCTGTACGTTATCGCCAAACACGACATCTAAATTTTTAATTGCGATTGCGTCCATGGTTACCTCTTATTCGTTGCCTTGGTTGGGTGCTTTACACAAGCGGTCAAGAATGATGGCGACCAATACAATCGCAAGACCCGCTTCAAACCCTTGAGAAATGTTCACTGTATTCAGTGCACGGACAACCGGTTTACCCAGGCCATCAGCCCCCACCAGCGCAGCAATAACCACCATCGACAGCGACAACATAATACACTGAGTCACACCTGTCATAATGCTTGGCAATGCCGCCGGCAATTCCACTTTAAACAACAATTTCATACGAGTGGCACCAAATGCACGTCCCGCCTCGACCAATTCTTCAGGCACCCGCGTGATCCCTAGATACGTCAGGCGGATTGGCGATGCGATAGCAAAGATAATGGTCGAAATAAGGCCCGGAACAATCCCTAAACCAAACAACACCAGCGTTGGGATGAGATACACAAACGGTGGTACGGTTTGCATTAAATCGAGCAATGGCCGCATAAAGGTGTATACCAAAGGCCGGTGCGCCGCCATTATCCCCAGCGGTATGCCAATTAATACGGAAATCGTTGTCGCGGCAAAAACCAGAACAAAGGTTTCCAGCATCTCTTGCCAGTAGCCCAGGTTGAGGATCAACAAGAGCGCACTCACAACAAAGATCACGATAGAAATTCGACGTTGCAGGTACCAAGCAAGGGCCGCGGTCATAAGAATCGGACCAGCTGCTGGCATCCATTTAAAAATATCGACCAATAGTGTGATGCTAGTATCTAACCCAATTGAAATCGCATCAAAAAAACCGGCGGCATTCATGGTCAACCAATCAACACCGCTTTCCATCCATTGACCGAGTGGGATCTTGTTATCTGTAATAATATTCACAATAAAACCTTAGGGGCGGCGTTAACACCGCCCTCTCCTTCTACACTTTTATAGTTACGCTTCAGTCTTTTTTAGGTATTCAGTGACCGCTTCAACAGCGTCTTTACCATCAACTGTGGTGACACCGTCTAGCCACTTGTTCAACACACTTGGGTTGTTGCGTAGCCATTCACGTGCAGCCATTTGTGGCTTCTCACCGTCGTTGAGGATTTTGCCCATCATTTCGTTTTCCATCTTGAGACTAAACTCAAGATTCTCGAGCATTTGACCCACGTTTGCGCACTGCTCGACATAGCCGCTACGTACGTTGGTATGAACCGTGGCACCGCCATAGTTCGGACCAAAGTACTCGTCCGCACCCGATAGGTATTTCATATCAAAGTTGCTGTTCATTGGGTGCGGGGCCCAGCCTAGGAAGGCAACCCACTTGTCACGACGAACGGCACGAGACACCTGAGACTCCATGCCAGCTTCACTGGATTCGATGAGACGGAAGTCACCCAGGTTGAAATCATCGGTATCGATCATTTTCTGAATCTGGCGGTTGCCGTCGTTACCTGGCTCAATGCCATAAATGCGAGAGTCGAATTTGTCAGCGTATTTCGCGATATCTGCGACGCTAGTAACACCCGCATCGTAAACATACTGAGGCACGGCGAGGGTATATTTGGCACCTGTCAGGTTGGCGCGAACGCTGTCGATCGAGCTTCGTCAAGATACTTTTTGATATCGCCTGTTTGCGTAGGCATCCAGTTACCGAGGAATACGTCGATGTCGCCCGACGCTAGTGATGAGAAGGTTACCGGCAAAGACAATAGATCGGTTTGTGTCTCGTAACCCATGCCTTTCAGCACTTCAGTAGTGATGGCAGTCGTTGAGGTCACGTCTGTCCAACCGATATCCGAGAAACGCACGGTCTCGCACTGATTCGCTGCAGCGCCGAACGCCATCATTGAGCTCAAGCCAACGGCAGTCATCAGCGTTTTGGTGGTTTTACGTTTATTCATTGACATATTAGTTTCCTTGTAATGCTTACTAATTAGTTTCTAGTGTGTGCTCACCCTTGGGTGGCATCGTCACTCTGCGCGTTTTGATTGCGTTGCTTGTCTTGCCACTCACCCGCAATCCATACTGGCACCTGCTCGGCAGGTAAGAGTGGCTTCTCAAGGATCATGTCAGCGGCGCGCTCCGCTACCATGATGGTTGGGGCATTCAGGTTGCCATTAGGAATCGTCGGGAAGACAGAGGAGTCCACCACGCGCAACCCTTGAATTCCACGCACACGGCATTGCTCATCGAGCACCGCCATTGCGTCGTCTTCGGCGCCCATTTTGCAAGTACACGATGGGTGATAAGCACTTTCCACATTCTCTTTCACCCAACGATCGATCGCTTCATCCGACTGAACATCCTTACCCGGTTGGATCTCATCACCACGGAATGCGTTCATCGCGTTTTGATCCATAATTTCGCGGGTTAAACGAATGGTGTCGCGCCAATCTTGGCGGTCTTGCTCAGTCGTAATGTAATTAAATAAAATTGCCGGCTTAGCATGCGGATCGGCAGACTGAATCCGAACATGGCCGCGACTTTCTGGTTTATTAGGGCCAACATGCACCTGGAAGCCATGGCCATCAAATGCCGCTTTACCGTCATAACGCATAGCAGCAGGCAAAAAGTGATACTGCACGTTTGGCCACTTCAGTCCTTCGCGTGAGCGAATAAAGGCGCAAGATTCAAAATGGTTGGTGGCACCCAAGCCTTTACGGGTCAGGATCCACTCGGTACCAATCATGCCTTTGCTAATAAGGCCCAGTTTGCTGTTCAGCGTGATGGGTTGCTTACAATGGAATTGAAAATACACCTCGAGGTGGTCTTGCAAATTTTCACCGACGCCCGGCAGCTCGTGCTGAACATCAACACCTGCACTTTCGAGCACGTCACGCGCACCAATACCGGATAGCTGTAAAAGCTGAGGCGACCCAACAGAGCCGGCACTGGAGATCACTTCTTTATCCGCCATCACATGCTCGATGTTGCCGCCTTTTTCAAATTCCACACCGACAGCACGCTTGCCTTCTAGCAAGATACGGCGCGTCACCACGCCTTTTTTCAAGGTGAGGTTGCTACGCTTCAAGGCACGGCGCAGATAGGCGTTTGATGTTGAGGCACGCACACCTTTATCGACGGTCATGTGCATTGGGCCAAAGCCTTCTTGCTGATAACCGTTGTAATCTTTGGTTTCTGGATACCCAGCTTCCACCCCTGCATCAATAAAAGCCTGATACAATGGATTTAATTTCATGTCGTTACCGTTGCAAGTGCCGACAGGACCGTTACCACCACGGTAGGTATCTGCCCCGCCTGACCAACTTTCAGCACGCTTAAAGTACGGCAAGCAGCTAGCGTAATCCCAGCCATTGGCACCGTGCTCAACCCACTCTTCATAGTCACAAGCGTGACCACGGACATACACCATGCCATTAATCGATGAGCTGCCACCGAGCACTTTACCGCGGGGACAATGAAGTTCACGTCCATCAAGGCCTGGCTCTGGCAATGTTTCGAACTGCCAGGCATAGCGCTTGGTGTTCATAGGAATCGACAAAGCCGTCGGCATTTGGATAAAAATACTCTTATCGGTACCGCCCGCTTCAAGCAGTAGCACTTGATGTTGGCCAGATTCGGTCAGCCGATCGGCCAATGCGCAGCCGGCCGAACCCGCGCCGACGATAATATAATCGTAGCGTTGTGACATATTGGTCGCTCCGTTAGAAATTAGGCGTAAGGGCTGGCGAAGTCGCCAAGCTCAATCAGGACACTCTTGGTTTGGGTATAATGTGTGAGGGTTTCGACACCATTCTCACGACCGACACCTGAGTGTTTGTAGCCACCAACTGGCATTTCTGCGGGTGAGTCACCCCAGGTGTTGACCCAGCAAATACCGGCTTCAAGCTGATGAATAATGCGGTGAGCACGCGATAGATTCTGCGTAAAGATACCTGCCGCTAAGCCATAATGGGTATTGTTGGCACGGGCAACGACTTCTTCCTCATCAGAAAAACGCAATACCGACATCACGGGGCCAAAGATCTCTTCACGCACGTGCGCCATGTTGTCATCACAGTCTGTAAAGATGGTTGGCGCGACAAAGTTACCCTTATCAAGCCCGTTCTCAGTGACGCGGTAGCCACCGGTCAGCAAGGTTGCACCGCTTGCTTTTGCCGTTTCAATCGCCGTCATCACTTTATTAAGGTGTTCAGTCGAGATCAGCGCACCGACCTGGGTGTTCATATCGGTTGGGTCACCGATAACGAGCTTTTCTGTACGCGCTTTCAGTTGCTCAACGAAGGCGTCGTAAATGCTGTCGTGAACAAATACACGGGTGCCGTGTGTACACACTTCGCCTTGGGTATAGAAGTTCGCGACCATAGCTGCCGATACCGCATTATCAAGGTCTGCATCATCAAACACGATACAAGGTGATTTACCGCCTAGCTCCATAGTGACCGACTTGAGTGTTTTAGCCGCGTCACCCATGACCGTTTTACCGGTTCCGACTTCACCCGTGAACGAGACTTTGGCAATCTCAGGGTGTGCAGTCAGCATTTGGCCCACACGGTAGTCACCTTGAACCACATTAAACACACCGGCTGGCATCCCTGCTTCGGCAAAAATTTCTGCCAGTTTTAAGGCGGTTAGCGGTGTTTCTTCAGACGGTTTAAACACCATGGCGTTTCCCGCTGCCAATGCTGGTGCTGACTTCCACATCGCAATCTGGATCGGATAGTTCCATGCACCAATGCCTGCACACACGCCAAGTGGCTCACGACGGGTATAGAAGAATTGGTTTTCAGAAAGCGGTTGTTGCTCGCCCTGCATGGACGGGACAAGATTGGCGAAATACTCAATCGCATCCGCACCGGTGACCACGTCAACCTCGACCGCTTCTTGCATCGGCTTACCGGTGTCGAGTACTTCGAGCTTCGCTAATTCATCATTACGCTCACGTAACAGGGCAACGGCTTTTAGTAGAATACGGCTACGCTCCATCGCTGTCATACGCGACCAAACTGCAAAGCCTTGTTTGGCAGCATCGACAGCCGCTTGTACATCGTCTGCCGAAGCTTGATCAATTTGTGCAAGCGTTTCACCCGTGGCCGGGTTGACGGTTGCAAAGTGCTCACCACTGGTTGCAGCGGTCAGTTGCCCATTAATAAATAGCGTTTTCGCGTCCATAATTAATCCTGAATTCTTTTGTGTTCGAGTGTATATGTCAGGCGTTTGCGGCCTTAGCTCTGAGGACGACCATAAAAGGTCAATTGCTTATCCAAATAATCATTGATGATGGTCCGAGCGTTGTTGGCATCAATACCTTTAGGGTTCAATGCACCGCGCAACCAAATACCATCGATCAACGCCGCAATCCCCTGAGCGACCATCACCGCCTGATCAAGCGGCAATAATGCACGTAGCTCAATGCGCAAATGCGACAGTAGGCGCTTTTCGTTCACGCGTTGTAAACGGTATAATTCATCGTCATGCATGGCATACGACCAGAACGCTAACCACGTTTTAACCACATCAGATTTGGCCTGAAACCCTTCAAAGTTGGCGTTAATGATCGCGTTGATGCGCGCCTGATGGTGGTGGCGTGGGGTTTCGCGCAATGCGCTAATCACCGTTGCCGATAGCTCACGTAGAACCACGCGCATGGTTTCTTCTAGCAAGCCATGCTTACCACCAAAATAGTGGTTAATAATGCCTGTTGATACGCCGGCTTCCTTACTGATCAAAGAAATCGTGGCTGCATGCAGCCCTACTCGACCGATGACCGTCATCGTGGCCTTAACCAGCTGCGGTTTCCGTACTTCCGGCATCCCTACCTTAGGCATTACGTCTCCATTCGTTTTTTTAATTGAACGATTAGTTAAAGATAATCTTACACGCTAATCATTAGATCTCAAACATTATTTTTAACCAATTCGCTACACCCCACCCCACGAAAAAACAGCTAGATAAAGCAAAAACAATGATTTAAGTCAATTTTAACCTCGCTCTTTTGTCACCTAATTGTTTGTGCTGATAGCAGTATTTATCACCAAATCGCTCAATAAATGGCCATAAATACAACTATCATAAGCGATTATTAAGGGCCATAAACAAGAGAAGCGCTATGATTTAGCCTCACTCATTACCAGCGACATCATTACCAAAAACGCTAGAAAGCGTAAAAAACCAACGAAAATCCGCTCATATCGCCGATCATCAGATAAAATAAGACAAAAATGAAATCGAGCACCTAGCTCTAACGTAATGGTTTCAGAAAAAATTAGGTCTTTGCTTGATAGAAAGGAGGGCTAATCCAGCGAGATGTAATATTTAACGCAGCCAATGTTTAGGGTGACTATCTTTTTCCGCGTTAATGACAAATATGTAGGGATAAAAAAGCGCCCAGGCCATCACAAGATGGACTGGGCGCTCATAAAACAGTTAAACGGCTAACGGTGAGAGAGATTACTCGTAGTTAAGATCCGTTGCTTTACCGGAGAACACACGATAGACAAACACGGTGTACAAGAAGATCATCGGCAACACAAACATGGCACCATAACCCACAATTAATAAGGTACCTGGTGCACTCGCTGCCTCTTGTGCTGTCATTACTCCTGGGACGATGTCCGGAAAGAAACTATAGGCCAAGCCAAAAAAGCTTAATGCGAACAAGAATATCGCGCCAATGAATGGGAATTGGTATCCCACGTCATTTTCAACCGGTACATGGCGTAAATATCGGTCGACCAGCACCATAATCGCCAGACACACTAATGGAACGGGGGCGAGAAGCAAGATCTCAGGGAAGCCAAACCAACGCGCGGCAACGGTTTCACTTACCAGTGGGTTCACAATGCTAATGGCTAAGACGCCTAGCGCGGCTAACCAACCACCACGACGCGACCATTTAGCCGCTCGCTTTTGTAAATCGCCTTCAGTCTTCATCACCAGCCAGGTTCCGCCGATATAGATGTAAGCTGCGGTCACACAAAGGCCACTTAATAAGGCAAACAAGTACGCCCCGATGCTTTCATCAAATGCCAACACATAACGGCCTATCATGTAGCCTTGGGTCATCGCTGCAATAAAAGAGCCGGCTTTAAAGCAACGATCCCAGAGATCTTTGCGTTCAGGCCGCACCTTGGCACGGAAATCGAAGGAGACCCCGCGCAAGATTAATCCCGCTAACATCACTGAGGTCGGCAAGTATAGCTCAGTCAAAATCAAGCTATGTGCGGTTGGGAATGCAATCAACAAAATACCAACCGCCAACACTAACCACGTTTCGTTGGCATCCCAAAAAGGGCCAATCGATGCAATCATGCGATCGCGCTGTGCTTGGTTACAGCTCGGGAGCAACATGCCAACCCCGAGATCGTAGCCATCTAATACGGCATACATAAATACCGTAAACCCAAAGAGCAATAGATAGATTTCAGGTAAATGTGGTGTGATGGTCATACGTTCACCTCTTTAGTTGACTGCGCGGTGTTTGCGTCGTCAGATTGATACTCTGGCAAACGTTTTTTCGCCAAGAAGAACAGGGTTCGAATGTAGGCCACCATCAACACGGCATAGAGGGTGAGATAGATGGTTAATGAAATCCCTACATTAGAACTGGCGACTGTCGTCACCGCATCCGCCGTCTTCAATACACCTTGAACAAGCCAAGGCTGACGACCAATCTCAGTGACATACCATCCCGATAAGGTAGCGACCCAGCCTGAGAAGGTCATCGCCACAAGCCCCATCAGATGCCACTTAGGCATTGGCTGGTTTCGCCATACACGGTACGCGGTGTACCAGCTCACCAGCAACATGAGCACACCTACGCCTACCATGATTCGAAAACCAAAGAAGAGTGGTTTCACCGGTGGATGATACTCAAAGCTTTCCAAGCCTTTGATTTCACCATCGAGTTTGTGAGTCAGAATCAAACTGGCCAGATTCGGAATACCGATTTCATAGTCGTTTGAACGTGTTTGTTCGTTAGGTACCGCAAAAAGCAGTAATGGCGCGCCTTGCTCGGTCTCCCAGACCCCTTCCATTGCCGCAATTTTCTGCGGTTGATGTTCTAGGGTGTTTAACCCGTGCATGTCGCCGATAAAGATTTGCAGTGGGATCAAAATAGCAGCCGCCGTAATCCCCACTTTCAGTGGCTTGTCTGACACACCGGACGTGGGTGATTTCAATTTCTGATAGGCGGAAATACCGGCAATTAAGAAAGACGCGGTCAGCCCTGACGCTAATAGCATATGGCTTAAGCGATACGGCATTGATGGGTTAAAAATAACCTCGAACCAGCTGGTTGGGTGGACCACCCCTTCAATGATCTCAAAGCCGGTTGGTGTGTGCATCCAGCTATTGAGTACCAGGATCCAAAAAGCAGAAATCGTGGTACCAATCGCCACCAGCAAAGTTGCCAGCGTATGCACCCAGTTAGGCACCCGGTTTTTACCGAATAACATCACACCGAGGAAGGTCGCTTCCATGAAAAACGCCGTCATCACCTCATAGCCCAATAAAGGACCCGCAATGTTGCCCACTTTTTCCATGAAGCCCGGCCAATTGGTGCCAAACTGAAAACTCATGGTGATACCAGAGACCACCCCAAGCGCAAAGGTCAGCGCAAACACTTTGACCCAGAAATAATAGGTGTCGAGCCAAATTTGCTCACCCGTGCGATTGTGTCTGAATTTGAAAAACACCAGCATCCATCCGAGTGCAATCGTGATGGTGGGAAAAAGAATATGGAAGCTGATGTTGGCCGCAAACTGCATTCGCGACAACATTAATGTATCTAACATGACATTACCCTCAGGACGTTACTTACCCGATTCTTCGTTGGACTTGCTGTGAAACAACTTGCCCGACAGCTCAAGAAGCCGACCGACACTGCTACCCAGCTTCATCAAATTTTTCAGATGTTCAGGTTTCATTTGCTGCACATCATCAAACCAATGGTTGAACAGCTCCAAAAGATCGTGGATCTCATGTAACTGCGTCACCGCGTGACTGTCTGCGTCGTCTTCGCTTCGCATAAAATGTGAACGCAACATCGATAAGGTGGGGTCGACTTCTCGCTTTTTCCTTTCAGCAAGCACCTGCTGCGCCAACTCCCAGATAGTGCCATTGGGCACGAAGTAATCCTTTCTATCTCCGGGGGTACGCTGTGAACGGATTAAATTCCAGCCTTGCAACTCTTTGGTTGCCATACTGACGTTGCCGCGAGAAATGTTGAGTGCAGACACAATGTCGTCAGCGCTTAAAGGATGTTCGCTTAGCACAATCAGCGCTAGCATTTCACCGACTGAGCGATTAAAGCCCCAACGGCTTCCCATCTCACCAAAGTGCATCACGACGTTGCGTAATTCTTGTGACAACTCCATTTTGATCTCCCTCACAATGCGTCTGAGGGATAATACGGAGTTTCTTTGCGTGGGATCAATGAAAATTTGGAATTTTCAGAAATTATTGAAAATAGAAAAGGGCTTTAGTTACAAACTGTAAGGATGCTTTATGAAAATGTTACACAGACTGCCATGTGAACATGATCTTAATCACAAAGAATACGTAAGAACGCAGGGAAAAGGAAGCACGGCGACGCATAGATACACATAATTATTGTGTTTCTAAACATGACTCAAAACAGCAAAAATCACAGGCTACGCTAGATTCCATGATGACATGAGAGAAAAGATCAAACGCAACAAACGTTGCACTCTATACCCGTGATCATTGAAGATGCTTGATTTTACGTAGAAACAGGATCATGATTCCTACCTATGAAAGTGACTTTAACCAAACAGCAGAAGCTTGAACTCGACCGCCAACATGGGACGACTCGTGATGGGCGAGTGCGCGATCGTATCAAAGCAGTGTTACTCGCGTCTGAAGGTTGGAGCGCTGCGATGATTTCTCAAGCATTGCGTATTAACGAAACAACAGTACGGCGTCATCTTGAAGACTACGCAACTGCTGAAAAACTCAAGCCCGAGAATGGTGGCTCAAGCAGTCATTTGTCCGCTCCTCAAGCATTGGCCTTGATTGAGCATTTGACCGAACACACCTACTCCCACACCCACCAAATTGTCGCGTATGTTCAGTGTCAGTTTGGTGTGCGCTACTCCGTTGCTGGCATGAACAAATGGCTGCACCACAACGGTTTTAGCTATAAAAAGCCTAAAGGCGTGCCGCATAAATTCGATGAGGCGAAGCAACACGCATTTGTCGACGCTTATGAAGCGCTCAAATCACGCTGCGGCAAAGATGAAGCCATCCTGTTTATGGATGCTGTTCATCCGACTCAAACGACAAAAGTGACGCAAGGCTGGATACGCACAGGACAAGATAAAGCAATAGAGACGACAGGGAGCCGTAGTCGCCTCAATATTGTTGGCGCGCTCAATTTGTCAGACCTTGGTCACCCTATCATCGATGATTATGACACCGTTAACAGTGAAAATATTGTTCGATTTTTATGCAAAATAAGAGAGCGCT
>AQOF01000005.1 GCA_000565345.1 Salinivibrio costicola subsp. costicola ATCC 33508 = LMG 11651 | reverse complement strand
TCTGGATGTGGTGCCAGGCTTCCCCAGTTACTGCACTGGCTCCCTGTCAGAGACGCCACCCTCAAACACTCGATAGGTCTGACTGAGTACTGGGCTTTGCGTTATTTCGCACGCTTACCCACCTATCAAGCCGAAGCAGGTTCACTCTCGTTGTGTGCCTCTAACTTCCTATCGCTTCCTTCAGACCCTGCCGTTGGCCAGCAACGCCCTTGCGATTCGGATTATCTTCCCCTCAGCCGGGGCGATTCAGGTTTCTTTCAACCTGACGGGTTTGCCAGCTTCGCTGGGCAAACAAAAAAGCCCCGCAATGCAGGGCTTAATAAGAAAAATATAAACGCACAGTTTATTTCTTTTTCTTCGCTTTTGGATTCGGCATATCCGTGATTGAGCCTTCAAACACTTCAGCGGCCAAGCCAACAGACTCATGGAGTGTTGGGTGAGCGTGAACAGTCAACACGATGTCTTCGGCATCACAGCCCATTTCAATCGCAAGACCGATTTCGCCCAACAGCTCACCACCGTTGGTACCGACAACGGCACCCCCGATGACACGGTGCGTATCTTTATCGAAGATAAGCTTGGTCATACCGTCAGCGCAGTCAGACGCAATCGCACGACCAGAAGCCGCCCATGGGAAGGTAGAGGCTTCGTAGTTGATGCCCTCTTCCTTACATTCTTTCTCGGTTTTACCGACCCATGCTACTTCTGGCTCAGTATAAGCAATCGATGGGATCACTTTCGGATCAAAGTAATGTTTCTTACCAGAAATGACTTCCGCAGCCACATGGCCTTCATGCACACCTTTATGCGCAAGCATTGGCTGACCAACAATATCGCCGATCGCATAGATGTGTGGCACGTTAGTGCGCATTTGCTTATCAACATTGATGAAGCCGCGATCGTCAACTTCAACCCCGGCTTGGCCGGCGTCAAGCAGTTTGCCATTCGGGCTACGGCCAATCGCAACCAATACAGCATCATAACGTACTGGCTCTGCTGGCGCTTTTTTGCCTTCCATCGTCACGTAAATACCATCTTCTTTGGCTTCTACTGCGGTGACTTTGGTTTCCAGCATCAGGTTCATTTTCTTGCTGATACGCTTGGTAAAGACTTTAATCACGTCTTTATCGGCCGCCGGGATCACCTGATCACACATTTCGACCACATCGACCTGTGAGCCCAATGCGTGATAGACAGTACCCATTTCTAGACCAATGATACCACCGCCCATCAGCAGCATTTTCTCTGGTACTTCTTTGAGCTCGAGCGCGTCAGTAGAGTCCCAGATACGTGGATCATCATGCGGGATAAATGGCAGCTCGATAGGACGAGAGCCGGCCGCGATGATCGCGTTATCAAAATTAATGGTGGTGCTTTCTTCACCCTCGACCAACAGGGTGTTGGCGCCAGTGAAACGGCCGGTACCGTTAACCACGGTCACTTTACGCTGCTTGGCCATGCCACCTAAGCCACCGGTCAACTGACCGATCACCTTGTCTTTCCAAGAGCGGATTTTGTCGATGTCGGTTTGTGGCTCGCCGAAAACCACGCCATGATCAGCCATCGCTTTGGCTTCTTCGATCACTTTGGCAACGTGTAGTAGGGCTTTAGAAGGAATACAGCCAACGTTTAGACACACACCCCCTAGGGTGTTGTAACGTTCAACCAGCACTGTTTCCAAACCTAGGTCGGCACAGCGGAAAGCGGCGGAGTATCCAGCAGGACCAGCGCCAAGAACGACGACTTGCGCTTTGATTTCTTTACTCATTCTGACCTCGTTGTAGTCTTATTCCCTGACAGGCTAAGAGCGGTAGTTTTTATTGTTGTGGGTGTTTGGTGCCACAGTTTACAGCCATGTTAATGGGCTGAAAAATAAAAACCCATAGCCTGTGAGCTGCACAACAATTCCCAACCGACCCTTCACGGACCGGTTGGGTTGTCGATGTTGCGATTACAGTACCAAACGGCGGATATCGGACATTAGACCGTTGAGGTAGCTGATAAAGCGCGCACCCTCAGCACCGTCAATCACACGGTGGTCATAAGACAGAGACAGTGGCAGCATCAGGCGAGGTTCAAAGTCCTTACCGTTCCATACTGGCTTCATTTCTGACTTAGAGACACCCAAGATTGAGACTTCTGGTGCATTAACGATTGGCGTAAACGCGGTACCGCCCAAACCACCTAGGCTTGAGATGGTAAAGCAACCGCCCTGCATATCAGAAGCAGTGAGCTTGCCCGCACGCGCTTTCTTCGAGACTGCCATCAGCTCTTCAGATAACTCGTAGATGCCTTTTTTGTTCACGTCCTTAAAGACAGGCACAACCAGACCATTTGGCGTATCAACCGCAATGCCGATGTTGACATATTTTTTCATGATCAGGCTTTCACCGTCTTCCGACAGTGATGCGTTGAATGAAGGGAAAGCTTCCAGCGCTTTAGCAGCGGCTTTCATGATGAACACCAATGGGGTGATCTTCATGCCAGACTCTTTCTTCTTCTCAATCGCGTTTTGCTCTTTACGGAACGCTTCCACTTCAGTGATATCAGCGTTATCCCACTGCGTCACGTGCGGGATCATCACCCAGTTACGTGCCAGGTTCGCACCCGAGATCTTCTTAATGCGTGACAGTGGTTTGACTTCGGTTTCACCGAATTTGCTGAAGTCCACTTTAGGCCAAGGGAGCAAGCCAAGTGCACTGCCGTCGCCTGAGCCAGATGCTGCACCCGATTCAAGGCGTTTTAGCGCGTCTTTGACAAAGCTCTGAACGTCTTCTTTCAGTACGCGTCCTTTACGACCCGTTCCTTTCACCTTCGCAAGGTTCACGCCAAATTCGCGGGCAAGACGACGAACAACAGGCGACGCATGCGCGTATTCTTTGTTCTCTACAAACTCGTCTTTGCCGGCGTCAGCTTTAGCCGCTGGGGCATCTGCCTTAGCCGCAGGAGCGGGTGCCGCCTTTTCAGCAGCAGGTGCCGCTGCAGGTGCTGCTGGTGCGCTACCTGCAACCTCGAACACCATGATCAACGAGCCCGTCGAGACTTTATCACCCGCGGCCACTTTAATTTCTTTCACTGTACCCGCAAACGGTGCCGGTACTTCCATTGACGCTTTGTCGCCTTCAACGGTGATCAGTGACTGCTCTTCTTCAATGGTATCGCCAACGGCAACCATAATGTCAGTCACTTCAACTTCATCGCCACCGATATCAGGGACGTGAACGTCTTTGCTTGTGCTGCTGCCGGCGCCGCTGGTGCCTCGGCTGCTGCTGGGGCGTCTGCAGCTGGAGCACTGCCACCCACTTCGAACATCATGATCAGTGAGCCAGTTGACACCTTGTCACCCGCCGCGATCTTGATTTCTTTAACGGTACCCGCAAACGGTGCAGGCACTTCCATTGAGGCTTTATCGCCTTCAACAGTGATCAGTGACTGCTCTTCTTCAATGGTATCGCCAACCGCAACCATGATCTCAGTGACTTCAACTTCGTCACCACCGATATCAGGGACGTGCACTTCTTTGGTTTCTGATGCGGCCGCTGGTGCTGTAGCAGGGGCGGCTGGCGCCGCCTCTTGAGCTGGGGCGCTTTGCGCTGGCGCATCGGCTTCGAAGATCATAATCAAAGAGCCAGTGGTGACTTTATCACCCTCGGCAATTTTGATTTCCTTGACCACACCCGCTTGTGACGCAGGGACTTCCATGGATGCTTTATCACCTTCAACGGTGATTAACGACTGTTCTTCTTCTACCTTGTCGCCAACGCTAACAAGGATCTCAGTCACTTCTACTTCATCCGCACCGATGTCAGGTACATTAATCTCGATTGACATTGTTTCAGCCTCTTACGCGAACAGCGGGTTTACTTTGTTGGTATCGATGTCGAATTTCTTAATCGCTTCTGACACGACTTTCTTATCAACATCACCACGCTTAGCCAGCTCGTTCAGTGCCGCAACCACCACATAGCCTGCGTTCACTTCAAAGTGACGACGTAGATTTTCGCGGCTGTCAGAACGACCAAAGCCGTCTGTACCCAGCACTTTATAAGACTCAGCTGGGATAAACGCACGAACTTGGTCAGCGTAGTTTTTCATGTAATCAGTCGCAGCAATCGCAGGCTCAGATCCCATGACCGTTTGGATATAAGGCACTTTGCTTTCTGCATCTGGGTTCAGCATGTTGAAACGATCCACATCCTGACCGTCACGTGCGAGTTCGTTGAACGAGGTCACGCTGTAAACGTCAGACGCCACGCCGAATTCATCGCTGAGCAGTTTCGCTGCTTTGCGCACTTCGGTCATGATGGTGCCCGAGCCCATTAACTGAACTTTCGCTTTGTCGCCCGTGTAGGTTTCTAGTTTATAGATACCTTTACGGATACCGTCTTCCGCGCCTTCAGGCATGGCTGGCTGATGATAGTTTTCGTTCATCAGCGTCAGGTAGTAGTAGATGTTTTCTTGGTCAGGACCGTACATACGACGGATACCGTCTTGCATGATCACCGCCACTTCGTACGCGAAGGTTGGGTCGTAAGACACACAGTTAGGTACAGTGCTTGCCAGAATATGGCTGTGACCGTCTTCGTGTTGCAGACCTTCACCGTTCAGGGTGGTACGACCTGCGGTGGCACCCAATAGGAAACCACGTGCTTGTTGGTCACCCGCCATCCACGCCATGTCGCCAACACGTTGGAAGCCGAACATGGAGTAGTAGATGTAGAATGGGATCATTGGCAGATCATTGGTGCTGTAAGAGGTCGCCGCCGCTACCCACGATGACATCGCGCCTAGCTCGTTGATCCTTCTTGCAGTACTTGGCCGCCTTGGTCTTCTTTGTAGTAAGACACCACGCCACGATCTTCTGGGGTATAGGTTTGTCCTTGCGGGTTATAGATACCCACCTGACGGAACAGACCTTCCATACCGAAAGTACGGGCTTCGTCAGCAATGATTGGCACTACGTTCTTGCCAATGCTCTTGTCTTTCAGCAATACGTTCAATGAGCGTACAAACGCCATGGTGGTAGAGATATCACGCTTCTGCTCAGACAGCAGAGCAGAGAAATCATCCAGTTTTGGCAGCGTCAGTTCTTCAGTGAACTTAGGTAAGCGCTGCGGAGTGTAACCGTGCAGGGCTTTACGGCGCGCATGCAGGTATTCGTGTTCCGCAGATCCTTCTTCCAGTTTTAGGTAAGTCAGGTTTTGCACATCATCGTCAGACAGCAAGTCTTGTAGGCCAAGACGATCACGCATAGCGTGAACATGGGTCATGTCCATTTTCTTCACTTGGTGCGCGATGTTTTTACCTTCAGCCGCTTCACCCATGCCGTAACCTTTAACGGTTTTCGCCAGGATCACGGTTGGACGGTCGTTGCACTCTTGTGCCGCTTTGAACGCAGCAAACAGTTTTGATGGTTCATGACCACCACGTTTGAGCGCAAAGATTTCTTCGTCGGTCATATCGGCAACCAGGGCTGCAGTTTCAGGATATTTACCGAAGAAGTGTTCACGCACGTAGCGGCGTCCGTCTTTTGATTTGAAGGTTTGGTAATCGCCGTCGATGGTTTCGTTCATCAACTGCAGCAGTTTACCGGAGGTGTCTTTGGCCAGCAGTTTATCCCAGCCAGAGCCCCAAACCACTTTGATCACGTTCCAGCCAGCGCCTTTAAATAGGCCTTCGAGCTCTTGAACGATTTTACCGTTACCCATTACAGGACCATCAAGGCGCTGCAGGTTACAGTTGATCAAAAAGCACAGGTTATCCAGTTTTTCACGGACGGCAAACGACAGCGCACCACGTGATTCTGGCTCATCCATTTCACCGTCGCCTAAGAACGCGTAAACACGCTGCTCTGAGGTGTCTTTCAAGCCACGACCGTTCAGATACTTAAGGAAACGCGCTTGGTAGATAGACGCAATAGGCCCCAGACCCATAGATACGGTTGGGAACTGCCAGAACTCAGGCATCAGTTTCGGGTGCGGGTAAGAGGAAATACCGTTACCGTCAACTTCTTGGCGGAAGTTGTCGAGCTGCTCAGCAGTGAGACGACCTTCCACAAACGCACGCGCGTAGATGCCTGGAGAGATATGACCTTGATAATAAACCAGGTCGCCACCATCTTTCTCGTTTGGCGCACGGAAGAAGTGGTTAAAGCAAGTTTCATAGAACGCAGCCGATGACTGGAATGAAGCCATGTGGCCACCCAGCTCTAAATCTTTCTTGGACGCGCGCAACACGATCATGATTGCGTTCCAACGAATGATAGAACGGATACGACGTTCCAAGTTCACATCACCTGGATAAGCAGGTTCTTGATCTGCAGGGATGGTATTTACATAGTTGGTGGTCACGCCAGTTGGCATGTCAACACCGTCTAAACGTGCTTGCCCTAAGACTTGCTCCAGAAGGAACTGGGCACGTTCTACACCTTCTTCACGAACGACTGACTCAAGAGCTTGCAACCACTCTTGGGTCTCAAGTGCGTCCACGTCATTTTTCATGACTTCAGACATGGCGATCTATCCTTTCGTTGATTGACTCGTACAAAACAAACGTTGTCGCAGCTGCAGTGGCCCCTCGCCTTTATTTTGGCGGCGAATAGGGATTACTCCAGCTCGTCCTTGCGTTGTTGAATTCGACGTAGAGACCGTTCTCGACGGCTTTCTTCTCGGCCAAGATCCAACAGAGTTTCCTCAATGTAAGCTAAGTGTGCATGCGACGCCTGTCTCGCTTTTTCTGGCTCGCCAGCGGTGATTGCATCCACGATCTCAGCTCGGTGTCGGCTGACATTTTCCACCGTCTCTTGACGGCGATAAAGTAGCTCAAAGTTTTGATAAATATTCTGTTCCAGTAACGGTGCGAGGCTACGCATGATATGCAGTAGTACCACATTGTGCGCCGCTTCCGTTACGGCAACGAGATATTGCATGACGGCGGAAGCTTCTGCCTTTAAGTCCCCATCTTTCTGCGCTTGTCGAATCGCATCATGGCAATCTTCAATCCGAGAAAAATCCTCTTCCGTGCCCCGTAAAGCGGCGAAATAAGAAGAAATACCTTCGAGCGCATGCCGTGATTCCAACAAATCAAGCTGGGTTTCCGGATGGTCCGCCAATAACTCTAGCAGGGGTTCAGAAAATCGCTGCCACAGTCGTTGACTGACAAAGGTGCCGCCACCTTGTTTGCGAGTGAGCAGCTTTTTTACTTCAAGTCGCTGAATCGCCTCACGGACTGATGGACGAGACACATCAAACTGGACCGCTAACTCTCGCTCAGGCGGTAGCTTCTGGCCTGGAGACAAGGTCCCTTCCAGAATTAAACCTTCGAGCTCTTTCTCGATAACATCTGAGAGTTTGGGTTGACGAATTCGCTGATATGCCATTGTATTTATTGACCATCTGCCCCCCAAGCTTGGCGCTTAGCTGCAGAAACTGACTGATTGTAAATTGGTAAGACCAATTACTTTATTATTCTCTAAAGTTACCAGACAGCGGATATTCTGTCCACCTGAACTTTGATTGACATCATGGAAACCCCTGTATTCGTCACCTGACAGTTGTTTTTTCACGGCGCTCTAAAATTGGTCAGACCAAAGAGAATGACTGCTTTGTCAGGCAGTATAGAGCAGTAGGTGTAATCTTTCCCAGTCAAACACATGGCCAGGATCGGTCTTCCGTCCGGGCGCAATATGTTGATGTCCTGTGATCCGATCACGGGTGATGGCTGGATAGTACTGCATCAGCGTCTGCGTGATCGCCGCTAACGATTGATACTGCTGGTCGGTGTATGGAAGTGTGTCTGTGCCCTCAAGCTCAATACCGATAGAAAAATCGTTACATTGCTGCCGACCGTCAAAACACGAGATGCCAGCATGCCATGCGCGTTCGTTGAATGGTACAAACTGGATCACACTTCCATCTCGTCGGATCAGTAGGTGTGCGGACACGCGAAGATCACGGATCTGGGCAAAATAAGGGTGCGCGTCAGCGTCGAGGTTGCCCTGAAAAAATTGCTCAATATAGGGACCGTCGAACTGGCCGGGGGGCAGGCTGATATTGTGAACCACCAGCAAGGAAATATCCTCGCTATCCGGGCGTGAGTTATAATGGGGAGAAGGACAGGCGCGCGCGCCCGCTAGCCAATGATCGTCGATGCGGGAAAAAGACATGCAAGCTACTCGTGTCGCAAAATTCGTTACTGTATCCGCTCGGCAGGCAGATTGGAATATAAGCAGTGCCGCTCGTTAGCATGTGTTTTCGCGTAATACATGGCCGCATCGGCTTGATTCATCATTTGTTGCAACTCCAATCCGTCGGTAGGAAAGCAACTGACGCCAATACTACTCACCAGTGATAACTCTGCTTTCTCGGTTAATATAGGTGCATGGACATCATCTTGAATACGGCGAATAACTTCATTCAATGCATCTTTATCTGTCAATAGATCCAACCACACAATAAATTCGTCACCGCCTAAACGCCCGACTAAATCAGAACGACGGACGGCGTACTTTAGACGTTGGCTCACAACCCTGAGCAACTCGTCCCCGACCCCGTGGCCATAGGTGTCATTGACTTGTTTAAAGTTATTCAAGTCGATAAACAGTAACGCAGCATTCGTTTGTGCTCGGTTGGCCCGCATCAAAGCCACATCGACATGCGATTCAAACGCACGTCGGTTAAATAAACCTGTTAATTCATCATGCTCCGCTAAAAATTTAAGCTGGTGTTGTTGCTCGCGAAGCTGTTGTGTTTGCCGTGCGACTTCTTCACTCAGTTGGTTTTTATCCACCATGGTATGGCTAAGCGCATGCTTCATTTCATTGACATGATCCGCCAGTTCGGTCAGTTCATCTTTATCGGTCATGATTAATTCAGTGGTTAAATCACCTTTTTTAATCTGAGTAACCGTGCTGTGTAATGTTTTTAAGCGTTGTCTTAAACGTCGTCGTAAACGGGTTGCAAAAATCGTTACTAATAAGGCCAACAGCACCAAAATACCACCATGGACAACAAGCAGCATTTTCTGCTGTTTAGATGCATCATGCATCGCTTGCTGACGCACAGAAAATGCCGCCTCGCTCATGGCTTGTAGTAAAATATTAAATCGTGAAAAAAGCATCAGCCGCCCTTCATCAACGCTCTGCTCCCGACCAAATTGGCCTGTTGTGGTATCCAGCAAACGGTCAATACTGTCCGCCGCTTGCGTCATAGACTGCACTGACTGGGGAGGAATCGCATGCTGGTCACTGGATAGCTGAGCCCGCAACGCATTGGTTGATTGGTATACATCTTGGCGGGTTTGCGCACTGGGGTATTGACGATATAGCCACAAACGACCGCGTAAACTGTCGATTTGAGAATGCACCGCAACAATTCTATCTAAGCGTGCTTGCGTCTGACTTTGTTTCTGAAAAAGCTCTACCGTGATCAATAGTGTTACCAGCGTCAATGCCGCACATGCGTAAACAACGATGTTTAACTGCTGACCGATTTTCATTCTAATAGACTCACTTTTTGAGTTGCTTCAACCAAGGGGCCAGGGTTAAGTAAATGACGATACGATGGTGTTGGTCCCGTAACCAATCCCGCGCGTTGCGCCCACCGAGCTTGGTTTTTTAAACGCAACAGTAAAGAGTCGTTTAACGACAGGCGAAATAAATAGTCCTGCCAAAGCCAGCCGAGCTTGTCGTCGGACATTGAAAGATACGCAGCGACCTGGGCTTTCGCTTGCTCAGGCCGTTGATGAATAACATCTACCGCTTCATCCAAGGCTCGAATGACGCGACGCATATCTTGGTGCTGCTTTTTCGCAACTAAACGATCACTTACCAATAAAAAAGATAAGCTATGTAAGCCTTTACTATCGAGTGCTTGTACTGACTCATGGGCTCGTTTTACTAGTTGATAGCCGTAAGGTTCCCAAATAGCAATCGCATCAACTTCATTGTCGAGTAGTGCCGACGGCAACGCCTCAGGCGAGTAATAAACCTTCTCTATTGTCTCAGTTGGCATATCATACAGCTGGAGCAATGAGTCGAAGAAGTACTCACTCGCGCTTGACGCGACCACTCCAACACGTGCGCTCCGAAGCGCATCAGGGAGCGAGTGACCAATTGCACGATGGATAGACCACAGTTTCACATCATTGTCTGACTCAACAAAGCTAGTCAGAATGTTAAAATCCTCTCTTTCAAAGCTATTAAACATCGCCACTGTTTCTGACGTAGTAGCTAAGTCCGCCTCTCCCGCAACCAGTGCTTGAAAACTTTTCACTCCGCCATGAACCGGTTTTAGCGTCATGTCGATGCCATGTTTTTTAAATAAACCTTGTTCTTTGGCAACGATGATAGGCGCTGACAACGGCGTTAATGAAACCGCAATCGTCAATGGTGACAATGAGGTAGACGCGGGTAAACGTAGGTGCTGCCAGACACTAAAACCTGCCAGTGCAGCGAATATCATCGTCATCAGTGCCAATCCGCGTTTCATGACGCTACCTCTTTACTAGAACTGATCAAAGTGTAGACAAATGAGCAGGCAATGCATGGGTAATTTTCTAGTCAGGGTGTCGATAATAAAATGGACGCCGACGCGGAAACCGGAGAGAAAAGCTGCATTTCCCCCCAACCAGCGTTATCATTTCGCCACGTTTTTTCATCACCGCGGTAAGCCATAATGACATCGACTCCTTTTCATGCTGTTCATGACAGCAAAAGCCGTCTTGCCTATCTCACCTCTCATCTAAAAACGGATGTGCCCCGTGCCGTCAGCGACGCATTGCGTGAAGATTTAGGGGGCGATCTTGACGCGCGTAAAGATATTACCGCCAGCCTGATTCCGGCCGATTCGGTGTCGACCGCGGTACTGATTACGCGTGAAGATGGCGTATTTTGTGGCCAAGATTATGCTAACGAAGTATTCAAACAACTGGGTGGCGAGGTCTCCTTAACCTGGCACGTGACCGATGGCGATGCGATCACTGCCAATCAAGCCTTGTGCACCTTAAAAGGACCGTCACGCGTGTTATTAACGGGTGAGCGCAATGCGATGAACTTTATCCAGACCTTGTCAGGCTGCGCCAGTAAAACGGCAACCTATGCGGCACAGTTACAAGGGACGGAGACCAAGCTATTGGATACCCGCAAAACCGTGCCAGGCCTGCGTAGTGCACTCAAATATGCCGTCGCTTGTGGTGGCGGACACAATCACCGTATTGGTGTGTTCGATGCGTATCTGATTAAAGAAAACCACATTCTTGCCTGCGGCGGGATTGCCAATGCGGTGCAAGAGGCTCGTCGTCTGAATCCAGATAAACCGGTGGAAGTAGAGACAGAAAGTCTGGATGAGCTAAAACAAGCCATTGAGGCCGGCGCCGACATTGTGATGTTAGATAATTTTAGCGTGCCGATGATGCGCGAAGCGGTTGCACTCAACCAAGGCCGTGTGGCGCTTGAAGTCTCGGGCAATGTCACCTTGGATACACTAGCGGAATATGCGTCCACAGGCGTAGATTATATTTCCGTGGGCGCGCTTACCAAGCACGTAACCGCGCTCGATTTATCCATGCGTTTTCAATAACACGTACTTTCAATAACACGTACTCTCACCCAGAGTCGACCAGGCCGCCCACGATGGGCGGCCTTTTTATCGCGCTTTCGTGACAAAAAATTTGTGGTGAGTCGAACACTACAAAAGAAAAAACAAAATCTTACATCCAGCTTTTACCCTTCACTCTCAAACTCATGTTGCCCCTCTTTTTTGTGCCACGCTCACAAGCGTAAAGTCGCTGCACTCGCGTTGGCGGCCGACCATCATTGAGAGGAGAGACATAAGATGCAAAAGCAACAAGGGTTTAGCTTGATTGAGTTACTCGTGGTCATTGGCATTATTGGCGCCCTGACTGCCATCGCCATTCCGCAATACCAAAAATATCAAGATAAAGCCAAAGTGACTGCCGCGATTGCCACACTGACCAATATGCGCTCCGTGGTAGAAGCGCATATTATGGAAAAGGGTGAATTTCCCGAAAAAGCCAAAGATGTCGAAGATGAAGAATTGGGTATTCCAGAAGGGATTACTCTAGCGAAAACTAAAGAAGTTGCTGGCACTATGACAATCGCTGTAAAAGGTTTTCCCGGCGGAGACGATCAAGTTGAACTAACGCGAGGAGAGTCAGGAGGATGGGCCTGTACACAACCATCGGACACCATAGAAGTCAATGGTTGTGAGTATAAAGACGGTAATGCAGGCAGTGATACAAACAACGGCTAAGTCTAACTAATCAATCCGCAACCTAGCACACACTTGTGCTAGGTTTTATATGCATTGAAAAGCGTTATTTATGATCCCAACCGCTCAGTTGTATCAAGCCGGTTTATTGACCGATGCCCAGCGCGATGCGTTGGGCATTGGCGATGGCACACCGCTTAGCGTCTCCCGTTTACTCGATGCTGGGGTTGACCCCACCGCGCTCGCCCACACCCTCGCCACGCTGCACCATCTTCCGTTCGCAGAGAGCCATCAGTATCCGTTTAAAGACACCTGCTATGCCCTCGACCGGCGCGATTTGATTCAGCGCCATCAAGTGTTGCCGCTTGCCCAGCAAAGCAAAGAGCTGTTGCTCGGGGTCAGTGACCCAGATAACGCAGAAGCTGTCGCCGACTTTCGCTTTTCTACTGGGCTCAATGTCCGGTTGGTGGTGCTCAGTCAGCCAGACTTGGATGCCGCGTTGCGCCACTTATACGGTGCAAATATTGAGGCACCGGCGATGGCATCACCATCAGTGATCAGGATTTAGCGGCCCTGACCGTCACCGATAGCCCACAAGAAGATAGCGCGGAACTACAAAGCGATCAGGCGCCCATTAGCCGCTATATCCAGCAAATATTAGTTGATGCGGTACGAAAAAAAGCGTCCGATGTGCATTTTGAACCGTTTGAGGATCACTTCCAAATACGGTTTCGCCAAGACGGTTTACTGCAAACCTATGCCCATCCGCCCGCGGGCGTCTCGCGGCGGTTATCCACGCGACTCAAGATCTTAGCCCAACTCAATATTGCCGAACGACGCTTACCGCAAGATGGGCGAATCAAATTGACCCTTACTGCCGAGCATACGGTCGATATGCGGGTATCGACCTTACCGACGGTCTGGGGTGAAAAAGTGGTGGTTCGCTTATTGAATAATGGTCAGCAGCAACTGACGCTGCATGATTTAGGCTTAACCGAGTGGCAGCGCCAGCACTATCAAGCAGCGCTCGATCAACCACAAGGAATGATTTTATTCACCGGGCCAACCGGGAGCGGTAAAACTGTCTCATTATACAGCGGTTTGCACTATCTCAATCAACCGCAGCGCAATATTGCCACCGTTGAAGATCCGGTCGAGATCCAGCTTAATGGGATCAACCAAGTTAATGTCAATACGCGGATCGGACTCGATTTTGCGACCGCCCTCCGCGCCTTTTTACGCCAAGATCCCGACGTAGTCATGGTGGGAGAAGTACGCGATACCGACACCGCAGAGATCAGTATTAAAGCCGCACAAACTGGCCATTTGGTGCTCTCAACCTTACATACCAACTCTGCCGCAGAGAGCATCACGCGTTTAGCACATATGGGGATCGCGCCATACAACCTCGCCAGCTCATTGACCTTGGTGGTGGCGCAAAGGCTGGTGCGCCGGCTCTGTCCCGTCTGTAAGCAGCCTCACCCGCGTGATGACCCAAGCTTGACCCAGCTGATGCGCCTTTATCCGCGCTGCGACCCCACTCAAATCTATCAAGCCAATCCTCGCGGCTGTTACCGCTGTGACCAAGGTTATCAAGGTCGAACTGGCATTTATGAGGTGCTGCCTATCGACGACACCATTACTGACGCGATTTATCGCCATGCCAGTGCTAGCGAGCTCACCCAACTCGCTTGCCAACAAGGCATGTGGCGGCTGGCAGAGTCCGGCATTGCCAAACTCAATCAAGGGATCACCAGTGTGCAAGAACTCAGTCGCGTGATCCAACTGGCATAAGGAATGATCATGGCCAAGCAAACGTTATTCGTCTTTCATTGGCGTCAAGCCGTGCCGTTTGGGCGACACCAGAAAGGCCAAGTATTTGCGTATTCTGAGCACGATGCCCGCCAGCAACTCGCCGGCCAAGCTATCTTGCCAACACGCTTAATACGTCGACGCCTTTCTAGCTGGCAACAACGCCAGCACAAAGCCAAAGCGGCCGATATTACCCAGTTTTCACGCGAACTCACTACCTTGTTAGAGTCTGGCATCCCGATTGTTCAGGCACTCAACCTGATAGAAGAGAATCAAGTCAAAGCAGAAATGCGCTTAGTGGTTCGCTACCTTCGTCAACAACTAGAAGCTGGCACCAGCTTAAGCACGGCCTTGGCGCAAGCCAGCCCCCTATTTGATCGCTTTTACTGTGATCTGGTCGCCACCGGCGAACAAACCGGTCAACTTCCTTTGGTATTTGCTCGCCTTGCGCTATATCGGGAAAAACAAGCCTTGCTGCGCAGTAAGGTGATGAAAGCCATGATTTATCCCACCATCGTCGTCAGTGTTGCGCTCGGTGTTAGCACTTACTTACTTTTGTTCGTGATCCCAAAATTTAAGCAGATTTTTGACTCTTTTGGTGCGCCCCTACCTTGGCTCACACGGCAAGTGCTGGCATTGTCTGATTGGATGACCACCCATGCGCCGACCATTGCCGCTATCTTGATTGTCCTGATGTTATCGCATAAATGGCTACAACGGCATCGCCCGCGCTATCGGTACCACTATCACCGCTGGCTACTTAAACTGCCTATCATCGGTGAGGTGCTGAGCAAAGCCTGTATCGCGAAGTTTTCCCGCACACTGGCCACAACCTTTAGCGCTGGGATCCCACTGATCTCCGGACTTAAATCGGCAACCAATATTCTCACCAACGACTATTATGCACACGGACTCATTCGAGTGTCTGCACACACAGCTACCGGGATCCCGCTCTATCAAGCGTTACGTGAAAGTGGCCGTTTTCCCAATATGATGACGCAAATGATCATGATTGGTGAAGAGTCTGGCGCATTAGACACCATGCTTAATCGGGTGGCAGTGATTTACGAGGAAGAGGTTGATAACACCGTCGATAATCTGGGTAAGATCATTGAGCCACTGCTGATTTTAGTACTCGGATTACTCATTGGTGGCTTGGTGGTTGCCATGTACCTTCCTATTTTTAATCTGATGTCCGTTCTCGGCTAAGCCAAGATAGAGTCTCGATACGTAACGCGCTATGATTCGCGCACAACAAGCAACAAGTAATAAGCAGGTGTCATGTTGGTGTTCTCCTCCCCGTTTTTTATCGTGATAGCCGGCCTGCTGGGTCTGGTTTTTGGCAGTTTTTTAAACGTGGTGATCGCCCGTTTACCGACAATGATGGAACGCCAGTGGCGCCAAGAATGCCGGCTTAGCTTTCCTGACGCCAATATCGATGCGCCAGACGACACGCGCTTTGATTTAAGCTTACCCGCTTCACATTGCCCACATTGCCACACAGCGATTGCTTGGTACGACAATATCCCGCTGATTAGCTGGCTCGCGTTAAAAGGCCACTGCCGGCATTGTCAAACCCGGATCAGTAAGCGGTATCCGTTAATTGAGCTGATGGGTGCCCTCGTCTGCATACTGCCCGCTTGGCTGATCACCTCACCTGGTTGGGCCATCGCAGTGATGGGCGCAAGCCTGACATTACTTGCGCTGACGATGATCGACTGGGACACCATGCTGCTCCCCGATCAAATCACGTTGCCGCTTCTTTGGGCCGGGATCGCACTCGCACTCATCGGCGTCAGCCAGTATCATTGGCAGACAGCGTAACAGGCGCCATGATTGGCTACCTCAGCCTTTGGAGCTTATTTTGGACATTCAAACTGATCACTGGCAAAGAAGGCATGGGCTACGGTGATTTTAAGCTTTTTGCTGCCTTGGGCGCTTGGGTGGGCTGGCAAGCGTTACCCCTGTTAATTTTAATGGCCTCCATGAGCGGGGCCGTTGTCGGCGCGCTATGGCTTCGTTCTCAGCGGCAAGGTATGCAACATGCGTTTGCCTTTGGCCTTTCATTGCCACGGCTGGCTGGCTAAATCTGCTTTGGGGCGATAGCCTGTTACACTGGTATCTGTCACACATTTTAGGAGTCATCTAATGGCATGGGTAGTCGGATTAACCGGCGGGATTGGTAGCGGTAAAACCACAGTAGCGGACCGGTTTGCCGCAAAAGGGATCGATATTGTCGATGCTGACGTGATTGCACGTGAGGTAGTAAAACCTGGCAGCCAAGGGCTGGATGCGATTGTGGCGCGCTTTGGTGCGTCGGCATTAAATCATGATGGTAGCCTGGCGCGGGCGTGGCTTCGTGAGCGTGTATTTAGCCAACCAGACGACAAGCAATGGCTTGACGATTTACTCCACCCGTTGATTCGTACCCGCATGATTCAAGCTTGCGCCGAGGCGCAATCTCAGTATTGTTTGCTTGTCGTGCCCTTATTAGTAGAAAATAACCTGATGACATTAGCCGATCGCATCCTTGTGGTGGATGTTGACCCGGCCACCCAGATAACCCGAACCTTGGCGCGCGATCAGGTCAGCCAACAACAAGTTCAGGCAATCTTGGCCGCGCAAGCCAGTCGTCAACAACGCCTCGACGTGGCTGATGACGTGATCGACAATACCCACACGGAGGCGGAACTTGATCGACAAGTTGATGCCTTACACCACACGTATTTAACCTTGGCAACCCAGGCAAACGCCGGTGTATAGCCGGACAGGATAGCTCAACGCTTATGACCAGCCTCACTGTGTATGAACACCCACTCAATGAACAGGTGCGTATTTATTTGCGCCTGGAGTACCTGCTCGACCAACTGGACGAAGTGAGCGGCCTTTCAGCACCCTGCCACCATATTCAATTTTTCCGCAGTTTATTCGATTTATTGGAAATTTTAGAGCAGGTGCAAGTAAAAGCAGACTTAGCCAAGGATTTGGATAAACTGAAGAAAAAGCTCAACGCATGGGCAAACGTACCGCAAGTGGATCAAACCCAGCTGAATCAGCTACTCGATCAGGTGGCCGCGCACCAACGTTCGGTGCTCCAGGCCAAACGCTTTGGTCAGCCACTGCGGGAAGATCGCTTCTTAACCAGCATCAAGCAACGCTTCTCGATTCCCGGAGGCAGTTGCAGTTTTGATTTGCCCGTTTTCCATTATTGGTTGCATCAGCCGCTCGCGGCCCGGCAAAATGCGATTCAAACTTGGATGGCTACCCTATCGCCGCTGCGTGATGCACTCGCTTTTTGGCTGCAACTAACACGCGAAAGCGCACACGGTGGCACCGCAACAGTAAAACAAGGGTTTTATCAACAAGAAGCCGATGGCGCTTGTTTAATTCGGCTAAAACTGGCACCGGATCTGGGCGTGTATCCTTTGGTATCAGGCCATAAAAACCGCTTCGCCATCCGGTTTATGCCATTTGACGATGATCATGAGGTCGCCGACAATATGCCTGTTCATATCAGTGTCTGTTAAGGAGAAGTACGTGAGTAATACCCCCACTGTGGTGAAATGCCCGACCTGTCAACAGCCTGTGGTTTGGGGAGAGGTGAGTCCACACCGTCCATTTTGTAGTAAACGCTGTCAACTGATCGATTTAGGCGAGTGGGCCAGTGAAGAAAAAGCCATCCCCGGTGCACCTGATATCTCGGATGATGACTTGTGGTCAGAAGAGCAGCCCGACTGAGCAGGCTGCATTCACTTCACTGAGCAGGCTGCGCTCACTTCGCGTAGCAAACTGTATTAACACAATAGCGAGCGTCCTTCGCCCCGCTCGCGTGTTAGTCTTGGTGTTAGTGCTAGTGCAACCGAGTCAAAATCGGGCGTGAATTTTCTCAAGTACGGCGTCATTCGCGTCTGGAAACGTATAGTTATCCAGCTCAGCGATAGGCGCCCAAACCCCCTCTTGGCCTTCACAACCAGCCGGCTCACCATCAAAACGACACACTAAGAAAAAATCTAAGCTCAAGGCTTTGTCTGGAAAATCAAAGTCTAACGAAATAAACGGACTGACCTCGGTGGCATCAATACCCACTTCTTCTTTGAGTTCACGGAGCAGAGCGCGTTTAGGCGTTTCACTGCCTTCAATTTTCCCGCCCGGAAACTCCCACTTTCCTCCTTGGTGGGCCTGATCGTGACGACGTGTAATAAACACCTGATCTTGTGCCGAATTGACAATAATGCCCGCGGCAATACTTACCCGTTTCATGCACTCTCCTAATAATAAAAAAAAGGCCGCGAAAACGGCCTTTTTGCTAACACAGGGTCAGGGGCTAGATTCTACCGTGACACTGTTTAAATTTCTTCCCTGATCCGCAAGGACAAGGCTCGTTTCGGCCAACTTTTCGCCCATCACGTACCACGGTTTCGTTGCCGCTGTCGTCACGTTCAGCGCTTTCACCATCATCAAACTGGTTTTCAGCCTGTGCATGATTAACCTGTTGCTGACGCGCCGCTTTCTCAGCACGTGCTTGACGTTCAGCTTCCATGCGCTCAACGTCGTCAGGCTGTTGAACCCGAACACGACTCAAAGCAGTCACGACATCGGTTTTTAATGCATCTAACATGCCTTCAAACAGCTCAAACGACTCGCGCTTATACTCTTGTTTCGGGTTTTTCTGGGCATAGCCACGCAAATGAATGCCTTGACGCAGATGATCCATCGCCGCCAAGTGCTCTTTCCAAAGGGTGTCGAGCGTTTGTAGCATGACCGCCTTTTCAAAGTTACGCAGCGTTTCCGCGCCAACGGCTTCTTCTTTACCTTTGTACACCTCAATTAAGGCAGTCAGAATACGTTCACGCAGCAACTCTTCGTAGAGCTTGTCATCTTCATCCAACCATTGTTGAATCGGCAGCTCGATATCAAAATCGGCTTTCAAGCGCTTCTCAAGCCCAGCAATATCCCACATTTCTTCTAACGACTGTGGCGGGATATATTGGTTAACAATGGTATTAACCACGTCTTCGCGGTTGTGCTCAATCATCTCACTGATGTCATTTGAGACGAGCAATGCATCACGCAATTCATAAACCACTTTACGCTGATCGTTGGCGACGTCATCGAACTCAAGCAGCTGCTTACGAATATCAAAGTTACGGCCTTCAACTTTGCGCTGCGCATTCTCAATGGCTTTGTTAACCCAGGGGTGTTCAATCGCTTCCCCTTCAGCCATCCCGAGGCGCTTCATCATATTGGACACCTTCTCTGATGCAAAAATGCGCATCAGTGAGTCGTCCATGGATAGATAAAAACGGGTTGAGCCCGGATCACCTTGACGTCCAGCACGACCACGTAATTGGTTATCAATACGACGCGATTCGTGACGTTCGGTACCAATGATGTGTAAGCCGCCGGCTTCGACCACTTGGTCGTGCAGCTGTTGCCATTTTTCTTTCGCCGCTTCCACTTGGGCATCGGTGGGGTTTTCGACATCACCGAGAACCTGTTTCCAGCTTCCGCCCAGAACAATATCCGTACCACGGCCCGCCATGTTGGTCGCAATGGTGACTGCGCCTGGATAACCGGCTTGCTCCACAATATCCGCTTCGTGCGCGTGGAACTTCGCATTCAGTACCTGGTGCTTAATGCCATCTTTGTTAAGCGCATCAGACAACAGCTCAGACTTTTCAATCGATACCGTGCCCACCAATACAGGCTGACCGGCTTTTGCACGTGCTTTGATGTCTTCAGCAATCGCGACAAACTTTTCTTTCTCGGTCATATAAACCTGATCCGCATGGTCTTTTCGCACCATCGGACGGTTGGTGGGGATCACAACGGTATCGAGTCCATAAATCGACTGGAACTCGAACGCTTCGGTATCAGCGGTCCCGGTCATGCCTGAGAGTTTGTCATACAAACGGAAGAAGTTTTGGAAGGTAATCGAGGCCAGCGTTTGGTTCTCGTTTTGGATTTTCACCCCTTCCTTGGCTTCTACGGCTTGGTGTAAGCCTTCAGACCAGCGACGACCTGGCATAGTACGGCCAGTGTGCTCATCAACAATGATGATCTCGTCGTCTTTAATGATGTAATCAACATCACGCTCAAACAAAACATGCGCGCGCAGGGCGGCATTAATGTGATGGATAAGGCTGATGTTGGCGGGCGAATAAAGGGTATCATCCTCTCCCATCAAGCCGTTTTTCTTCAGCAAGTCTTCAACAAACTCTTGACCGTTTTCGGTCATGTAAACCTGCTTCGCCTTTTCATCGACCGTGAAATGGCCATCACCTTGATAATCTTCGGTGTCTTCTTCTGCTTGCTGCTTTAAGCTCGGAATCAAGGCATTAATGCGCTGATACATTTCGGAGCTATCTTCTGCCGGCCCCGAGATAATTAATGGCGTTCGCGCTTCATCAATTAAGATGGAATCGACCTCATCGACGATAGAGAAGTAGCGATCACGCTGAACGCGGTCTTCGGCGCGAAACGCCATATTGTCACGCAAATAATCAAAACCGAATTCGTTATTGGTGCCGTACAGCACATCGCACGCATAGGCGGCTTTTTTCGCTTCCGGCGGCATATTCGGTACATTGACGCCAACCGTCATCCCTAGAAACTCAAACAAAGGACGGTTGGTTTCAGCATCACGCTCGGCCAAGTAATCATTGACGGTGATAATGTGAACCGACTTGCCGGTTAACGCGTTCAGGTAGGAAGGCAGGGTCGCCGTGAGCGTTTTACCCTCACCGGTACGCATCTCGGCAATTTTGCCGTTATGCAGCACAATCCCACCAATCATCTGCACATCAAAATGGCGCAGACCGAAGACACGCTTCGAGGCTTCTCGTACTGTTGCAAAGGCTTCTGGAATAAGATCATCCAGTTCAGCGCCTTGATCTAGGCGCTCGCGGAACTCAACGGTTTTAGCTTTTAGCGCATCGTCGTTCAACGCTTCAAATTGGGGTTCGAGTTTGTTGATTTCATCAACAACTTTTCGCAGCCGACGCAAGGTGCGGTCATTTCGGCTTCCGATAACTTTAGTCAGGACTTTCGATAACATGGCGTTGCCGGTACTCTTTTTAATGGTCTTCCCACATGGGCGGCCGCTACACTGCCACTCTGTTGGCGTGTTTCAGTTCAACGCGGGTTGGCTTAAGCTCATCGATTCAACATGAGATAACAAGGCTTATCTCTTTTAAGTGGAGCCAAATCGGACAGAATTCAAGGGCGATCACGCCGCTTCACAACAATTTCCACGTCACTGATAATGTGATAGACGGAATGGAAAAAGGTTCTCCCTTATCGCCGTACCCATGCGACACTTACCTGTGAATGATTCGCGCACTGTATATTGTACTCCCCCAGCAATCCCTAATTGATCAAATGGGTTAGCTTACATGCTGGGGTCACGCATGTATGATAAGGTAAAATAGTCTCACATCCTATGACAAATCTAGGACTCGAGGGATCAATTAGCGAAAATTAGACGCTGTGCGCCCGTTCCCACACCGAATTGATGACAAAAAAGGCAGTTATTGTGCTATGAGAGACCATCGTCCTCGCTCAACGCTACACCTGCTAGAGAGCGACTCCAACAACATTGCCCAACGCGCGGTTGAGCTTGCGAAGTTAAATAAACTTATTTTGGCATTGTTGCCCGGTGAAACCTCAAAGGCATGTCGCGTTGCCAATTATCGTGATGGCGTATTAGTGATTGAAGTAGGTAGCGCCGCTTGGGCCATGCGGCTTAACTATGAACGTCAGCACCTGCTCTCGGTGTTACGCACCAAAGGCCTCGCGAGCTTGACGACCATTGAGGTGAATATTAATCCAGCATTAGCCGCCGCGGACAGAACAGACCACGAGAAGGCCCCTTCTCGTCATCTTAGCCAAGCCTCTGGCGAGTTGCTTCGCGCGTTAGGGGAAGGCGCTTCCCCAACATTAAAAGCACGATTTGAAGCATTAGCTAACCTGGCCCATGATCAAAAAAAGCCAGAGTAAACTCCGGCTTTTTTATCTTAATCTAGTATTTGGTTACGATGCCTAGCGGTTAGGCTTCATACCGCTTTCTGTCAGCGGTCACACCATCTAGTAGCTTATACGCAAGTAGTGGCTTATACGCAAGTAGTGGCTTATACGCAAGTAGTAGCTTATGCGCAAGGATATCGCTTAGGCCAATACCATTCCCGGTTCAGCAAATGCCACAGGAGAGGTTTCAGTCTCTTCAAATGTGACCCACTCCCACGCTTCTTGATCGGCTAACACCGCGCGTAACAGCTTGTTGTTTAACGCATGGCCTGATTTATAGGCGCGCATTTCACCAAGAATACTGTGTCCACACATGTACAAGTCACCAATGGCATCCAGGACTTTGTGCTTAACCAGTTCATTGTCAAAACGTAGGCCGTCTTCGTTCAAGATGCGATAATCATCCAGAACAATCGCGCAGTCAAAGCTGCCACCCAGACACAAGTTTTGTGACTGCAAGTATTCGATATCACGCATAAAACCGAAGGTTCGCGCGCGGCTCAAGTCTTTAATAAAAGATTGACTTGAGAAGTCGAGCACCAAGTTTTGTTGCTCCGATTCAATCGCCGGATGGTCGAATTCGATGGCAAAGTCGAGACGGAAGCCATTATAAGGCAACAGTTCCGCCCACTTATCATCGTCTTCAATGCGAACAGGCTTTTTGATACGAATGAATCGTTTTGGCGCATTTTGGACATCGATACCCGCAGACTGCAGCAAGAAAATAAACGGGCTTGAACTGCCATCCATAATCGGGATTTCTGGCGCATTCACTTCGATAATGATGTTATCGATACCCATTCCTGCTATTGCAGCACTGAGATGCTCAACGGTTGAGATGCGAACACCCGCGTCATTCACTAAGGCGGTGCACAGCATGGTGTCGCGCACATCCTCAGGGTTGGCCGGAAAATCAACCGGCGGCTCCATGTCAGTGCGACGATAAATCACACCGGTGTTGGCAGGAGCCGGACGCAGAGTAAGCGTAACCTTACGCCCAGAGTGGAGACCCACACCAGTCGTTTGGACCATACTTTTCAATGTTCGCTGTCTAATCATCGGCTTATCTCAACTTTTTCTCAAAAAAGTGTGCTCTGCGTCACTCATTACCCTGTCACCTTAGACAAGGGGAGCGAGATGGTAGCACATCACTGGCTACAAACCAAGCAATTGCGATCAGTCAGCTTGTTTACGCAAAAACGCAGGAATATCGAGATAATCATGCTCAGTCTGCGATTTTGGTGCTGCATTCGATGAAGCAGCTGGCTGCTCTTTCGCCGCTGGGTTTGAACTTGCCGCCTGAGGTTTATCCTGCAAAGGCTGTGCCTTTTTAGGCTCGGCTTTTGCTTGCCCAGACTGTGCATTGGTGACCAAGGTAATGTCTGGCTTACGTTCGTTGCCAATCCCGGTCGCCACCACAGTCACTCGCAGCTCGTCGCTCATTTCTGGATCCATCGACGTTCCGATCACCACAGTGGCATTGTCTGATGCAAATGCTTTGACGGTGTTACCCACAGTCTCGAACTCATCAAGACGCATATCAAAGCCTGCTGTGATGTTGACTAGCACACCACGCGCACCCGCCAAGTCGATGTCTTCAAGAAGTGGGCTAGAAATTGCCATCTCTGCCGCTTCTTCAGCACGATCTTCGCCCGTTGCAACACCACTGCCCATCATTGCGTGTCCCATTTCTGACATCACAGTGCGTACGTCAGCAAAGTCGACGTTAATATGGCCAGGGCGTGTGATCAGTTCTGCAATCCCTTGTACGGCATTGCGTAACACATCGTTCGCCTTCGCAAAGGCATCCAGCAAGGTAATGCCGCGACCTAGCACCTTAAGCAATTTTTCGTTGGGAATCGTAATCAGCGAGTCAACTTGCTTTGACAGCTCTTCGATTCCTTGCTCGGCAAACGCCAGTCGCTTTTTACCTTCGAAGCTGAAAGGTTTGGTGACCACAGCAACGGTCAGAATCCCCATTTCTTTCGCGATTTCCGCGATAACAGGCGCTCCCCCGGTGCCGGTACCACCGCCCATTCCGGCTGCGATAAATACCATATCGGCACCTTCGAGCTCAGCTTTAATCGCATCGCGATCTTCGAGTGCGGAATCACGCCCAACTTGCGGATTTGCCCCCGCGCCAAGTCCTTTGGTGATATCACCGCCAATTTGAATGACCGTGCCGACACTGCTTTTCCGTAGTGCTTGGGCATCCGTATTAATGCTAATAAAGTCAACCCCTTCGATTGACTCACGCACCATATGTTCAACGGCGTTACCACCGCCACCGCCAATGCCGACGACCTTAATCACCGCATCGTCAGACATTTCCATCATCGGTTCAAACATGAGTTCTCTCCGTCCTTCCTGTTCGCATCAGGGTTAAAATTCTTTCTTAAACCAGCTACTCAGCGTCTTAATCCAGCTAGCCACAGCCCGCTTTTGTTCTGGTTCACTCGTTTCTGTCTGCAAGCTTTCTTTACCGTAGTGTAAAAGCCCAACCGCGGTTGCATAGCAAGGCGCTTGTACATAATCAGTCAGTCCCGTGACATTGGCTGGCTGTCCAACACGCACTTGGTTTTGGAACACGCGTTCCGCGCATTCAACCAGCCCGTGCATTTGTGACGCCCCGCCAGTAAGCACTATTCCAGCTGCCATTTGATGTTTCACACCATCGCTACGCAGTTTTTCTTGAATGGCGACTAATTTTTGATTCACCAGCCCCAACAATTCTGAACAACGCGGCTCAATCACTTCAGACAAGGTTTGTCGCTGTAACGTCCGCGACGGGCGTCCACCCACGCTCGGCACATTGACTTTTGCATCCTTATTCACCAGCTCACTCAATGCACAGCCATATTTCACTTTAATGTCTTCTGCATCCGCCAGTGGGGTGCCAAAGGCATAGGCTATATCGCTGGTGATCACATTGCCCGCGTAAGGAATGACCTCGGCATGCCGAAGTGCGCCGCCAGTCCAAACTGCAAGATCCATGGTACCGCCGCCAATATCGACCACGCACACGCCGAGCTCTCGTTCATCCGGCGTGATCACCGCATGGCTCGCTGATAGCCCGGAGAAAATCAGTTGATCCACTCTAAGACCACAACGCTCCACGGCTTTCTCAATATTTTTCGCGGTATCATTGTGACATGTGATGAGGTGCACACTGGCTTCCATCCTTACGCCAGATAGGCCGAGCGGATTTTTGATCCCTTCTTGGTAATCGATTTTGTATTCTTGCGGGATCACATGCAGCACGCGCTGCTCATCACTGATTTTGACCGACTTTGCGGTATGAATCACGTTGTCTATATCGTCTTGGGTAACCTCTTCATCCGAAATTGTCCCCATGCCTCTCTCAGTTTGGCAGTGAATGTGCTTTCCTGACAAAGAAAGATAGACAGAACTGATTTGGCAATCGGCCATCATCTCTGCTTCATTCACCGCACGCTGAACAGATTTAACCACAGATTCTAAGTCGTTAACGCCACCCTTATCCATGCCGCGTGATGGGCTGCTGCCCACACCCAGTACGTTGATGGTGCCGTCTGGCAGTACTTCACTGACCAGAGTAGACACTTTGGACGTCCCAATATCGAGCCCAACTATCAGTGACTTATCTGTCGTTTTATTCATTCACACCATCTCTTAATCTTGGCTATTCGCGGGGCCTGTTTCGCTTTTCCAGCCAACGGCCGCGCCCGTGTCATAACGCAAATCTACATAGGCAATCGTTTTATCTTGCGCACTGATCCGCGGGTATAACGCGACCAAGCGAGCAAGCCGTTCTTGCCGGGCTGTCCGCCCTAACTCAATCCGTACGCCATCTCGTGTCACGATACGCCAAGACCGACGTTTATTCAGTGACAGCGCTTGTATCGATAAACCAATTTTCCGCAGTTTCTTTTCCAGTTCACGACTCGTCGCCAGCACTTCTTCAGCTGAGCCGGGTGTGCCGTGTAGCGAAATTAACGATTTGTCAGCCACATCACTGGGTGAACCATCAAAAACCTCACCGCTTGGTGTGAGCAACTTTTGCCCGTTCCAAATCGCACTCGCGCGATATTCAGTGATGTGCACCTTCAAGGTATCCGGCCATTGCTTTCTCACGGCCACATGCTTCACCCAAGGCAGAGCCTCAATGCTGCTCTGGATGCTATCCACATCCTGCAGCATAAAGCTCTTTAACTCGCCCACTGACAACACCGCCTCTCGGACTTGCGTCGCTGTCACGTAAGTCTGGTCGCCTTCGAGCATCAGTTGCGATAAGGGGAGCTGCTGCTCATCACTCATCCAATCAATCACACGAGCTAGACCAAAGAGCATCAGGATAATAACCCCAATTAAAAACGCGAGTGATGCGCTTTTTTGGCGATCCAGCTGCACCATTCCTTGCACTCGTGTAAGGGCATTAACCATGCTCATACCTATCTTATCGCCTTGTGTCGATGCTACTTGACACTCATCGCGAAAAAACCGACTGATTATAGCGATCCCGCGCCAAGCACTCCAACACAGATATGCATTTTCATACATAAGCTGGGATCTATTGCGCGCATTTTGGCTCCTGAACGCGATAAAAATCTATTTTTTGGTCACCAAGAGCGCAATTGCGCGCCGTTTTTACGTTGCCAACTTGTGTTTTATTGTGCCATTTTGGCCTTGTCTAGCTGTTTTACCGCTAAGTTTTTCGCTACTTTACCAATATCTCCCGCCCCTTGTGTTAAAACCAAGTCATTCGCTTGAATAACATTGGCGAGCGCGGAGGGTAAGGCGTCGGCATTCGGCACAAAAATCGGGTCCAGCTTGCCGCGAGCGCGAATGCTACGACAAAGACTTCTCCCATCGGCTCCCGCAATCGGGGTTTCACCAGCCGCATACACATCTAGCATCAGCAACACGTCGACTTTTTCTAACACGTTGGCAAAATCATCATAAAGATCGCGCGTACGACTATAACGATGTGGCTGAAAAATCATAACCAAGCGATGGTTTTGCCAGCCAGCGCGTGCGGCTTTAATCGTGACATCCACTTCGCTAGGGTGATGGCCGTAATCGTCCACCAGCAAGGCAGTGCCGTCATCGACCGGGAACTCGCCAAGTTGATCGAAACGGCGTCCCGTCCCAGCAAAATTAGCGAGGCACGTAAAATAGCGTCGTCGTCCACGCCGTCTTCGGTTGCTACCGCAATCGCTGCTGCCGCATTCAGGGCGTTGTGCTGGCCTGGCGTATTCAAGCGAATGGTCAAGGTTTCGCGGCCAGGGCGTGTCACTTTAAAAATGCCACATTGCCCATGTTGCTGGTAATCATGTAAACATACATCCGCATCCTGCGAGAACCCATAGGTGATCACTTGACGACCAATCGACGGAATTAACTCGCGAACCACGGGATCATCAATGCACACCACCGCTAAACCATAGAACGGCAGATTATGGAGAAAGTCGATAAACGTCTGTTGCAGTTTTGCGAAACTACCGCCATAGGTATCCATGTGATCCGCTTCAATATTGGTCACAATGGCGACCATAGGCTGCAAGTGTAAAAACGACGCGTCGCTCTCATCCGCCTCTGCAATCAAATAACGACTGCTTCCCAAACGTGCATTGGTGCCCGCACTTTTTACTAACCCGCCATTCACGAAAGTGGGATCCAGGCCTGCCTCAGAAAAGATCTGCGTCACCATCGCGGTCGTGGTGGTTTTGCCGTGGGTGCCGGCAACGGCAATACCATGCCGGTAGCGCATTAATTCGGCAAGCATTTCTGCCCGTCTGACCACCGGGATCCGTAAAGCTTTTGCCGCTTCAACTTCCGGGTTGTCAGCTTTAATCGCTGTTGATACCACCACCACACTGGCTTGTTCTATATGGCTCGCTTGATGACCGATAAAGATCTGCGCCCCCATGGATGCCAATCGCTCCGTGACGATATTCTGTGCAAGATCCGAGCCGGTTATTTGGTAACCTTCATTAATCAGCACCTCAGCAATACCGCACATACCTGCACCGCCAATCCCGACAAAATGGATCCGCTTGACCCGGCGCATTTCCGGGATCATGGCGCGAAGTTTTTCCAGCTGCTGATTATCCAATTTACCCATTATCTATTCTCTATGTGTTTGCGTGTGCGGTAATAGCATCCGCAACGCGGGCATCTGCATCAATAATGGCAGCGTCACGCGCCGCCGTCGCCATCGCTAACAGGCGGTGGCGGTCTAACCGATTGATTGTTTCCGCCAGTGACTGGGCGGTCAGTGATGGCTGCTCAATCATTAAAGCCGCACCACGGGAGACTAAGTAATCACCGTTGAGTGCTTGTTGCCTATCTGCATGCATAAAGGGGACAAAAATCGCCCCAACGCCAGCCGCCGCTAATTCAGACACGGTAAGCGCGCCGCTTCGACAAATTACCACATCGGCCCAAGCGTAAGCCTCGGCTACGTCATCAATAAATTCGCTCACATCAACATCGACCATTCCGGCGTGTTGATAAGCGGAAAGCGTCTTTTCCGCATTATTTTTTCCGGCTTGATGACGCACCGTCACCGACTGTTCTAGCCGTGGCATTGCCTCAGGCACCGTTTGATTGAGGATACGTGCGCCTTGACTGCCCCCCATCACCAAAATACGTAGTGCACCTTGACGGTCTGCGAATCGTTGCGCGGGATCCGGGAGGTCACACACGTCTCGACGTACGGGATTCCCAACCACCGGCTGCCCATCAAACGCGCCCGGGAAGGCTTGCAACACTTGCTTGGCAACTTTGGCTAACCACTGATTGGTCAGCCCCGCCACGGCATTTTGCTCATGAAGTATCACTGGCACACCACTTAACCAAGCGGCGATTCCGCCTGGGCCACTGACATAACCGCCCATGCCCAACACCGCATCGGGTTTGACACGTTTAATCACTTGGCGTGCCTGCCAAATGGCACTGACAATCATCCAAGGGGCTCGTAGCTTGCGCATCAGTCCGGATCCAATCAAGCCTTTGACACGAATAAATGCGATCTCGATACCATATTTGGGAACGAGTTCGGCTTCCATGCGATCAGCGGTACCGAGCCAACAGATTTCCCATCCCTGCTTTTCTAAAAACTTGGCGACCGCAAGGCCGGGAAATACATGACCACCGGTCCCGCCTGCCATCACTAATAATCGTTTTTTAGTCATGTTTATGATCTTTACCTTGATAAGGGGTTTTTTGGTGCGCTTGAGACGTCGCTAAGCGGTATTCGTGATCAATGCGCAGTAACAAGGCCACCGCGACTGCCATAATCACCAAGCTCGATCCCCCGTAGCTGATCAGTGGCAAGGTTAACCCTTTGGTCGGCAACATGCCCGCCGCCGCACCGACATTCACCAGGGTTTGAAAGGCAAACCAAATGCCAATGCCAAAGGCTAAAAAACCACCGAATAACTGGTTTTGCGCCAGACAGTGCTTTCCAATAAAAAGCGCTTTGAATACGAGGAAAAAAATAAGACACAGAATCACACTCACACCCACGAGTCCGAGTTCCTCGGCAATGACCGCAAAGACAAAGTCAGTGTGCGCCTCCGGTAAATACTCTAACTTTTGAATCGAATTCCCTAGCCCTTGGCCAAACCAGTCGCCACGTCCAAATGCCATCAGAGATTGCGTCAGCTGGTAGCCGCTGCCAAACGGGTCTTGCCAAGGATCTAAAAACGCAGTGACTCGCCGCACTCGATAGGGTTCAGCAATGATTAAGCCCGCGACCAAGGTCAGACCCGTCATCAACAAGGCGATAAACTGCCACAATTTTGCCCCAGCCATAAACAACATGCCCACAGTGGTCACAAACATCACCACCACTGAGCCTAAATCTGGTTGAATCAGCAACAACCCTGCAAACAGCAGCAACACAGCCAGCGGCTTGGCAAAACCACGGAAATGTTCACGGACTTCACCATGGCGGCGCACCAGATATCCGGCTAAAAAGACAAATAAAGATAACTTGGCAATCTCTGCCGGTTGGATATTGATCCCCGCGATAGAAATCCATCGTACCGCGCCATTGACCGAGCGACCCACCACCAACACCGCCAGCAAGAGAATCGATGAGATCAATAACATGTAGCCACTGTAGCGCTGCCAAAGTTTGACAGGGATATACATCACCGCCACCGCCGCCAACATGGCAACCAGCAAATAAAAGGCATGGCGTTTGGCAAACAAAAAGGGGGCATCCGCCAGTCGTAATCCAACTGGGAGCGAGGCTGAGGTGACCATGACAAGGCCAATAACCATTAGGAGCAGAGACGTCCATACCAATTGGCGATCGTACAGTACCCCCGGCGATGGCGTTCGGAGCCACTGCCAACAATATTTGGGGAATGCACGCACTGCTGTCATAACGGCCTCGCGATAACAGATTCTACGCCGGCAACAAACGCCTGACCACGAGCGGCAAAGTTAGTAAATTGATCCAAACTTGCACACGCTGGCGACAGCAATACCATGTCGCCTTTCGTTGCAGCCGTTGCCGCGGCATCGATGGCGTGTTGCAGGGTATCAAAGCACTGTGCCGACGCGTCCAGTGCGGCCAATTGGGCTTGATCTTTACCAAAACAGTAAAGCCTGACAGGTAACTTGGCGAGTGCAGGCTGCAACACACTAAAGTCGGCACCTTTACCCTCTCCGCCTACTAACAAGTGTAAGTAACCGCTCACTTCAAGACCATCAAGCGCCGCTAACGTACTGGCAACATTGGTGGCTTTGGAGTCATTCACCCAGATCACACCTTGGTGCTCAGCGACTTTTTGACAACGATGTGCCAGTCCAGTGTAAGTGCGCAGCGCGGTGATTTGAGCGGACTGGCTCACCCCGACACTATCAGCCAATGCCATGGCCGCGAGGCTGTTTGCTACATTATGGCGACCAACAAGGCTCAGTGAGGACACCGGTAGCACAGGCTTTCCTTGCGCCGATAACCACGCTTGCCCATCGTCAGTGCACAAACAGTAATCGCCCTGGCTAAAGCCAAACAAACACATGTCGGCATCAATCTGTGTCTGTGCATCATCTGCATTGCCGATCAAGGTAGTTGCATGGGTAAAAATACGACATTTCGCCGCCCGATAATCCGCCAAGCTTTGATACCTGTCCATGTGATCTTCTGAGAAGTTCAAGAAGGCGGCGCCTTGAAGGGTCAATGACTCAGTGGTTTCCAATTGAAAGCTGGACAGCTCTAACACATAGAGGTCGTGGCCTTTGTCGAGCAAATCCAGTGCCGCCACGCCGATATTACCGCCCACGCCCACATTAATGCCGTCCGCTTTCGCCATTTCTCCCACCAGCGCCGTGACCGTACTTTTGCCATTTGAACCGGTAATCGCCACTGCGGGCTTATCGCAGTACCAAGCGAAGAGTTCAATATCACCAACAATGGGCGTGCCCGCGGCATGAACAGGCGCCAAGACGGGGGTGGCAAGCGAGATACCAGGATTAATCACCACCAAGTCAGCTGACGCCAGCCATGCCGAATGCCAACTTCCCGTATGTCGTGCGACCGTCTCTGGCAGCTGCGCCTCTCCAGGAGGGGATTGGCGCGAATCCATCACGCGGATCATGGCGTCAGGATGATGGCGAGCAATAAAGTTCACCACTGAGAGGCCGGTGATCCCCAGCCCCATCACCACGATATGCTTAAACTCGGTTAATGTGCGGTGGCCTGGTTGCGTCATGGTTAACGGACCTTCAAGGTGGCGAGGGCAATCAACACCAGCATCAACGAAATAATCCAAAACCGTACGATCACCCGAGGCTCTGGCCAGCCTTTCAATTCATAATGGTGATGAATCGGCGCCATACGGAAAATCCGTTGTCCCCGCAGTTTGTACGAGCCTACCTGCAAGATCACTGAGATGGTTTCCATCACGAACACCCCGCCCATGATGATCAATAGCAATTCTTGACGGACCAGCACCGCGATTGTGCCCAATGCACCGCCCAACGCCAGTGAGCCCACATCGCCCATAAAAACTTGCGCCGGATAGGTGTTGAACCACAAAAAGCCCAGCCCCGCGCCAACAATGGCCGCGCAAACCACAACCAGTTCACTGCTGTATTCGATATACGGAATATGCAGGTAGCTGGCGAAATTGACGTTACCGGTCGCCCAAGCAATAAAGGCGAAGCCGCCGGCAACCATCACGGTTGGCAAAATAGCCAAGCCATCTAAGCCATCAGTGAGGTTCACCGCATTGCTGGTTCCCACGATGACAAAGTAAGTGAAGACAATATAAAACAGACCAAGCTGGGGCATCACGTCTTTAAAGAAAGGCACCACCAGTTGTGTCGCCGCGGTGTCATGCCCATGGGCGTAGAGCGCGAACGCCACCCCGAGTGCGATCGCAGATTGCCAAAAGTACTTCCAGCGGGCGACTAATCCATCGGTATTATTACGCACTACCTTGCGGTAGTCATCAACAAAACCAATCGCACCGTATCCCAGTAGCACGACCATCACAGCCCATACATAGGGGTTGGATAAATCGGCCCACAACAAAACGGTTAAACTAATGGCAGCAACAATTAAGACCCCGCCCATCGTCGGCGTACCGCGTTTGCTAAAGTGAGATTCGGGGCCCTCCTCGCGAACAACTTGACCAATCTGCATCGACTGTAAACGTCGAATCAGACGTGGGCCGGCCCAAAGCGAGAAAACTAATGCCGTCAGTGCACTAACAATGGCGCGAAATGTCAGGTATTCAAACAAGCGCATTGAGGGTAAAAGGTTTTGTAGTACTTCCGCTAGCCATAAAAGCATTAGCAAGCCTCCTTGATTGCGGTGACAACCGCTTCCATCGCCATCCCTCGGGCGCCTTTAATCAGTATCGTGTCAGGTGTTTGTGTTTTTATCATGGCTACTACGTGCGCAATCAGCGCCTCTTTACTGTCAAAATGATCGCCGCCACAGCGTTCGCTGATCACACGGCTATCGCGTCCGGTCGTGAAGACACGGTTAACGGCAGCTTGCGCCGCATGCTCTCCAACTTCACGGTGCATTTGCTCACTGTATTCACCCAGCTCTGCCATATCACCGACGATCAACCAACGCTCACCTGGATAGCTGGCTAAAACATCAATGGCAGACTTCATCGCTGGGACACTGGCGTTATAGGTATCATCAATCAGCCGTAACCCTGGGCGAGGCTCACTCACTTGTGTGCGTCCTGCGACGTTTTCTACCGACTCAAGCCCGGCCACGACATCCGCCAGACTCACGTCAGGTAACTGCATCGCCGCACAACCGGCCATTAACGCATTAATAATATTGTGCTTGCCCGGTAGCGGCAGCATCACCGACTGTTGGCTCTGTCCGTCACTCAGCGTGAGCTGATAACAGCCCGCGGTTGTCAGGGCACTATCAATCAAGGTCAGGGGGGCGGCTTGCGTGTCTGTTACCGCAATCACCTGCTTATCTGCCAGGACGTCACCCCATGTATCACCACCGTGGCTACCCTGATTCACCAACGCTATCCCGCCTTCGGGCAGCCCTTGATAAATTTCGCCTTTGGCAACAGCCACGCCCTCTAATGAGCCGAACCCTTCGAGATGGGCCGCGGCTAAGTTAGTGACCATGGCAATATCAGGCTTGACCAATGATGTGGTATAGGCAATTTCACCAATATGGTTAGCACCGAGTTCAATCACCGCATAGTGGTGTGCAGGGGTAAGTCGAAACAACGTCAGCGGGACACCGATATCATTATTGAAGTTACCGGCAGTCGATAACGTGGGTCCTTTCTGTGCCAAGATCGCCGCCAACATTTGTTTGACTGTGGTCTTACCGCAGCTCCCCGTGATCGCAATGGTCGGCACCTGGCATTGCTGTTTGACCCAAGCGCCTAACTGACCCAGGGCAAGGCGTGTATCGTCCACCAGCAATTGGGGAATATCAATGTCCAACTGGCGCGAAACCACCATCGCGGCGGCGCCTGATGCTTTTGCCTGCTCAGCAAAATCGTGGCCATCAAAACGGTCACCTTTAAGCGCGACAAACAGTGCCCCCGCGCGCAGCTCACGCGTATCGGTGGTAATGGCATCGATCGGCGGCGTGCCCGACGCGTGATCGGCATAATACACAGTGGCTCCTATCGCATTCGCCAATGTGCTGAGGGTTGTCCGAATCATGATAACTCCTTGAGTCGCGCCGCGACCGTCTCGCGGTCAGAGTAATGCACCTTGCCATGCGCGAGCACTTGATAGTCTTCATGGCCCTTGCCCGCCACCAAGACAATGTCGTCGGCTTGCGCTTGCTCGATGACCTGCGTCACCGCTTGAGCGCGGTCATGCTCTACCCGTACACGTTCGGGGTTTTGCAGCCCCGCGAGCATATCTTGCGTGATCGACTCAGGGGCCTCACCGCGAGGGTTATCATTGGTCAACACCACCTTGTCAGCATGCTGTTCAGCCACTCTGGCCATCACCGGGCGTTTACGCGTATCACGATCGCCGCCACAGCCAAATACACACCAAAGTGCGCCGTGGCAATGACGTCGTAAGGCCAGTAGTGCTTTCTCAAGCGCATCGGGCGTGTGAGCATAGTCAACCACCACGGTCGGTTTGTCAGGCGCAAGAAAAACCTCCATGCGCCCCACAACCGCTTGTAGCTGCTGACTACTCGCCAACAAGGTTGATAACGAATAACCCAGCCCCAGCAAGGTCGCCAGGCTCACGAGGAGGTTGCTGACATTAAAATCACCCACTAACTCTGCATACATGTCACCCTGGCCCCACGAGGAGTCAATACGAACACAGACCCCCTCGGTGGTGTAGGTCACCGACTGTGCCAGTACATACCGGCCGGCGTGAGCACTTAATGCGTCGGGCTGCATGGCGACGGCAATCGCGTCAGGCCATTGCTGGAGCCAAGTGCGCCCCACGGCATCGTCAGCGTTTATCACTTTGAGCGGAGAGCCCAAATCAAACAATTGTTTTTTCGCCGCCGCATAAGCGTCTAAGGTGCCGTGATAGTCGAGATGATCATGGCTTAAATTAGTAAACACAGCCGCATCCAATGCCAGGCTCGCGACTCGTCCTTGGACTAAACCATGTGAAGACACTTCCATCGCGACATGGCGTGCACCTTGCTGCGCAAACGCCGCAAGCTGGGCTTGAATACCAATGGCATCGCCCGTGGTGTTTTCCGCCGCTTCTAATTGGCCAATAAAGCCATTGCCAGTGGTGCCCATCACCGCGGTCCGCTCACCTAAGGCATCTAACCACTGTGCAATCAATTGGGAGACTGTGGTTTTACCATTGGTGCCGGTCACGCCAATCATGCCTATGTGCTGTTGCGGGTGCTGATAAAAACGCGCGGCTAATGCCGATAAGGAAGCAGGTAAAACGCATAAACTGATGAGCGGCACATTCTGATGCCACTGCACAGCATTTTGCTCCGCTTGCTGCACCACAGCCACAGCACCGGCCTGAATCGCGGTATCGATAAACTGGCGACCATCAACTTGGTGGCCTTTTATCGCCACGAATACATCACCTTGACGGATTTTGCGGCTATCTAAGGATAGGTGCCGTACCGGCATCGAGGGCACATCCGCCAGCCAAGGGCTCAGCCATTGGTTTAAATCATTCATCGCCATTCACTTCATTTGCATGCTTTGCCACTTGCAACGCCGGACCCGTACCGGCATCCGGTGCAATGTTTAAAATCTGGAGTGCGCTTTTCATCACGCTCGAAAACACAGGTGCCGCGACCTGCCCCCCATAATATTTGTCGCCTTGCGGCTCGTTGATCACCACCACCATGGCCAGCTTAGGATCGCTAATGGGTGCCAGCCCCGCGGTGTAACCAATATATTCGTCGCCATAGCCACCGGCGACAGCGACTTTCGCGGTCCCGGTTTTGGCGCCAACGCGATAGCCATCAACCGCGGCACGACGCGCACTGCCGCCTTCTTGGGTCACCCCTTCCAACATTTGCAGGACTTTATAGGCATTTTCGCGCGAGGCAACTTGCTTACCTTCTGTGACGCCTTCACGCTTTAAAATGCTCAGTGGTCGATTAATGCCCAGCGACCCTAGCGTGGCATAAGCACGCACAAGCTGAGTCGGTGTTACCGATAATCCATAGCCAAAGGCTAGCGTGGCACGTTCAAAATCTGACCAACGACGCCGAGAGGGGAAATGGCCCACTGATTCACCAACCAGCTCAACGCCCGTACCGGTGCCGAGCCCAAAGCTGCCATATTGACCTAATAAGGTCTCTACAGGCATGGCTAATGAGAGTTTACTCACACCGATATTACTGGATTTTTTGAGAATACGCGCAAGGTTAGCTTTGCCGACTTTAGAAACATCACGCACTCGACTGCCACCGATTTGCATAATGCCGTTGCCGGTATCTATTACGGTGTCCATATCGGCAACACCGTTTTCTAACGCAGTGAGTACCACAAAAGGCTTCATGGTTGAGCCCGGTTCAAACACATCAGTAATCGCGCGATTACGCATGTTAAAGCTTTTGAGTGAGCTGCGATTATTGGGGTTATAGGAGGGGGCGTTGACCATGGCCATCACTTCACCGGTCTTCACGTCCACCATCACCAAAGAGCCCGAGGTGGCGCGGTAATCGGCGACGGCTTGTTTGATAGCACGATACGCAATGGCTTGAAGACGCTGATCGATGCTCAGCGTCAGCGACTGGCCTTCTTTTTTATCTTCGGTGGCAATATGCTCCACGACACGGCCAAATCGGTCTTTACGCACCGTGCGTTTACCATGCTCACCCGCTAACCAATCATCAAATCGGCGTTCGATCCCTTCTAAACCATGGCCGTCAATCCCAGTCATCCCAACAAGGTGTGCACTGACTTCCGCACTGGGATAAAAGCGGCGTGACTCAGCTTTTAACCCTATGCCAGGTAACTCAAGCTTATCAACGTACGCTGCCATGGCTGGGCGCACTTGACGTTGCAGATAAATAAAACGCCGCTGCCGATTAGCCTGAATTTTATCAATCAAGGCTTGCCGATCTAACCCCAAAACATCCGCAAGCGCATGCCAGCGATCGACGTTTTTTAATCCTTGGTGTTTGAATACCGTCACCGGATCCGCCCACACGGCTTGAACGGGCACACTGATCGCGAGTGCCTCACCTTGACGGTCGGTGATCATGCCTCGCGCGGAAGGAACCTGCTCTGTTCGTATCGAACGCAGATCCCCTTCGTGGCGTAATCGATCGGGCTCAATCACTTGGATATAAGCGGCGCGCGCCACCAAGGCAGCCAAGGCTAAGCCAATAAATACGCAGACAAGACCAAAGCGCCACTGAATCAATACCGGTGGCGCTTTGGGTGTACGGCGATTAGTTGACTTAGTAGAACGTTTTTTCACCGGTCGTTACTCAAAGGTCGCGTTACAATCACTTCGTTCTCACTGGTGGGACGAATCATGTCAAAAGACTGACGCGCCACGGATTCCACATGGCTATGTTCAGACAACGCATTTTCCTCTAACAATTGATTGCGCCACTCCACTTCAAGGGTTTCACGTTGCTCTAATAGCGCGTCCTGTTTGGCAATCAAATTACGCGTTGATTGGGTCATAGATACCACGGCAATCGCCGAAACCAATACCGCCAGCAGTAACCCTAATGGCAACTTCCCGATTACCAATACATCCTGGCCTATCTGCTTAGCGAGGCTTGGGCGCGGTTTCATGCGTTATCCTAACTTTTCCGCCACGCGTAATACCGAGCTTCGCGCCCGGGCGTTATGCGCCACTTCTTCCGCGGACGGTTTAATCGCCTTGCCAATCGGCTTCATTGCCGCCGAACCGAGCTCGGCAATCTGTGCTTCGGTCAAAGGCACCCCTTTGGGCACATCCGGTCCTTTACTTTGCTTACGGATAAAGCGCTTGACCATGCGATCTTCTAACGAGTGAAAGCTAATCACTGATAAGCGTCCACTCGGGGCTAAACTGGCGAGCGCGCCTTGCAGTGCTTGCTCGATTTCATCCAGCTCACTGTTGATGTAAATCCGAATCGCTTGAAAGCTACGTGTCGCAGGGTGCTTTTTCTTCTCTCTAAACGGCACCGCGTGATCAATCAGCTTGGCAAGCTGATTGGTCGTGGTCAGCGCAGGTGCTTCTTCATCTTCACGGTGACGAACAATGGCATTAGCAATCCGGCGCGCAAAACGCTCTTCGCCGAACACTTTTAATACCCAAACAATATCATCGACACTGGCGGTTTCTAACCACTGTGCGGCCGACTGGCCGGTGCTCGGGTCCATACGCATATCAAGCGGGCCATCATGCATAAAACTGAAGCCACGGCTAGGGTCGTCAAGCTGGGGCGAAGACACGCCCAAATCAAGGAGGATCCCATCGACCTTTTCCGCTAGCCCACGCTCACTGAGGTACGACGCTATCTCAGAAAACGGGCCATGAATAATCTGGAAACGCGGATCATCGATGGAATTTGCCTCTTCGATCGCGCGTGGATCGCGATCGATAGCATACAGGCGACCGTTATCACCCAATTGCGACAAGATATGGCGCGAGTGACCGCCGCGACCAAAAGTACCATCGACATAGATGCCATCGGGTTTAATCGCGAGGCCGTCCACCGATTCATTTAATAGGACGGAAACATGGGTATATTGTTCTGACATACATTCACTTCATTATTTACAATGAGAGGTCTGCTAACCGCTCACTGAGCATCGGGGTTGATTCCGCCTGTGTGTCCATATCCTGGCGAATTTGTGCCTGCCACGTCTGCTCGTCCCAAATCTCAAATTTGTTGAGTTGGCCAACCAGCATCGCTTTGCCGTCTAACCCGGCATATTGGCGCAAGGTCGCAGGCAGTAATAAGCGACCTTGTCCGTCCATTTCACAGTCAAACGCATGGCCAAGTAATAAACGCTGCAGGCGTCGCTCTGCAGGTTGAAAGCTGGATAACTGCGATAACTTCGCCTCAATCACTTCCCATTCCGGGACCGGGTACAGCGCCAAGCAAGGAAGTTGGTGATCGATCGTGCACACAAACTGGCCATCACAATGGTGAATTAACCCATCGCGATAGCGCGTTGGCAGAGCAAGTCGCCCTTTTTTATCGACCGAAATGGCGCTGACGCCACGTAACATGACGTTATTTTCCCTTTTTCACCAAGATTATCCACTTTACACCACATTTTCCCACCCAGAAGTGTACGTAGCAGGTAAAAAGAAAGTCAAGCAAGCCATGACAGTGAGCAAGATCACACCTGGGAAGATTAAAGAAGGTTTTCAGCGGCTTAATCAATACACAAAAAAGCCGATGACATTCGGTTATAACCAAATCGTCTGACTCAAACGCTGAAAAAGAGAGGGCGAGCCAAAAAGGCTCGCCCTAAAAGGAGGTGAGTTGGCCTGTAAGCCGGGTTCTGTACCGTAAAAACGGTGGTAACCATTCGTCTAGGCCTGCAATCGCTCACAGGCTCCAGCAACCTACCCGTCCCCAAACGCGGGCCGCGCCAATAGGGACCTATTTGGTCTTGCTCCGGGTGGAGTTTACCGTGCCACGAACTGTTGCCAGTCGCGCGGTGCGCTCTTACCGCACCCTTTCACCCTTACCTGTGCTCCGAAGAGCCATCGGCGGTATACTCTCTGCTGCACTGGTCGTAGCTCGCGCCTCCCAGGCGTTACCTGGCACCCTGCCTGAGGAGCCCGGACCTTTCCTCCCCTTTATCAGTCTCCCAAAGGACATCAATAAAGCAGCGATTACCCGGCCAACTCGAGCGGGGGAGTATATAGAAGAATATTCACGCAAGCCAGCGTAAATCGCGCTCAGCTATAAATTCTCTTAGGCCCCATTTATAGAGTTGCGTTTTTTTCACCGCATATAATTCCGCGACTAACGCGGCTGCTTTTTTTAACGGTAACTCGGCCGCCAATAGACCCAGCGCATGACACGCCGCGGTTGGCAAAGCCGTTTTATCCGCGCGATGGCCGGCGACCAATAACACCATTTCTCCACGTAAGCGGTTAGGATCCTCACTCAACCACTCAATGAGTTCACCCAACGGTGCCCCATGGATGGTTTCAAAGGTTTTCGTTAGTTCGCGCGCCAACACCACGCGACGCGCGTCGCCCAGTACCTCGCGCATATCCGCCAAGCTGTCACGAATACGGTGCGGTGACTCATAGAAAATCAAGGTACGCGGATCATCGGCCAATTCACGGAACGTATCTTGTCGCGCTTTTGTCTTAGGAGGCAGGAACCCTTCAAAACTAAAACGGTCTGAAGGCAAACCCGATGCACTTAATGCGGTGACTACCGCGCAGGCGCCAGGCAACGGGACCACTCTGACACCCGCCTCACGGCATTGGGTGACCAGGTGATATCCCGGATCGCTAATCAAGGGGGTGCCAGCATCAGAGACTAATGCAATCGACTGGCCTTGTTGCAGGCGCGTTAACAATGCAGCGGCTTTCTGCTGTTCATTGTGCTCATGCAACGCAAAAGTTTTCGCACTAATCGAAAAATGCGATAGCAACCGAGCCGTATGACGCGTATCTTCGGCCGCGACCACGTCGACACTGGCTAAAACATCAAGAGCACGCTGGTAATATCAGCCAAATTACCAATCGGTGTTGGCACAATATACAGCGTGGGGTGAGCATGGTCGGATAGATTTGCATCAGTCATTTGTTTAACAACCCTTCGGCGATTAAGATAGGGGCAACGTTGTCACGGTTGAAATATGTTCATGGTTAAACTTACCCAGAAGCGTCAAAGTGTAACACGACTTATTACCCCTGTAGCCTTAGCATTGGCTTTAGCGGCTTGTAGTGCGCCGTCCACCACGCCAACTGCGCGTGATGTCATCAGTCAACCGGCAACGGAAAATTCGACATTTTATTTGTTGCAGGCCGAAACCAGCCAAGGTGATAAGCAAAATGACTGGTTTTTACTGGCGATAAAAGCGCTGATTAACGAGCAGCAATTGAACCAAGCGGATGTGCTGCTGCAGCGCTTGGCTGAGCGCAATCTTAATACGGACCAGCGTATTGAATGGACACTCGCGCGTGGGCGCTTTTTGGCACAAACCGGCAAGCTAACCCAAGCCGATCAAGCGTTGGCCTTATCCCCTGATTGGCAGCTCACCGAGGGACAATATGTCCGTTTTTACCAGCAAAAAGCCAAAATTGCGCGTCAGCAAGGCAATGCCCTGGACGCGGTCAACAATCAGCACCGGTTAGCCAGCTATATTGAATCCGACCAAGCTCAGCAAGCATGGAACACGCTGTGGCAAGATTTACAATCGCTCAACCAGCGCGAGATCAAACAGCTTCAATCCAGTGATGATGACATCCTTGCCGGTTGGGTCACCTTGTTGGACATCGCGCGCCGCTACACCCGCGATCTGGCCGAGATGCAAAGCCAATTAGATGCCTACTTGGCGTCGCACCCTACGCACCCCGCGAACCAGTATTTACCGGATAATTTGGCCGATATCCAAGCACTGACCATCACACAACCCACTAATGTAGGGGTCATGCTACCACTGACGGATAAATTTGCTGATCAAGGGGATGCCATTCGTGATGGCTTTATTGAAGCCATGCTTGATGCGAAAACAGATCAACGCCCTCGTGTGCGCTTTTACGATACCAACGCCATAGATGTCGATGCGCTCACGCAACGTATCCGTGATGACGGCATCGACTTCGTGGTGGGGCCACTGCAGAAACATAAAGTCGCCGCAGTCAGTGACGCGCTCGCCGGCCAAGTGCCTTTATTGGCGCTTAACCAGCCCACGGATGAAAATTATACGCAAGGTGTGTGCTACTTCACCTTGTCACCCGAACAAGAAGCCGCGCAAGCCGCCGACCGTCTTCACCAGCAGGGGTATCAGTTCCCCTTAGTGCTCTACCCTGACTCCGCCTTTGGTCAACGGATCCGTGATGCATTTTCCGCCCGCTGGCAGTCACTCACCGATACAGACGTTGAGCAAGCGCCTCTCGGTGATCGTGATAAAATGCAAGCACGCATTCGTGATATCTTTGGTTTAGACGCCAGTCAGCGCCGCATTTCACAACTGAAAAAACTCACCGACTTACCCTTACAATCGCAAGCCCGTAGCCGTCGCGATATCGACGCCGTTTATATGGTGGCCGGTGCCGCTGAGCTGACCTTATTAAAACCCTTTATTGAGGTCGCGATTAATCCCGATGTCTTGCCGCCGAAACTCTATGCAAGCTCGCGTAGCAATAACCGCGCCGATGGCATGGGCCAATTAGCCGAGCTTGAAGGCATCGAATTCAGTGATATTCCTCTATTAGTGCACGCCCAAAGCGATGCGCATAAAAGCTATCAACAGCGTCATCCATCGCCAAGTAACAACACCACGCGCTTACACGCCTTGGGGATGGATGCTTACCAGCTGCTGAAGGGGCTACCACAAATGCAAGCCCAGCCGGGTTATCAGCTAAATGGTCAAACGGGGCAACTCTCACTCGCCGATCAGTGTATTATCCACCGTCAGCTAGACTGGGCGCGATTTGGTCAAACCGCCATTGAGCCTGTTGAGACGGAATCTCGCGGAGAGGCGCAGTGAAACAGCCTCAGTCCAGAGCAACAGGACAGGCTTACGAAGCACACGCTTGCCAATACCTAATGCGCCACGGGCTGAGTCTGCTCGATAAAAACGCCCATAGTCGTCGCGGCGAGATTGATCTTGTGATGCGCGATGGCAGTTGCTTGGTGTTTGTCGAGGTGCGTTTCCGGCGCGGGCACGGCTTTGGTGGCGCGGCGGCGAGCATTACCGCCACCAAACAACGTCGTTTAATTCTCGCCGCTGAGCGTTGGATGCAATGCCGCGGCCTCAAAAGTATGCAAACCGAATTTCGCTTTGACGCTGTCACCTTTGATGGCAGCGTTGAGGCGGTCAACTGGATTCAAAACATTGTTCAAGGGTAAGTCATGCTAGAGAGCATTAAAGAGAGCTTTACCGAAAGTATTCAAACCCAAATCGCGGCCGCAGAAGCGATTCCCGAGTATCTATCACAATCGGCACAAGTAATGGTGCAAAGCCTACTTAACGGCAACAAAATCTTGTGTTGTGGTAATGGCGGTTCCGCCGCGAATGCCCAGCATTTTGCGTCTTGCCTGTTAAATCGCTTTGAGACTGAGCGTCCCAGCTTACCGGCTTTGGCGCTCACCACAGACACTACCACCTTAACCGCAGTGGCCAACGACTACAGCCACGATGAAGTCTTCTCCAAGCAAGTACGAGCGCTAGGGCAAGCGGGCGATGTGCTTCTGGCCATATCCACCAGCGGCAACAGTAAAGACATCATCAAAGCGATGGAAGCTGCCGTGACCCGTGATATGACCATTATTGCGTTAACCGGGAAAGACGGCGGCGAAATGGCCGGGTTGCTTGGCCAGCGTGATGTCGAAGTCCGTATTCCCTCGCAACGTACCGCGCGCATTCAAGAAGGACACCTACTCACTGTCCATTGCTTGTGTGACCTGATTGACCAAGTCCTCTTTCCTTCTCACGGAGAATAATTCATGCGCGTTATCATGACCTTGATATTGGCACTGACGCTGCAAGCGTGTTCCGCCATTTACTCCTCCGATCCTCGTACGACCGGAGAAGAGTGGCACGATACCCAAATTGGTCTCAATACCGCCGGGATCGTGAACAAAGCCCCGTTCAAAAATAAGCTTCGCGTTAAAGCGGCATCGTTTCAAGGGCAAGTTCTGTTAGTCGGGCAAAGCACCGACCAGGCCCTCACCCAGCAACTGGTTGAACGGGTCCGAGCCCTGGATAACGTCGATGTTGTCTATAACGAAGTCCGTGAAACGCCAATGGTTGGCTTGGCCGATATCAGTACGGATAGCTGGCTAACGACCCGAGTCAAAGCAGCCTTTGTCGCCGATGACCAGTTACGCGCGGTAAATATCAAGGTGGTCACTGAAGCCCGCGAAGTGTTTTTAATGGGCGCCGTCACCCAATCACAAGCGGACCAAGCGGTTGAGATAGCGCGCAATATTCGCGGTGTAGAAGGCGTGGTTAAGGCGTTTGAGTATAAAGATACAGATAAAGAATGACGCTCATCATGGCGTCACCAAAAAAAGCCAACGCATAATCGTTGGCTTTTTTTAATTCAAAGCGCTACAGCTTGCGCCTCAGTAACAGCAAGGTGATCACCAGAAAAATGACACTTGGGGTGATAGCACCAATGGCCGGAGGGAGATGATACACCAAACTCATCGGCCCAAAGACTTCGTTGGCGATATAAAAGCCAAAGCCAAAAATCACCCTGATAGCACCCGCGCACCCATGGTGACACTTCGCAAAGGGCCAAAGACAAAACTCAGCGCCAACAGCATCATCACCGCGATCGACAGCGGCTGTACCGCTTTGCGCCACAGGGCCAGCTCATAACGTGACGCATCTTGCTGTGACGCTTTAAGGTAGGACACATAACTATACAAACCCGATAGCGGTAGCTCTTCGGGTTTCACCGTCACCACCGCTAATTTGTCAGGCGTCAGTGTGGTATTCCAAACCAATTCATCCTGCTCTACATTGCTCAGCGCGGTTTGATTTTGCATGCGCGTAATGGTCACATCTTTAAGCATCCAACTGTCTTTATTGAGATAATCAGCACGCTCAGCAAACACCACATTGGTCATGGTTTGCTGGTCATCAAACTTCCAAATGCTCACACCGGTCAGCGTATCTTGCTCATCCGCGCGGGCGATATAAATAAAATCGTCGCCATCTTTCGCCCAAACCCCACGCCGCACCGACATCACGTTTCCACCTGATTTGGCAATGGCACGCAGCTCACGAGCGGCTTTTTGCGCATCCGGTGCGCCCCACTGGCCCAGCACCATCACAATCAACATTAACGGAATGGCCGTTTTAAGCACTGATAAGCCAATTTGGAGTTTCGACACCCCAGCGGCCTGCATCACCACCAGCTCTGAGCTTGAGGCCAGCATTCCCAAACCAATCAATGCCCCCAGCAAAACCGCCATGGGGAAGAACATTTCAATATCGCGCGGCATGCTGAGCAACACATACAAAATCGCTTTGCCCATGGTGTAGGTACCATCACCGACCGAGCGTAACTGCTCGACAAACTTGATGATCGCAGACAATCCCACCAAGGTCGCCAAACACAGTGACGAGGTGCCTATCAGAGTCCGGCCAATATACCAATCAAGAATGCGAAACATCAGGCAGATCCTTTTAAGCTAGCTTTGAGTTTTCTCACCGGTAGCGAATCCCAGCTGGCGAGGATCACGGCCAGTAATAAAGCGGCCACATTGATACTCCACAGACCAATTTGTGCGGGCAGATCGCCATCTTCTACCGCGGATTTCGCCGCGCTGATCGATAAAAAATAGGCCAGATAAATCATTATCGCGGGGAAGAGTTTGGCAAAGCGTCCCTGACGCGGGTTCACCGCCGATAACGGCACCACAATCATGGTCATCAAGGGGATACACAACACCAAGGAAATACGCCACTGCAGTTCGGCGCGCGCTTTCAAACTTGATTCACCGACCAATTGCAAGGTTGGCATCGCATCCCAGTCACGACTTTTTTCACGCACTTCGCGCTGACCAATCAATACCTGATAGTTTTTATAGGTCGTTACACCATAGTTAAGCTGAGTCGGTACGCCCTCGGTACGGGTTCCCTCTAACAAATCCAAGACTTGTCGACCGTCAGGCAGCTCAGACACATAGCCTTTATCGGCCACCACCACATTCGGCAGTAAAGAGCCTTGGGGGACGGGCTGAGCGACAAATACCTGTTTGAGCGTTTTACCATCATCTTCGATATTATCAACGAAAATCACCGCCTCACCCGATGGCGCACTTTGAAACTGCCCTTGCACCAACAATTCTAAACCGGATTTGGCCTCTAATTGCTCCATCACCTCGAGCTCTTGGTTATTAGCCCAAGGCGTTAGCCAAAGCGAGTTAAACGCCGCCACGGATCCGGTGATAATCGCGAGATACAGCGCAGCGCGGATCAGAAACTCATTGCCAATCCCAGTGGCGTTCATGACCGTGATCTCACTCTCAGCATAGAGCCGCCCGAATGTAATCAAAATGCCGATATACAAGCTCAAAGGTAACATCAGCATTGCCATCGACGGCATATATAAACCGACTAAGGTAATGATCTGATTCCCCGGGATCGATCCTTCCGTGGCACTGGCGAGCACACGGATAAATTTTTGGCTGAAAAAGACCAGAAACAACACAAATAAAACGGCAACTTGTGTTTTAACTGTCTCCCGGATCAAATATCGAACAATTATCAAAGCGAAGGCACCTATGGAAAACTTGTTTTTTTACTCGAATAACTATAGTTTCTGGGTTAATTAGTTGTTTTCTAATCTTTCGGCCATTTGTTGACCGCCGGCTGATCTGGACGCATCAAAGCGCGTTCAACAACATATAGTGGCGGCATTATCCAACATTTGGTCTCAATTGTCTTTAGGATCTAGGAGTACAAATGGAGTTCAGTGTAAAGAGCGGTAGCCCCGAAAAGCAACGCAGTGCCTGTATTGTCGTTGGCGTGTTTGAGCCTCGCCGCCTGTCCCCCGTGGCCGAGCAACTCGACAAAATCAGCGACGGCTACATCAGCGCCCTGCTGCGCCGCGGTGATCTTGAAGGTAAACCCGGCCAAGTGCTCCTGCTACACCATGTTCCGAACGTGTTATCTGAGCGCGTATTACTGGTGGGTTGTGGTAAAGAGCGCGAGCTCGGCGAGCGCCAATACAAAGAAATCATCAAAAAAACCATCAACACCCTCAATGAAACCGGCTCGATGGAAGCGGTCTGTTTTTTAACCGAGCTACACGTTAAAGGCCGTGATACATACTGGAAGGTACGTCAAGCGGTTGAAAGCACCAAAGACAGTCTGTACACCTTTAACCAGTTCAAAAGTGTTAAGCCAGAAATTCGTCGCCCATTACGCAAAATGGTGTTCAACGTCCCAACGCGTCGTGAATTGAATCTGGGTGAGCGCGCCATCGCGCATGGCTTAGCGATCGCTTCTGGTGTGAATGCCTGTAAAGATTTGGGTAATATGCCACCGAACGTGGCGAACCCTGCCTATCTTGCCTCGCAAGCGCGCCGTTTAGCCGATGACTATGATGCGGTCACCACCCGTATTATCGGTGAAGAAGAAATGGACAAGCTGGGCATGCATTCCTATCTTGCGGTTGGCCGTGGCTCAAAAAATGAATCGATGATGTCGATCATGGAGTACAAGGGCAGCCCTGATCCAGAGGCAAAACCGATTGTGCTCGTCGGCAAAGGCCTCACCTTTGACTCGGGCGGTATTTCCATTAAGCCCGGTGCCGGTATGGATGAGATGAAGTACGACATGGGCGGTGCCGCATCGGTATTTGGGGTGATGCGTGCCTTGGCCGAGCTTAACCTACCTATCAATGTCGTGGGTGTGCTCGCCGGTTGTGAAAACATGCCAGACGGCCAAGCATATCGTCCTGGTGACATCCTGACGACCATGTCAGGGCAAACGGTCGAGGTGCTTAATACCGACGCCGAAGGTCGCTTAGTACTTTGTGATGCCCTCACCTATGTAGAGCGTTATGAGCCAGAGTGTGTGATTGATGTGGCAACTCTCACCGGCGCGTGCATCATGGCCCTTAGCCATCACATCAGCGCCCTAATTGCTAACCAGAACCCCTTGGCGCACGATATTATCAGTGCCTCAGAGCAAGCCGGTGACCGTGCGTGGCGCCTGCCAATGACTGACGAGTTCCAAGAGCAACTCGATAGCCCGTTTGCCGATATGGCCAATATTGGTGGTAAAGGCGGTGGCACCATCACCGCGGGCTGCTTCTTGTCTCGGTTTGCCAAAAAGTACAACTGGGCACACTTAGACATCGCTGGGACTGCTTGGAAAAGCGGCGGCAAAGAAAAAGGTTCCACCGGCCGTCCCGTTCCTCTGCTGGTGCAATTTTTACTCAACCGCTCCGGGCTTGAATTGGAAGAGTAACCACGAACAGGAGGCCCACCGGCCTCCTTTTTTGTTGAAACTTTATCCGGCACTGGTGTCTGCACGCACAATCGGCTATGTTGATGGCTCCGCGCTACCCGGACACCCCGCTTTTGGGACGGAGGCCGTTTCTCACATTTAGGAGCGTATATGCCCACCGCCACCTTTTATCTTTTGTCGCCGCCCGAGCCGGCAGACGACAGCAACAGCCTGGGGCTGACACCTGAGCAGCAAGCGCGTGAACAACAAATACTGATAGACACGGCCATTGATTTGGCTTTTTACTACTATCAACAAGGGCAACGCATTTATCTGGCCGCACAGGACCAAGCCCAAGCGCATCAATTGGATGACGCTTTATGGCAACGTGACCCAGATACCTTCGTGCCCCATAATCTGGTCGGTGAAGGGCCGCGAGGCGGCGCACCGGTGGAAATAGGCTGGCCAGGTGTGCGCCATACCGGTCATCGCAGTGTGTTAATCAATTTGGCGACAGAGGCATCAAATTTTGCGCCTTCGTTTGCACAAGTGGTAGACTTCGTCCCTTGCGATGAGACGCTTAAACAGCACGCGCGTCACCGATATAAAGCATACCGACTGGCAGGCCTGCAACTTCATACCTTGGCCATCGACCAATCGCCCAACCCTTGACGATCTTTCAAGAGCGCTATGGAAAAGACATATAATCCACAATCAATTGAAAAAGCGCTGTATCAGCGCTGGGAAGAGGCGGGCTATTTCCGACCTCATGGTGATACCAGCAAAGATGCCTTTAGCATCATGATCCCACCTCCGAATGTAACCGGTAGCCTGCATATGGGCCACGCGTTTCAGGATACCATCATGGATACCCTGACCCGTGCCGCGCGCATGAAAGGTAAAAATACCCTTTGGCAAGTGGGGACCGACCACGCCGGTATTGCCACGCAGATGGTGGTGGAACGTAAGATCGCAGCCGAAGAAAACAAAACCAAGCACGACTACGGCCGTGACGCGTTTATTGACAAAATTTGGCAATGGAAAGGCGAATCCGGTGGCACCATTACCCAACAGCTGCGCCGCTTGGGAGCCTCTGTCGACTGGGATCGCGAACGTTTCACCATGGACGAAGGATTCTCCAATGCGGTAAAAGAAGTGTTTGTGCGCCTGCACAAAGAAGACTTGATTTATCGCGGCAAACGCTTGGTGAACTGGGATCCGAAACTGCACACGGCGATTTCGGACTTGGAAGTGGAAAACAAAGACAAGAAAGGCCACATGTGGCATTTCCGTTATCCACTGGCTGATGGTGCCAAAACCGCAGACGGTAAAGATTACATTGTCGTTGCCACCACCCGTCCAGAAACCATGCTGGGCGATACCGGTGTTGCGGTAAACCCAGACGATCCGCGTTACAAAGATCTGATTGGTCAGCACGTGTTGCTGCCAGTGGTGAATCGTCGTATCCCGATCGTGGGCGACGAACACGCCGACATGGAAAAAGGCACCGGGTGTGTAAAAATCACTCCCGCACACGACTTTAATGACTACGAAGTCGGCCAGCGCCACCAGCTGCCAATGATCAACATTTTGACCCTGAACGCGGATATCCGCGAGCACGCAGAAGTGTTTGATCACAAAGGCCAGCCAAGCACCGCCTACGCGAGCGACATTCCAGCCGCCTACCAGGGTTTGGAACGTTTTGCTGCGCGTAAAGCGATCGTCGCCGAGTTTGACGCGCTCGGCTTGCTGGGTGAAATCAAAGATCACGATCTGACCGTCCCTTATGGCGACCGCGGTGGCGTGGTCATTGAGCCGATGCTGACCGACCAATGGTACGTGCGCACCGCGCCGCTCGCCGAGCCGGCAGTCAAAGCGGTAGAAGATGGCGACATTCAGTTTGTGCCCAAGCAATACGAAAACATGTACTTTGCCTGGATGCGCGATGTACAAGACTGGTGTATTTCGCGTCAGCTTTGGTGGGGTCACCGCATTCCTGCCTGGTATGACGATCACGGCAATGTCTATGTGGGCCGCGATGAAGACGAAGTCCGTCGTGACAACCAGATTGGCGACGACGTCGCGCTGCGCCAAGACGAAGACGTGCTCGATACCTGGTTCTCATCGGCGCTTTGGACATTCGGCACCCTCGGCTGGCCAGAAAATACTGATGCACTGAAAACCTTCCATCCTACCGATGTATTGGTGTCAGGCTTCGATATTATCTTCTTCTGGGTGGCGCGCATGATCATGATGACCATGCACTTCATTAAAGATGAAAACGGCAAGCCACAAGTCCCGTTCAAAACCATCTACATGACCGGCCTGATTCGCGATGAAAGTGGCGCCAAGATGTCGAAGTCGAAAGGCAACGTGCTTGACCCACTCGACATGATTGACGGCATTGGTATTGATGATCTGGTTGCCAAGCGCACCGGTAACATGATGCAGCCTAAGCTGGCTGAAAAAATCGAGAAGGCGACCCGCAAAACCTTCGAAAACGGCATCGACGCCCACGGCACCGATGCCTTGCGCTTTACCTTGGCGGCACTGGCCTCTACCGGCCGTGACATCAACTGGGACATGAAGCGTCTGGAAGGTTACCGCAACTTCTGTAACAAACTTTGGAACGCCAGCCGTTACGTGCTGATGAACACCGAAGCGCAAGATTGCGGCATGAACGGCGGCGAGATGACCTTCTCAAATGCCGATCAGTGGATCGAGTCTCAGTTCCAACAAGCGGCCAAAGACTTTAACACCCACCTCGACAACTACCGTCTCGATATGGCGGCGGGCGTCTTGTATGAGTTTATCTGGCATCAATTCTGCGATTGGTACTTGGAGCTGACCAAGCCGGTGCTGTGGAAAGGTGACGACGCACAACAGCGTGCCACCCGTTATACCTTGATCACCGTGCTGGAGAAAACCTTGCGTCTGGCGCACCCTGTGATCCCTTACATCACCGAAGCGATCTGGCAGAGCGTTAAACCGCTGGTAAACGGCGTGGAAGGCGACACCATTATGCAGCAGCCTCTGCCGCAATTTGATCAAAGCCACGTGAACACCCAAGCGTCAGAAGATATTGAGTGGGTGAAGCAGTTTATCGTCAGCATCCGTAACCTACGTGCTGAGTACGATATTGCGCCAAGCCAACCGCTTGACGTAATGCTAAAAGCCGCCGATTCACGTGATGCTGATCGTGCGAGCAGCAACAGCACCACCTTAAACGCACTGGCCAAACTGGGCAGTTTCAAGGTACTGGACGGCAGCGAAACGCTACCGGCCTGTGCGTCTGCCTTGGTTGGCAGCGCTGAGATCTTGATCCCAATGGCGGGCTTGATTGATAAAGATGCCGAACTGGCGCGTCTGGACAAAGAGATCGCCAAAATCGAAGGTGAGATCAAGCGTGTTGAAGGTAAGCTTGGCAATGAAGGCTTTGTCGCTAAAGCGCCCGAAGCCGTGGTAGCGAAAGAGCGTGAAAAGCTCGATGGCTATCGTGACACCTTAACCAAGCTCGGTGAGCAAAAGGTCACCATCGCTGCGTTATAGTTCATCGGTCTTACCGATACCCTGTGATAAGCCACGCCAATCGGCGTGGCTTTTTTTATGCCCAACACCAGGACACAATTGGCTTGGTCACTTTCTCAACGGTTGTTGTACCCAGCACTGATCGCCTTTGATAGCCCTTCTCTATCTAAAAGATAGTGAGAACCGTTTTTATTTATCGACATGAGCCGTACATACTGTCATTGTTGATTAAACGCGTGTTGCCGCGAAGGAGCTACACCATGAAAAAGACACTCAGTTTTGCCGCTATCCACTTTTCGATCGCCTTTACGGTCGCGTATGTGCTCACCGGCGATATCATTTTAGGTAGCTTAATTGCCATGACCGAGCCAACGGTCAACACGGGTGCCTTTTATCTGCACGAAAAAATCTGGAAACTAAGCCGTCAAGCGCGTCCGGTGATTAAAACCGCCAGCTTTGCGGTGATCCACTTTAACGTCGCTTTCTTGGTCGGCTATTTGATCAGCGGTGATTGGTTAGTCGGTGGTGCATTAGCACTGGTTGAGCCAAGCATCAATACATTAGCTTACTTTTTCCATGAAAAATCTGGCAGCGCCGTCATGGGGTAAAACCCGCGCCGGTGCACCTTGGCCACCACCACTAAAACCACACCGGGGATAGTGACGCCGAACAACACGCAATGATCGCCGCCTTGCCTGTATCGCGATTGAGTTGTGAAAGCCATCTCAGTGAGATAGATTGTCGATAAATCTATTATCCGGAGTGTTTTAATGGCTAAGGATTGCCCCCAAAATTTACGCAAGGCTGACTCACACGCCCCTGCGTCCCTCGACGTGCGCTTAATTGCGCCGAGCGATAACCCTGCCATTGCCGATGTCATTCGTCGCGTCTCTGCCGAGCATGGTCTTAGTGCCGATGCCGGATTTAGCGTGGCCGATCCCACCCTCGATTATCTCAGCGAACAATATACGCACCCGCATGCCGCCTATTGGGTGATTGAAGCAGATAGAGTGATCCTCGGCGGTGGCGGTGTCGCCCCTTTGCCTGGGCACGATGGTGTGTGTGAACTACAGAAGATGTACTTTCTGCCAACATTACGCGGCAAAGGGATCGCAAAGCGGTTAGCCGTCAAGGCGATGGATACGGCGCGAGAATGGGGCTATCAGCGCTGCTACCTCGAGACCACCGCCAACCTCACCGCCGCCATTGCCTTGTATCAGTCACTCGGTTTTGTGCCGTGTCCTAGGATGGGAAACACCGGTCACGACAGCTGTGAAGTCACCATGATAAAGGTGCTGTAAACAAGTTCAGGCAAATAAAAAGCCACGCTAACATGGCTTTTTGAGGCTTACTGGTGCGAGTAAATTTACTCGCTTTCTGGGCTTTCTTCGTCTTCATCCGACTCGAAATAGGTACCCCAGCCGTCGTAATCAATGTTGTGCTTGTCGGCCAACGCCACCAACTTTTCTACCTGCTCATCAATACGTTCGGCATTCAAGGCGGTTTCCATGACCGCATCAAAGCAAACAATCGTGCCGCCCTCTTCCAGCTCGAGTTCTTCAGCCTCTGCTACCTCAAAGCCCATTTTAAAGGCCTCGACCGCCGCATCTTCCAGCGCCGCAAAGGTATCGGCGCATAAATGGTGCTCAATGGTATATAACGCATCCGGATCACTGCCGTCGGCGAGAAGCTCCTCGATAATCATGCGCGTTTCTTGGTGTTGTTGTTCAATCAGTTCAGCCTGTGACATAAGCGCGACTCCAGAAAATGAATACGGGCGCAATATGGCACGGTTTCGGCAAAAATGCCACGTTCGCTCACCGCGAAGCTGACGATAAAACCGCCAAGTTGATGAATTTTCTGTGACCTTGTTAGTTTGGCGAGATTGTTAGTGATTTGTAACATTGACCTCCCCTCGGAAGGTTGTCATTATTCGACCATCCAAGGAGGACATGAGACACGCCCACCCTGTGCAAACGGCCCGCATTCCCACCTTATCGGTGAGCACACATCCCGGATGTGCAAGGCGCTGTTTGTCTCATTGCCTGGCCCGTATTAAGGAAAAAGAGGACCTACCATGAGTGAGTTTTACGTTGGATCCGAAGTTGGGCAACTGAAGCGCGTTCTGCTTCATCGCCCTGAACGAGCGTTAAACCACCTAACGCCATCTAACTGCCACGATTTGTTGTTTGATGATGTTCTGGCGGTAGAGCGTGCCGGCGAAGAGCATGATATGTTCGCCCGCACACTCACGGATCAAGGCGTGCAGGTGCACCTACTGCACGACTTACTGGTTGAGACATTAGCCGAACCTGATGCCAAGCAATGGCTGCTCGACACCCAGCTCAACCAATACCGTCTTGGCTATCAATTTGCCAACGATGTGCGCGCCTACATGGCCGATATCGACCACAACACGCTCGCGGACATTCTGCTCGGTGGCTTAAGTTATATCGATTTACCCGTGCAATCATCCTCGATGATGCAAGCGATGCACGACAAAACCGACTTCGTGATTGAGCCGCTGCCCAACCATCTGTTTACCCGCGATACCTCCTGCTGGGTGTATGGCGGCGTCTCACTCAACCCAATGGCGAAATCCGCCCGCCAGCGAGAGACCAATCACTTGCGCGCCATTTACCGCTGGCATCCTGAGTTCGCGCAAAGCCAATTTGTCAATTACCTCGGTGATGAGGTCCGCGATTACGACAACGCCGCGATTGAAGGTGGCGACGTGCTGGTCATTGGCCGCGGCGCGGTCTTGATTGGCATGTCCGAGCGCACCACGCCTCAAGGGGTTGAGCAATTAGCGCGTAGCCTACTGTTTAGCGGTCAAGCCAAAGAAGTGATTGCGGTGCAATTGCCGAAAAACCGCTCATGCATGCACCTGGATACCGTGATGACCCACATGGATATCCATACTTTCTCAGTCTACCCCACGGTGATGCGCCCTGATTTGCCTTGCTGGCGCTTAACCGTAAAGGGGAAGACAGCCTTAACGTGGAAGCACAGTCTTGCTACCTCACCGCGATTGAAAAAGCGCTGGATGTCGGCCCGTTAAACATCATTACTACCGGCGGCGACAGCTATGCCGCCGAGCGTGAGCAATGGAACGATGCCAACAACGTGCTGACCGTGCGCCCAGGCGTCGTGATTGGCTACGAAGGCAATACCTACACCAATGAAAAATATGATAAAGCCGGCATTAAAGTGCTCTCTATTCCCGGCGACCAACTCGGCCGAGGCCGAGGCGGTGCACGCTGCATGAGCTGTCCGCTAGAACGCGACGGTATCTAACTCTCGCCCGTTTCAGTTTAGCCGCTGCCTCGCCAGCGGCTTTATTTTACCGTCTACTGTTATGTTTAACGGCAACCTCTCGTATTCACGCCCGCCAACCGGCCTTAACGCCGCATCGTCACTTCTTTATCATTATCAGGATGTTATTAAAAAACGGCCAAATGCTCGGTAAAGAGACCTCATTCCACTATCATGCTTTTTTATGAGTGAGCATTTACTCTAGTACCAGAAATGATTAACGTCGCAACAAGGTTACACGTTTTTTATGAACGGTACTCTCACCCCTTCGCTTTACACATAGCGTGTTGGGACAAAGACATCGCACTATACAAACGTTAGTTCGCTAACGTCAGTTGAAGTACACAAGAGGACATGCGATGAATAAGAAAATACTGATTTCGCTGCTATTGGTCGGCTTTACCCACGCTTTTACCCCCGCTTTTGCCGGCAATGCAGATCACCGAGTGGTCACAGTCAAGCGCGACACCGCCAAACAACTCAGCCAAGACTATGCGCAAATTGCCCCAACGCTACAGCGCAATATTAATAGTTATGGCTTAAATGCCCCCTTATCGGCACTGACACAGCCTCAAGCGCGTAGCTCACGCAGCAAACGTAGCCTGGATGCTCAGCTGCACAGCGCTGACCGTGCATTGCGTGAGGCGCAAGGCGTCGAAGACGTCGCCGACCAACTGCTCGAAGTACGCTTAGCCGACCCAAGCATGCTCGCGCGTTGGCAAGCCGGCCAAGCGCCTTTGTTTGCCTTTGAGCCGGCCGGTGATGAAAAAGCTGGACCCAGATTGAGGCCTTTGACACTGAGGGCAACACCCACTGGCTAGACGTCTATCAAATGCCTGATCGTCCTGTTTTGGTTGTCGATACCAATGGCAAAGCCTCCCTCAAAGCTGGCCTAGAAGTGATGCGCCGCACCCTCGCGGAGCAAAACCCTGCGCCACGTGTCCGTCGCAGCGCCCCAATGATGGCGGCGGAGCCACAACCCATTGACACCACAGTGCTAAAAACCATCCGCCTGGCCGACGACAAAGAACCGTGGATCTCCGGCGCGGCAGAAGTGTATGCCATTGTCACCGGTGTGAACCCAAGCCGTGACGAACCAACGCTCGACATTGTCGATATGCCGTATTTGGATTACGACAAAACTACCTATTACCCCAACCAAGTGATGATCCATTGGGATCGTTATCGCTGGGGCGCGGCAGACGTGATCTTAATGGAGCAAGACGACGGCACCAACTACAAAGAGCTGGCGCTGAAACTTAACGAGGTGGCGAGCGACATCCTAGCCGCGATCCCCGACTTGGAAGCGCAAGCCTATGGCGTGGTCACGCAAATCACCGGAAAAATCATCGAAGCCATCCCCGACGGCTGGCTGACCAACGATGATGACTTTGTTGATGTGTACTACACCCTGCTTAAAGGCCGTGCATACCCAGACCAATACGGCGCCGGCGGCAATGCCATGGCAACCTGGGAGCCACTGACCATCGAGCCGATTCAATAACACAGGCTTGGTTTCATTGAGTGAGATAAACAAAACGCAGCCGTGGGGCTGCGTTTTTTCACTGTGACTTTACTGCCCTGGATCTCTATTACTCGTTCCCACGCTCCTGCGTGGGAATGCATACTGAGCTCGACCCCTGAACAGAAGTCGTGACAAAATCATCAAGCCGCACTTGTCGAGTTTGGTTACTCTGATTCTGCTGAACGGATCTCTGTTCTTACACGATCTAACACCGTGGCCAATGTTAGTTGGCCACTACAATGACAAAATTTATACATCGATGGTGCCATTGGCGTAGGTGACACAAGCCCCTGCAAGATGTCAACTATGATGCATTATACCACCTGGGCGCCAGTTGCACTGCGCCTGTTACGATTGGCGCCAAATTTAACATCGAGGTTAATCTTTGGCTTTGATGTCCGATGGCGCCGTGCAACGGGCGCGCGGCGGAAATCACACCCAGCTTGCGCGATCGAGAAGGCGCTTATGCCGACCTACGCGTACTTTAACGTCAGTGGTATCATTGGCGACGATTACTCGTTCCCACGCTCCTGCGTGGGAATGCATACTGAGCTCGACCCCTGAACAGAAGTCGTGACAAAACCATCAAGCTAAACTTGTCGAGTTTGGTTACTCTGCATTCGCCATTAAAGAAGCTCACTCATTTCAGGAACACTGTCGGCTTGCGTTAGCAAGTATGCACACTCTGTTTGGATGAGTGACACACATAGCTCTATGTGTTCACGTTCCCCATCGTCGATTCCTTGAGCTTCGGTAAGGTCAACCGCTTCCTTCAGGGCATTTTTTATAGCACCAACGGTTTCTACCGTTATGGAAGCCATTTTGGTGCCTGAATAACCGAGCAGAGCACCGAACTCAGCTAAATCATAGCTGGTGATTGGACGTTGGAAGTTGCCTTTCGGCGGATTTTGAAAGTCTTCACTTTTCCAATCGCCAATCGACATTGCAAAATATTGAGGGATACTGGCGGCCCGCCCCTCATCAGCAGACAACTTACCGCTTCGCGAATTGCGCTTTGCTCCCTCTTGAGCAATGGCTTCTATGTTCACTAAGTCATAAAAAGGGGTCAGCTCTAGGCCTTTAGGGGTGACGAAGAAGCTAATATTTTTACCATGAGCGTCATAGTTTAGCGTTGCGAGATTAAAGAGCATCCATTGGGTAAGTTTTAGATTGGTGGTTACCGTGTCTATGGTTTTGACGCTCAGTAGACGCGGGAAAGAAACGCCATCACGCATATACACGCCATCGCCTTCATCCCCATTCTGACGCTCGTATTTGTAGCCTGGAGGTAAGTCAGTTGCCTGACAACCATCAATCACATGCTTTCGTTGAACGACATCACGAGTCGCGATATAGGCTCGATCGAACCGCTCTATGCTCAGTGTCCTCGTCTTCCCAATGCGAGTTAACTCAACATTAGCGACGTCCAAACCAGCTAGCTTGGCTAATGTCATGCAGAAGAACTCATTAACAGCAATACACGGTGCTTTACCGCTTTCAAACTTCAGAATGTAGTTTGAACTTAATTTGCCTTCCCCAAACCCCCATTCATCGCCGCGCTTAAGTACGTTTAACTTATTTTGCACACCTGCAACCGAAAGGCGAACCTTGCCATCCCAATAAACCAATGGCGCTAAGTTACGCTCTAATCGGTCTACCAACTCCTCATTAGGTACAGGTCTAAAGCTGGTTTCTTGAGGCTCCGAACCTGGCACTCGAAAAGATAATGCACCAGATGTTTCCGCACCAAGCTTACGAATTAGTCCGAACGTGTTGCTTTTGGAGATGGTGGTGTTTTGTATCATTTCCTCAAAGGCTTCTCCTTCAGGAAGGAGGTTTCTGAGATAGTTCTCGATACTGCGTGGCGAAGCCTGATCAACGAAAGGGATGTGTTGTGAAATCGGGAACCCCGTGTGTTTCCATTCATCTTCATAGATGAATGAGAACTCTGTTTCTGTTCCGACGGGGAGAATCAAACGGCCAATTTTGGTATTCGTACCGATAAACACGTCTAGCTGTTGTAACTTACTCATACCAACCGTCCTCACTGCTTATCACGCTGTTTTCAGCGTGAGAGGTTATTTGGCTATGTGGACGAGCAAATAGGTTTAGGTCGATAAGGCGTAATGACAGCCCTAAGGTGTCCATGAGGACAAGTACATTGGCAAAGGTGACACTGGTATCGCCTTTTTCTATCTTCATGACTGTTCTGCGAGATAAATTGGCTTTTGAAGCGAGATCATCAATACGCCAGCCTCTATCGGTGCGCTTTGAGCGAATAGCGCTCCCCAGCGTTTCCATACTGAACTCGGTATTCAAATCAGGCATAGGTTGTGCCTTTACACTCTTACCTTTTTTCATAAGTGCCTTTAAATGTACTTTTGTTACTTTTAAGTTCGCCTCACCACATAAGTTCACTATAACTCACTTTTGCGATAAATGTATACGAAATCACCTATAAGTGCAATTTAAGTCACTTATGATTGGTTTGCGAGTTCAATCTATCTTTGTGCTCCATGGGAGAGATTTATCCGCCAGAAGGACACATTTGGCAACAGCGTAGTATTCGAATTAGTATTGGGAGAAGATAGGGAAGAGTGCGTGATCGGGGCTTACCTGACCCATTACCTGACCCAAAATCGTCAGGTACAAAAAAAGGTTAGTAAACACTACGCTTACTAACCTTCTAGAATCTGGTGGCCCCTCCCAGACTTGAACTGGGGACCAATCGATTATGAGTCGACTGCTCTAACCACTGAGCTAAGGGGCCGAGTGGACTGGGATTATAGGGGAAGGCAAACAGGGTGTCTAGTTGTAAGGGGGGTCAATTCAGTATGGTTTTTGAGCACTTAGCGCAGTGGTGGCAAAACAAGCGCCGCCAGTGTGACGGCACTCATGCTTTGCTTACTGAGTTCTGTGACACCACTTACTGCATGGCGGGGTCTTCGCTGTTGTCATCGGCGGGCCAGGTTTCTTCTTCCGGTGGCCAGGCGCTGTTGTCGTCTTCTGGTATTGGCTGGGTGTCGCAATCCGTGCCACCTTCAGGGCAAGTCACCGCTGGCTGGCCGTCTGCAGGCTGCATCGGCTCGTCATTCGCCATTGCCGGGCCCGCTAGGCCAACTATCATCATCAGTGCGCTAAGAGTCAGTGCTTGGTTGTGTGTTTTCATGGTGTTCTCCTTCCTAATAGTGTCGTTGCCCTTGAGGACAGAAACACTATCTCGCACTCGTCGCACTGCCCTGTCATTCCCTCGCTATAAGGCGGTAAAAGGATTGTGTCGTTTGTCGCCAATTTATCAGCATTGTCAGTGCTTGATTAAATCCCCCTCCTGCGGTCAGAAAACCTTCAAAACGGTGTGTTAATGGTTAATTGATGGCCTTTACGCTCGGTTTTGTCGCTTGCATCTTGCTGACACGCGCTTTACCATCAAGGAATAATTAAATACAAATATCGATTTAATATTCAATATAGCGCGTCATTTAGGGATAAATATGAAAAGCGACCTCTACCAGCAATCACTGCTCACCTTACTCGACTTGTCACCTCAGCAAATCCACGATCTGATTGATGATGCCGCCGCCCTTAAAGCGGCCAAAGCCTGTGGTGAGGAAACCCCACAGCTGACGGGCAAAAACATTGCCCTTATTTTTGAGAAAACCTCAACCCGTACGCGCTGTGCGTTTGAAGTGGCGGCGTTTGATCAAGGCGCACAAGTTACGTATCTCGGTCCCAGCGGCAGCCAAATTGGCCATAAAGAGACCATGAAGGACACCGCGCGGGTGTTAGGGAGAATGTACGATGGCATTCAGTATCGTGGGTTTGGTCAAGAGGTAGTAGAAACCTTAGCCGCCCATGCCGGTGTGCCGGTGTGGAATGGCCTTACCGATGATTTTCATCCCACTCAAGTACTGGCGGATTTACTCACCATGCAAGCGCACAGTGACAAGCCGCTCAATCAAATCGCTTTTGCGTATGTGGGTGATGCGCGCAATAACATGGGCAATTCGTTGATGGTGGGCGCGGCGAAAATGGGGATGGATTTACGCCTGATTGGCCCTAAAGCCTATTGGCCTGAGGCGGATTTGATTGCCACCTGCCAAGATATTGCCGCCAGTACTGGAGCAACGATCACACTCACGGAAGATACGGCGGCGGTGAAAGGCTGTGATTTTATTTATACCGACATCTGGGTGTCGATGGGCGAGCCAGAATCGGTTTGGGCGCAGCGGGTGGCGGATCTCACCCCTTATCAAGTCAACCCCGGTTTGATGGCCGCCACCGAGAACTCAGATGCCAAGTTCATGCACTGCTTGCCCGCGTTTCATAATGACGAGACCGGCGTGGGTAAACAAATTGCCGATCAATACGGGCTCAATGGCCTGGAAGTGACCGACGCGGTATTTGAATCAGCGCAATCGATCGTCTTTGATCAAGCCGAGAACCGCCTCCATACCATCAAGGCTGTGATGATTGCCACACTCGTCAAAGCAAGCGCGTAAACGATTGCACTTTTGCTTGCACAGCACAAATAGGGGCGTATAATTCGGCCAGATTTCACTACACGGCCAGAAGTTATGTTGGTTATTCCACCCACAAACAGCGATTTATCCGCCCCATCGCGGGACGGCATTCGCATTGGTCGTGATCGTAAAAGCCTCCGTTTCGGAGGTTTTTTTTGCCTGTAGCACACTGCAAAGAAAGGGACTCGCGTTATGGCCAATACGCTTTATCACAAACATATTATTTCCATTCCCGAGCTCAGCCGCGACGAGCTAGAGTTAATCGTTGCCACGGCGGGCGAACTTAAAGCCCGCCCGAACCCGACGCTGTTAAAAAATAAAGTGATTGCTAGCTGCTTTTTTGAAGCGTCAACCCGCACTCGGTTGTCCTTTGAAACCGCGATTCAGCGCCTTGGCGGCTCGGTAATTGGCTTTCCCGACGGCGGCAATACCTCGTCAGGCAAAAAAGGCGAAACCTTGGCTGATTCGGTCCGTGTGATTTCTTCTTACGTTGATGGCTTTGTCATGCGTCACCCAAAAGAAGGCGCTGCGCGATTAGCGTCTGAGTTTTCTGAAGGCGTGCCGGTGGTGAATGGTGGCGACGGCGCGAATCAGCACCCGACCCAAACCTTGCTCGATTTGTTCTCGATTTACGAAACCCAGGGCCGCTTGGATAACTTAAATATCGCCATGGTGGGAGATCTCAAATACGGCCGTACCGTGCATTCGCTGACCCAGGCGTTATCAAAGTTTGAGGGCAACCGCTTCTTTTACATCGCCCCGGATGCACTCGCCATGCCAGAGCACCTGCTTGATGAACTTGCCGCGGGCGGCCACCCGTATAGCCTACACAGTAGCATTAGCGATGTGGTGCCTGAGTTAGATGTACTTTACATGACACGGGTGCAAAAAGAGCGCTTTGATGAGTCAGAATACGCCCACATTAAATCAGCGTTTATTTTAAGTGCCGGCATGCTGCGTGATGCCAAGCCGAATATGAAGGTGATGCATCCGCTGCCACGCGTGGATGAAATTACCGTTGATGTCGATAAAACCCCGCACGCGTATTACTTTGAGCAAGCAGAAAATGGGGTGTATGCCCGAGAGGCTCTACTCGCGCTGGTGTTAAATGAACAGGTTGAAGGAGTTGCAAAATGAGCACGGATAATAAACTACAAGTCGAAGCGATCTGCCACGGCACTGTGATTGATCATATCCCCGCGCACATTGGCTTTAAGATCTTAAACCTGTTTCAAATGCATGGTAGCGATCAGCGGATCACTATTGGTTTGAATCTTCCTTCGTCGGCGCTCGGCAGTAAAGATTTGATCAAAATCGAGAACGTGGTGATCAGCGAAGATCAAGCCAGTCAGCTTGCCCTGTACGCGCCACAGGCAACGGTGAATCAAATTGAAGATTATCAAGTGGTCGCCAAGCTGCCGCTGACATTGCCTGAGGTGATTCAAGGGGTGTTTAGCTGCCCAAACTCTAACTGCATTACCCATGGCGAGCCGGCTGTCGATAGCTCATTCCGAGTGCTCACGGAGGCAGACGATGTGAAGCTCTGCTGCAAGTACTGTGAGAAGGTATTCTCACGCGAGATCATGACCGAGCGTCACTAGTCCTCGCTGTCTAGCCCTAGTGCGAGGGTGCTCGGTTGCGGGCGCGCTTGCACTGCGCCTGCCGCGTGCGTAACACATAAAAAAACCAGCATCGAGATGCTGGTTTTTTGTCATCGTTTAACCTGCCAAGTGGTTATTTCACCACGGTAAGCGTCGGCTTGCCTTTTTTACTCGGCGCCGCTGGCGCTTCTGGTTCGTCATCGGCCTGTGGCAGTGCGTCTGGATCGTCAACACTGTCAACAGAGACAAGCGATGGCTCGTCCTCTTCGGTCGGTGCCGGTTCGAACGTCTCGTCCTCGAACATCTCGTCATGAGCGTTGGCGTAGGCAGGCTCCATTTCAAACATGGTCCCGGCGCCATTTTCACGCGCATACAGTGCAAGCACGGCTGCCATTGGCACCATCACTTGCTGCGGTTTACCGCCAAAGCGCGCGTTAAAGCACACATGCTCGTTACTGAGTTCAAGATTACCGACTGCTCGAGGGGCGATGTTCAGTACAATTTGCCCGTCTTTGACGTAATCAAACGGTACTTGCGTCCCTGGTAAGGTCGCATCGACCACAATGTGTGGCGTGAGATCGTTGTCCAGTAACCAGTCGTAAAACGCCCGAACCAAATAAGGACGGCGCGGTGTCATGGCAAATTCAGATGTAGACATTATTGACCTGTTAGTCGCATTTCACGTTCAGCTTCTGTCAGTGAGGCGAGAAACGAATCACGCTCAAACAGACGCGTCATGTAGTCTTTGACTTGCTTTGAGCCCTGACCGGTCAGTTCGATACCCAGTGCAGGTAAACGCCATAAAAGTGGCGCTAAGTAGCAATCAACAAGGCTAAATTCTTCACTTAAGAAGTAAGGATCTTCGGCAAAGACAGGCGCCAGAGCCAGGAGCTCTTCACGTAATTGCTTACGGGCTTTATCCGCCTCATCCGCACTGCCCTGCATGATCTGATCCACCAAGGTATACCAGTTACGCTTAATGCGATACATCATCAAGCGGCTTTGTGCACGCGCGACAGGATAAACCGGCATCAATGGCGGGTGAGGGAAACGCTCATCCAAGTATTCCATGATGATGTCTGCGTTATACAGCGCTAACTCACGGTCAATCAAGGTTGGAACAGAGTTATAAGGATTTAAGTCAACCAGATCTTCTGGCAGATTATTCGGATCCACCAGCTCGATTTCTACACTGACACCTTTCTCTGCGAGGACGATGCGTACCTGATGACTATATAAATCAGATGCGTCAGAGAATAACGTCATCACCGAGCGTTTATTGGCAGCAACAGCCATCAACCCCTCCAGGATGTTCAATATCAATAGAAAGCAATGGGGACTACAAGCCCCCATTGCGGATTAGCAACACACTAGATTAACCGATCAGTGCACATCGCGCCAATATTCTTTCTTAAGGAAGTAAGCCAAAATCAAGAATACCACGAAGAAACCGATCACCCACCAACCGAGTTGCTGGCGCTCAAGCTTCACCGGCTCACCGGAATACTCGAGGAAATTGACCAAGTCTCGGACGGCATTATCATACTCGCCCTCACTCAGCTCGCCATTGCCGTCAGACTGCAGGCCGACAAATTCCTCAACCGGCTCACCATCCACCATGCGTGTTTCGTACACTTTACGTGGGGTGCCTTGAAGCTCTTCAAGCACATGCGGCATGCCCACGTTAGGGAATACCGTATTGTTCACGCCAAACGGACGCGATGGGTCAACATAGAATGAACGCAGATAGGTATAGATCCAGTCAGTACCACGTACACGCGCGACCAGCGTCAAGTCAGGCGCTGGCGCACCGAAGTACTGTGCACCCGACTCTTGACTCATGGCGTTAGTCATTAACTCACCATAGTCCGCATTCTTGTCGACAATCAGGTGTTCTTCCATCAAGTCTTGTGGAATGTTCAGATCTTCTGCGACACGCTGATAGCGCTGATACTGCGTGGCATGACAGCCGAAGCAGTAGTTCATGAACATTTTTGCGCCACGTTGCAATGAGGCTTTGTCCGTTAAATCGTTGTTGGCGTCGTCCAAGTGAACGTTACCGCCCGCGGCCATTGCCAAAGAGGGCAACAGCGCGCACAAGATTACAATCCATTTTCTCATTTGAATGTCACCCTCTCTGGTAGCGGTTTTGTTGCCTCATTTTTGCTGTAGAAGAACAACAGCACAAAGAACATGAAGTAACAGAAGCTGAAGATCTGCGCCAGCAAGGTGTACGTTGGAGTCGCTGGCAACGCGCCCAGAATGCCGAGAGCTACAAACGCAATCACAAATTGCACAATGTTTGCCAAGTGCAGTTTGCTACGGTAGCGATACGAACGCACGCGACAACGATCTAACCATGGCAACAAAAACAGCACCACAATCGACGCACCCATGGCGATAACACCAATCAGCTTGTCAGGAATCGCACGCAAAATTGCATAGAAAGGCGTGAAGTACCAAACCGGAGCAATATGCTCAGGGGTCTTCAGCGGGTTCGCGGCCTCAAAGTTCGGTGGCTCAAGGAAGTAACCGCCCATCTCAGGGTTAAAGAAAATCACATACGCGAACAAGATACCAAACACACCCACGCCAATGAGATCTTTCACCGTGCCGTATGGATGGAAAGGAATCGAGTCGATGATCTTATATTTTTTGGTGTAATCAGGGTGGAACGTAAACTGTGACTGCTGGCCATCGTCATCCGCTTCGCCTTTAGGCAGTTTGGTGTCGATACCATCTGGGTTGTTGGAGCCCACTTCGTGCAACGCTAAGACGTGCAACGCGACTAACAGCAGCAAGACAATCGGCAAGGCCACCACGTGAAGCGCAAAGAAGCGGTTCAAGGTTGCACCTGATACCACGTAATCACCGCGGATCCAAAGCGTTAAGTCATCACCAATCACAGGAATCGCACCAAACAAGGAGATGATAACCTGTGCTCCCCAGTAAGACATCTGTCCCCATGGCAGCAGGTAGCCCATGAACGCTTCTGCCATTAACACCAAGAAGATCAGCATCCCAAACAGCCACAGTAGCTCACGCGGCTTCTGGTAAGAGCCATAAATAAGGCCGCGGAACATGTGCAGGTACACCACCACGAAGAACGCCGAGGCCCCAGTGGAGTGCATATATCGGAGCAGCCAACCGTACTCGACATCACGCATGATGTATTCAACAGAGGCAAACGCACCTTCCGCTGAAGGGTTGTAGTTCATGGTTAGCCAAATCCCGGTAACAATTTGGTTAACCAGAACAATCATCGCGAGCACACCAAACATATACCAGAAGTTAAAGTTCTTCGGCATTGGGTACTCGGTCATGTGCTTGCGATACGCATTCATCGCGGGAAGGCGTTTCTCAATCCAGTTAGCAAAACTTTCCATTACGCAGCCCCCTCATCTTGTCCCACCAGCACTCGCTTGTCGTCCAAGTACATATAAGGTGGAACGACCAGGTTAAGTGGTGCAGGTACGCCTTGAAAGACACGTCCAGCCATGTCAAATTTTGACCCATGACACGGACAAAAGAACCCGGCTTTCACTCCACTCACTTGCTCACTGAAGCTGTCTGGTAGATAGGTTGGTGAACAACCAAGATGGGTGCAGATACCAACCGCGACAAAAATTTCAGGTTTAATAGAGCGGAGCTGGTTGGTTGCATATTCCGGTTGTTGCGGCTGTGCTGATTGCGGATCGCGCAATTGGTCTTCAAAGCTTGAAAGCTCCTCAACCACGGCGTCGCTACGGCGCACAATCCACACAGGTTTTCCTCGCCACTCGACACGGATCATTTGTCCGTCTTGCAGCTTACTGATATCGACTTCGACCGGCGCGCCCGCCGCTTTGGCTTTCGCGCTTGGGTTCCATGACTTAATAAAAGGCACGGCAACTGCTACGGCCCCTAAACCGCCAACAACTGACGTCGTCGCAGTCAGGAAGCGGCGTCGGCCGGTATTCACTGGCGCATTGCTCATCCAACATTCTCCCATGTGCTCCCGCTTGGATTTTTATTTTGTCCTTTGCGTCCATGGAGCGTACGGCTTACTTAAAAACGAATATGTAATAACGGCTGACTGGGATCAGTTCGATTAAATCTTAGCTGCTATTACGTCGGCTAGATGATAGAGAAAACCCTACTTTTTGACAAGATAAAGCTACCTTTTTGTAACAAATGTGAGCGGTGTGCACAGAATTATGTAAAGGGTAATAAAAATGTTGGAAAGTGCGCGCTTATACACTGTTTTAAAAGGGAATAAAGAGGTAATGCCCTACCTTGTTACATCAGAAAAAATTGCATAAAAAAAGCCTGGCGTGAACACCAGGCTTTTTGTAGCAAATCTGACGATAACGTCGATTAACGCTTCGAGAACTGCGGGCTACGACGTGCTTTACGAAGACCCACTTTCTTACGCTCAACTTTACGCGCATCACGCGTCACAAAGCCAGCTGCACGTAGTGCAGGACGTAGTGACTCGTCATACTCCATCAAGGCACGAGTAATGCCGTGACGGATTGCGCCTGCTTGACCAGAGATACCACCACCAGAAACGGTGATGTACAGGTCAAGCTTCTCAGTCATTTCTACCAGCTCAAGTGGCTGACGAACAACCATGCGAGCGGTTTCACGACCGAAGTAAGTGTCGAGAGAACGCTTGTTGATCTCGATGTTGCCGCTACCCGGCTTGATGAAGACACGAGCTGCGGAGCTTTTGCGACGGCCGGTGCCGTAGTATTGTTCTGCCATTGCTTTATTCCTCTTAGATGTCTAGTACTTGCGGTTGTTGTGCCGCGTGCTTGTGCTCAGAACCTGCGTAAACTTTCAGTTTACGGTACATAGCACGACCTAGAGGACCGCGTGGCAACATACCTTTAACGGCTTTTTCAATCACCAGCTCAGGTTTTTGCGCGATCAGTTTTTCAAAGCTGATTGACTTGATGCCACCAATGTAGCCAGTGTGGCTGTAGTACATCTTGTCAGATTTTTTGCGGCCAGTTACAGCCACTTTTTCAGCGTTGATAACAACAATGTAGTCACCAGTGTCAACGTGAGGCGTGTACTCTGGCTTGTGCTTGCCACGCAGACGCGTTGCAATTTCAGTGGCCAGACGGCCTAGCGTTTTGCCTTCAGCGTCTACAACGAACCAGTCGCGTTTTACAGTTTCTGGTTTAGCAACGAAAGTTTTCATGCTAATAATTACCCGATTAATAAGTTTCACTTCAGGAGCCTAAGCTCCCACTGTTAAGCGTCCATACATCACCCCTTCGAGTGGTGGTACACCCGGCCAAAGCCTTTCAACAGTAACGGTGGGTCGCGAGATTATAGGGAAGAGTGGAGAAAAAATCACCTCCTTTTCGCAAAAAAATTCCGCCGTTTTTCTCAGTTGGTTATTGTTTGACTGTTCGCCAGCAGACAGCCTTAGGGCAAATGAGGCAATGCGAGATAGTCATGGCTTTGCATTTCAATCAGGCGTGACTGGCAACGCTTAAACTCAAACGCTAAACGGTCGCCATCATAGAGGCTATCGAGTGGCACCGCCGCTGAAATAATGAGTTTGACGCTACGCTCATAAAACTCGTCTACCAGCGCAATAAACCGACGCGCAGCATCGTCTTGTGTACTGTGTAATTGCGGCATGTCAGCGACTAATACCGTGTGATAAAGCCGCGCAATTTCCATGTAGTCGGTTTGACTGCGGGCGGACTGACACAGCTCAGCAAAACTAAAATGCGCCACGCCATCGCCATTTTCAATGGTATGTAGCGGGCGGTTATTTACGTCTATCACTTGGTCGCGCTGCCCCCCTTCCCCATTGAGTTTTTTGAAATACGCCTGCATCGTCTCGGTAGCGGTATCGCCAAGCGGGTGATAAAAAATAGCCGCTTGGGTCAGAGTACGCAGGCGATAATCAACGCCTGAGTCAACATTGACCACCTCACAGTGCTGATTGATTAAGTCAATGGCGGGCATAAAGCGTGCGCGCTGTAATCCGTTCCAATACAGTTCATCAGGCACGATATTTGAGGTCGCGACCAAGGTGATCCCGCGGGCAAATAGCGCTTCCATCAGGGTCCCTAAGATCATGGCATCGGTAATGTCCGATACAAAGAATTCGTCAAAACACAGCACGCGGGTTTCTTGTGCAAACTTATCGGCGATTTGCGGCAATGGATCCGCTTCGCCGTCCAGTATTCTTAGCTCTTGATGTACCCGATGCATAAAGCGATGAAAGTGCATGCGCATTTTGTTATCAAAAGGGAGTGCGTGAAAAAACGTATCCATTAAATAGGTTTTCCCGCGTCCCACACCACCCCAAAAGTATAGGCCTTTTACTGGGGTCACAGAGGCCGGTTCGCGCTTTCGCCAAGGCAACCAGCTGCGCTTTTCCGGCGTAGTGGGGGTGATGGGATGAGCGAGTAAACGGTGGTAGAGCTCATCGAGTTTCTCGACCGCCATACGTTGCGCGGGGTCTTCGATAAAATGGTGGTGGGTCAGATCGTTATTATAATGTTCTAAGGGCGTCATTCCTTGAAAGCCTCGTTGGTTATCGCCATCGTTTTCATAGTAACACGCGAGCGAGAAAGAGAAATACGCGCGTATAGGAGTACCACGTTCGCGATCTGGCATGTATAGTGAACACACGTTTCATCTTGCTAAGCCACCAGCAAATGTACGATATTATTATACGTAGGCAAGTGATGTCGCTTGCCCTGACTGACTCCCGGATACCCAGGGTGTTCAGTCAATGTGAGAGCACAAGGAGCAGTTATGGCCTGGATTAATAGCCTGATCTTTCTCGTCATCGGTATCGCGGTGGGCTTTTTTATTGCCCGTATGACCACGCGCGATCTCAAACAACAAAAAAATATGAAAAGGGAGCTAGAAAAGTCACGTTACGAGCTCGAGCAATACCGCCAAGAGTTGGTGGATCACTTTGCGCAAAGTGCTGAACTGCTTGATACCTTATCGAAAGACTACAATAAGCTCTATCAACATATGGCCAAGACATCGTCGGATCTGATGCCTGACTTGCCCGACCAAGATAACCCCTTTGCCAAGCGTCTAGGGAAAATCACCAACCTGGAAGTAGATACCGCCAGTCATCCACCTCGTGACTATTCTGGCAGCGCCTCGGGCTTGTTAAAAAGCGACGATAGCCCCCGCGCCAGCTGATCGAGGATTGAACTTTTTCAGATTGTCCCCACTCTCTATTGGTACGTCGACAATTGGAGTTAACCCATGATGAAAAAGTCTTTACTCGCAATTAGCGTCGCCGCGCTAACTCTTGGCGCGGCCCTTTCTCCTCTACCAAGCTATGCCGCCTTGCCTCAAGCGGTAAGCGGTGAAGCCATGCCCAGTTTGGCGCCAATGTTGGAAAAAGTCTCACCAGCCGTGGTCAGTATTGCGGTGGAAGGCAATAAGGTGTCTAAGCAACGTATTCCTGATGCATTTCGGTTTTTCTTTGGTCCCAATGTTCCGTCTGAGCAAGTCCAAGAGCGCCCTTTTCGTGGTTTGGGATCGGGGGTGATTATTGATGCCGATAAAGGTTATATCGTGACCAACCATCATGTGATTGATGATGCGGATGAGATCCGTGTCCAACTCAAAGATGGCCGCGAATACGATGCGACCCTGATCGGCAGCGACGAAATGTCTGATATTGCCTTGTTGCAGCTCGATGAAGATGCGAAAGATCTGACGCAAATTCCACTCGCTGATTCGGATCGTTTACGTGTTGGTGACTTTGCCGTTGCGATTGGTAACCCATTCGGGCTCGGACAAACTGTCACCTCGGGGATCATCTCAGCACTGGGGCGCAGTGGTTTGAACTTAGAAAACTTCGAGAACTTTATTCAAACCGATGCGGCGATCAACAGTGGCAACTCCGGCGGCGCGCTGGTCAATCTCAATGGTGAACTGATGGGGATCAACACCGCGATTTTGGGCCCGAACGGCGGCAATGTCGGGATTGGCTTTGCGATACCGGTGAATATGGCGAAAAGCTTGGTCGACCAAATCATCGAATATGGCTCGGTACGACGCGGCATGCTTGGCGTGACTGGCCGGGAATTGACCGCCGAGTTAGCCGATGCCTTTGGGCTCGCCACCCAGCACGGCGCCTTTGTTAGTCAGGTAATGCCTGACTCTGCCGCTGACGATGCCGGGCTCAAAGCCGGTGACATTATTGTCTCTGTCAACGGTAAGAGTATTCGCAGCTTTAGTGAGTTACGCGCCAAAATTGCGACGTTAGGGGCAGGTAAAACCGTTGCGCTCGGCGTGATCCGTGACGGTGAAACCCTCGAGGTGGAAACAACCCTTAAAGAAGCGGCTCAAACGCAAACCAAAGCGGATAACCTGCACAAAGCTTTGGCTGGCGCAGAGTTGAAAAACCATGATGCGAAACCAGCAGGTGTCGAAGTTGCCACGATTGAAGAAGGCTCGCTTGCCGCTCGATATGGACTACGCGCGGGCGATGTCATTATTGGCGTCAATCGACACAAAGTAGAGAGCTTGGGCGATCTGCGCAAGCTGCTCGAGGATAAACCGGGTGTGCTCGCCCTTAATATTGTGCGTGATAACAGCTCGCTTTATCTCGTGATTCGATAAACCGGCGTCTATTCACACCTTAATATTGATGCCTGCCACGTCGGCAGGCATTTTTATTGGCTCATAGTTTTTTATCCGCCCAGGACGGTGATGATTTCCACAACCCGACCTCACAATGCTATTCTCTAGCTTCGCTTTGTTTTGCTTGAGGATGGCATTGTTTATGCTGGCTTTACTTGTTCGTTCCGTGGTTATTGGCCTAGTCACGGCTGCCTTGCTATTAGTCGCGGTGCCTGATTTGCGCTCGGGCGTGTTATCCGAACTGTCTTTTATTGAAAGCGACAGCCAAGACACGGCAGAACTGGTGTCATTTAGCTATGCGGTCAAGCGCGCCTCACCGGCGGTCGTCAATATCTACACCCGTAATTATACCGGTAACGATAAATTAGAGCTTAATACCCAAGGGTTAGGCTCTGGGGTGCTCATGAGCGCTAAAGGCTATATCGTCACCAACTATCATGTTGTCGCCGAAGCCGACCAAGTGATCGTCGCCTTGCAAGATGGGCGCATTTTCACGGCACAGATGGTGGGTAAAGACCAGCGTACGGATTTAGCCGTGCTCAAAATTCAAGCCGAAAATCTCCCCGTGATCCCGGTCAATCAAAACTATCAACCCACGGTGGGCGATACCGTGCTCGCCATCGGCAATCCGTATAATTTAGGGCAAACCACCACCTATGGCATCATTTCCGCTACCGGCCGGACCGGGATGAGCTTTTATGGTCGCCAGGATTTTCTCCAAACCGATGCGGCCATTAACAGAGGGAACTCTGGCGGGGCGCTGGTAAACAGTCGCGGTGAGCTCGTCGGCATCAATACCGCCTCTTTTCAACAAGCAACCGACCTTGAAACCTATGGCATTTCCTTTGCGATCCCTTACCGTTTAACCGCAAAAATCATGAATAAACTGATTGCCGATGGCCGAGTGATCCGCGGTTATATTGGTATTGATGGCCGTGATGTAAACCCGGTGATGGCCCGATTATTAGATGCCGAGCAGCAACGTGGGGTCATGGTCGCTGGGCTTGATAAAGACGGACCTGCAGAAAAAGCGGGGATTCAGCCTCAAGATTTGATTATTCAAATTAATGACAAGCCGGTGCGCGGTGCACGCGGTGCGATGGATATGGTGACCGATACACGTCCTGGCTCAACACTTAACATTACGCTGATCAGAGACGGTGAAACCCTGACCTTGCCGGTCAAAGTGGGCGATGAACGCCAGCAGCGTTAGCCAACGCATAGCGAAAATGCGCGCCCATAAAAAAACGCCAGCCTGTGAGGGCTGGCGTTTTTTGTGTTAAGGCATGAAGGCCAATTAGCCTGCGATATCACTGGACTCGTTCGCTTCATCGGCGTCAATGCGCTCGATTTTAGCCCCTAAGGCCTGCAGTTTATCTTCGATACGCTCATAGCCTCTATCGATATGATAAATACGATCCACCAAGGTTTCGCCCTTTGCAATACAGCCGGCAATTACCAAGCTGGCAGAGGCGCGCAGATCCGTCGCCATCACTTGTGCCCCGCTTAGGCTATCGGTATCACCACAGATCACGGTATTACCTTCAATCTCTGCATGAGCGCCCATACGTTGTAATTCCGGCACATGCATAAAGCGATTTTCAAAGATGGTTTCGGTGATTATTCCAGTGCCTTTGGCCACCAAGTTCAGCAAGCTAAACTGAGCTTGCATATCGGTTGGAAAGCCCGGATGTGGCGCGGTACGCACGTTCACGGCTTTGAGCTCACGGTCTGTCATGTCTAATTCGATAAAGTCATCACCCGTCACCACCTTGGCACCGGCTTCTTCCAACTTATGAAGGACCGCTTCGAGTAACTCTGGCGAGGTATGGCGACACACAATATGCCCACCAGACACCGCAGCCGCAACTAAGAAGGTGCCGGTTTCAATGCGATCTGCCACCACGGTGTGCTTACCGCCGCCAAGACGCTCTACGCCTTCAATCTCAATGCGATCGGTGCCTGCCCCCGTGACGTTTGCCCCCAACATGTTGAGGAACTTGGCCGTATCGACAATTTCTGGCTCACGCGCCGCGTTTCAATCACCGTGGTACCTTGCGCTAACGTCGCCGCACTCATGATGGTGACTGTCGCGCCGACGCTGACTTTGTCCATCACGATATGCGCGCCTTGCAAGCGACCATCGACAGTTGCACGCACATAGCCCTCATCCAACGTGATGGTGGCACCGAGCTGTTCAAGGCCGTTAATGTGCAAATCCACGGGCCGCGCGCCAATCGCACAACCGCCAGGCAAAGACACTTCGCCTTTACCGAAGCGAGCGACTAACGGCCCAAGTGCCCAAATAGACGCACGCATGGTTTTCACGAGATCATAAGGCGCACAGAGCTCAGTAATCTCACTGGCATCAACATGCACTGACCCGTTGCGACTCACCTTGGCCCCTAAGCGTGATAACAGGGCCATCGTTGTGTCAATATCGCGTAACTTAGGGACATTCGCGACTTCGACTGGCTCTTCAGCCAGTAATGAAGCAAATAAAATCGGGAGGGCGGCATTTTTTGCGCCAGAAATGGCCACATCACCTTTAAGCGGGCCATTGCCCGTCACTCGAAACTTTTGCATCATATCCTCTTACAACTGCATCAGCTTTTTATCGCGTGCCCACTCAGCCGGTGTCATCGCTTTAATGCTGACCGCATGAATATCATTACGCGCAATGTGATCCGTTAACGGACCATAGATCGTTTGTTGCTTTTTTACGCGTGACATACCGTCAAACATCTCTGCAACAGCGATGACCTCAAAGTGGCTGCCATCACCTTTCACATGCAGCTCGTCCACTGACTGAGCCTGTTCTGAAAAAGCGGCCTCTAAAATGGCTTTAACGTCGCTTGCTTCCACGTTTAAACTCCTTGTTGATGCTCCGCATCGTCAAAAAATGTGTCTAAATTACTCAGCGTTAACAATAGTTTTAGCTGTTCAGGCATCCCTTGATACCGTACCTGCTGTCCTTGATGACGCAGCGTACGATCAAGGTGGAGCAACATCGCCATTCCTGCTGAATCCACACGTGATAACGCACTTAAGTCTAACGTTAAGGCGTTATCGGTTGGGATCCATTGGTGACGCTGACGCCAAAAGGCAGGCACTGTGTCACGATCAAGCCGTCCTGACAAGTGATAGTGCTGCTCGCTGCCAGCCGTCAAGTTGACGCTCATGATGCATCCTGTTTTTGCTTATCTTCACGACGGATGGGCCGCTTAGCGATCTCTTTTAATTGTTCGACCACGGCATCAATACCATCACGACGCAGTGGTGTCTTCCACTCAGACTGCTTCGATTGGATCATACTGACCCCTTCAGCCGTCACGTCATACGCTTGCCAATTTCCTGTCCGCGTATTTTTACGTAAGCTAAAATCCATACGAATAGGCGGACGTGATGCGTCAGTCATATCGACACGAACTTTGACAATTTTATCATTCGGATCAATCGGTTTATCCTTTTGAACCTCAATGGTTTGGTCGTCATATTCGAGTAAAATCTGTGCATAGGAGGCAATCATGTACTCGGTGAAGGCCTCGGTAAATGCATCGCGCTGTTCAGGCGTTGCCTTGCGATAATACTGGGCGCCTAATATCAGCGACGCCGCATAGCGCGTATGGATATAAGGTAGGAGTTCGTCTTTGACGACATCACGTAATAAATCGGGATCAGCGCGGAGCAAGGTGCGATCTTTGCGTATGCGCGAAAACGTATTCTCTGCGACTTGTTCAATCAGCTGATACGGGTTGGATTGGTCGACCGGCTCACTGGCCTGTACCGCCTGTCCAAGGCTGACTAACATTAAGCTCAGCGCCGAGCCAAATGCGATAAGTGTCTTTCTCATGCCATTTACTCCTTGTCACCCATGCTGTAGAGGAACTGACCAATCAAATCTTCTAAGACAAGGGCCGACTTGGTGTCTTGGATTTTTTCTCCCGCCTCTAAATAGCCAATGCCGAGCGCTTCATCGACAAACCCTGGGGTAATACCGATATATTGCTCGCCCAGCAGCCCTGCAGTGTAGATCGACGCCGAGCTCGATTCCGGGAAACGTCCCGCTTCTTCACTGATTTGCAGTGTCACTTGTGGGACATAGGTGTCTGGATTGAGCGAAATATCCGTTACCTGGCCAACAGTAACGCCCCCCACTTTGACAGGGGAGCGCACTTTTAACCCACCAATATTGTCAAACTCAGCGGTGAGGGTGTAGGTGTCTGCCCGCCCCCAACGCTGAACATCGGCGACTTGAAACGCAAGGGCTAATAGCGCTGCAATCCCTGCGATCACAAAGCAGCTACCCAAAATTCTGTTTTACGACTCTGTTGCATGATTAATTCCCAAACATGAGTGCAGTAAGGACAAAGTCTAGGCCGAGTACGGCCAGCGATGAATGTACCACAGTACGTGTGGTCGCGCGGCTGATCCCTTCCGAGGTTGGCGTGGCATCATAACCGTTAAAAAGTGCAATCCAGGTCACGGCGATAGCAAAAACGAGGCTTTTGATCAGCGCGTTACCCACATCGTAGCCAAGGTCGACCGATGCCTGCATCACCGACCAAAAGCTGCCATGATCAATGCCTTTCCAGTCTACCCCGACCAGCTCGCCGCCCCAAATCCCGACCAGCATAAAGATCACCGCCAGTAAGGGCATGGCGATGACGCCGGCCCAAAACCGGGGCGCAATAACACGACGCAGCGGATCAACCGCCATCATTTCTAAACTCGATAGCTGCTCGGTGGCTTTCATCAAGCCAATTTCAGCGGTCAGCGCGGATCCCGCCCGCCCAGCAAATAGCAGCGCTGTGACCACAGGGCCAAGCTCGCGCAGTAACGATAAAGCAACCATTTGCCCAAGGCTGGTCTCGGCACCAAAGTCCGACAAGACTAAATACCCTTGCAGGCTTAATACCATGCCGATAAATAACCCGGAGACAATAATGATCGCGAGTGAGCGTACTCCGACAGAATAGAGTTGTTGAATAAGCAGTGGGAAGGTTTTACTCGGTTGAGGACGCCCCACCAGCGCACCGGTCATCACAAAGGTGGCGCGGCCCATTGACTCAGCCACACGCATGGTTCGACGACCCATGTCCGCGATTTGTGTTTTAATCACCGAAAATCTCCTGCTTTAACTCACCCGCGGGATAACGAAATGGCACGGGTCCATCGGCATGCCCTTCTAAAAACTGCTGCACCCAAGGGTCTGGATTATCTCGCAACGATTGCGGCGATCCACTGGCGATAATACGGCTATCGGCCAAAAGATACACTTTATCGGCAATGCTCATCACTTCAGGCACGTCATGTGAAACGACCACACACGTTAGTCCTAGTGCTTGGTTGAGTTGACGAATCAAGGTCACCAGCACGCCCATGGTAATGGGATCTTGTCCTACAAAGGGTTCATCAAACAAAATGAGCTCAGGATCAAGGGCAATTGAACGGGCCAGAGCCGCTCGACGGGCCATACCGCCTGAGAGATCGCTGGGCATTAATGCGGCAGCCCCTCTTAATCCCACCGCCTCAAGCTTTAGCATTACAATGGTATGAATCATGGATTCATCCAAGTCTGTGTGTTCGCGCAGCGGGAAGGCAACATTATCGAATACCGACATATCGGTAAACAGGGCGCCTGATTGGAAGAGCATACTCATGCGCTGGCGGACATCGAATAATTGGCGACGCCCTAGCGAGGGAATGGAGTGGCCATCAAAAATAATATCACCGGCGTCTGGCTTTAGCTGGCCGGCGATCAAGCGTAGTAACGTGGTTTTACCGATACCTGAGGGCCCCATAATCGCGGTGATTTGCCCACGTGGTACCTGCAAGTCGACATGATCAAAAATGCATCGGTCACCCCGTGAGAATGTCATCCCATTGATATCTATCAGGCTCTTTGCTGCCATGGCCGCATCTCATGGTTGGAAAGGAACAAAATGAAGTGGCTGATAATAAGGTGTCACCCCGCCTAACACAAGCCAGCCTGCGTATCGGGCCAAGCAGGACGTGACCCACCCCTGATAATAGCAGCCAACAAACGGTTTATATGTCAAGACGAGGTCAATGTGCGCCCCTTGCCCTGTGACGCGCCTTAGCCGCGATATAAGCCTTGGCGACGATACCAGCCTTAGCTGCGATACAAACCTTAACCGTGGCGCAATCGTTAATCGCGAGCAGGCGGCCGTTTATCGGTGGCCGTTCCACGGCGGCAACATCAAGATGATCCTGTCACAGCAACCCGCTTCATGGTGAACCATCTTTATCGTATCCGTAAGTCAGTGGGTGGAAAATGCCGGAATTGATAACTCACATGGGGGCTTTTTGCTTCACATTTCCCCCTTTAACCGTCAGAATTGCCCCTCATTTGAACCAAATTCACAACGCAAAGGATAGGTGTCATGGTTATAGCGGTTGCCATACTCATTGTTGGACTCATCGTGCTGGTATGGAGTGCCGATCGACTGGTCTTTGGCGCGGCTGCAATCGCGAAAAACTACGGCGTTTCGCCTTTAATCATCGGCATGACGATTCTCGCCATGGGATCGTCGGCACCGGAAATGATGGTATCTGCCAACGCTGCCCTCGCCGATAAAACCGATACCGCAGTGGGGAACGTTTTAGCTCAAATATCGCCAACATAGCGCTTATTATTGGTTTTACCGCGCTGATCAAGCCGCTGTCGATTGGGTCGACCATTATTCGCCGTGAACTGCCACTGATGCTTGGGGTCACCGTCCTCGCGGGGGCCTTGCTTTGGAATAATCATCTAGGATTTTTCGAAGGGGTGGGACTGATCACACTGTTTGTGATCTTTATTTTAATGATGATTAAAATTGGTAAAGATTCAGGTGATTCCGACCCAATATTGGCCGATCAGCAGTCTGACATTCCTAATGATGTTAGCAACCTGAAAGCGGCGATATGGATTATTATCGGCTTGCCTTTACTGTTGCTGTCATCGGATCAAGTGGTCGACTCCGCGGTTACCATCGCTCAGTATTTTGGCATGAGTGATCTGGTGATTGGCTTGACCATTATCGCCATTGGCACCAGCCTTCCTGAGCTTGCCGCTTCGATTGCCGGCGTCATGAAGGGTGAAGATGATTTGGCGGTGGGTAATATCATCGGCTCGAATGTGTTTAATATTCTCGCGGTCATGGCCATTCCTGGGTTACTCAACCCCTCAGCGATCAGCGAATATGCCATGAGTCGTGATTATTATATTATGCTGGTGCTGTCTATTATGTTGCTGGTGTTTGCGTTGGGCAAATCACGCAGTATTAATCGCATCGAAGGCGCCGTTTTCTTACTTTGTTATATCGGTTACCAAAGTTACCTATTTATTAACGCTGCCGCCTAAACGGACACAGTACAATGAGTGAATACAGTTTTGACTTTCGCCGCGCCGGGCTGGATGTCCTTAACATTGAGCAAGACGCGATTGCACAATTAAAAGCCGCCATTGATGATCGTTTTGAAGCGGCTTGCCAGCTGATGCTGAACGCCACCGGCAAAGTGGTGGTGATGGGAATGGGTAAGTCAGGCCATATTGGCAAAAAAATTGCCGCCACCCTCGCCAGCACTGGAACGCCTGCGTTTTTTGTCCATCCTGGCGAAGCAAGCCATGGTGATTTAGGTATGATCAACCAAGGCGATGTGGTGCTCGCGATCTCTAATTCCGGCGAGGCCGGTGAGATATTAACCTTGCTACCCGTGATTAAACGCTTGGGCATTCCGTTGGTCTGTATGACGGGCAATGCGCAATCTAGCATGGGGCAGTTAGCAAAAGTGAATCTCAACATTCATGTCCCGCAAGAAGCCTGCCCACTGGCATTAGCGCCTACCTCGAGCACCACTGCCACCTTAGTAATGGGCGATGCCCTTGCCATGGCCTTGATGCAAGCAAGGGGCTTTACCGCGAATGACTTTGCGCTTTCGCACCCAGGCGGTGCATTAGGACGCAAGCTGTTACTGCGCATCAGTGATTTGATGCATCAAGGCGCGCGTTTACCCGAGGTACCCGAAACAGCCACCGTGCGCGATGCTTTATTAGAAGTGTCTGAAAAGGGCTTGGGGATGACCGCTATCGTCGATGCTGATCAACAGCTGACCGGCATTTTTACCGACGGTGACTTACGCCGCTTGTTAGATATGCGAATTGATTTGCATACCACCACCATTGGCTCGGTGATGTCAAAAGGCCCGGTGACGATTGAGCCGGAGTTGCTCGCGGCAGAAGGACTTAAACTCATGGAAGAGCGAAAAATTAACGGGCTGTTGGTTGCCAAAGACGGCCAGCTGCTTGGCGCCCTTAACATGCATGACCTTTTAAAAGCCGGAGTGATCTAATGGCTTCTACCGTAATTGAAACGCTGTACGGCCCTATCGCCGCCGACGTATTCCAGCGTGCCGCTGCCATTCAATTACTCATCTGTGATATTGATGGGGTTTTTTCTGATGGTCGCGTCTATATGGGCAATCAAGGCGAAGAGCTCAAAGCATTCCATACCCGCGACGGCTACGGCATAAAATCATTGATGAACGCCGGGATTGAAGTTGCTGTCATTACAGGCCGCCAATCTCAGATCGTTGAGAACCGAATGCGCACACTGGGTGTCAAACATGTGTATCAAGGCCAAAGCGACAAGTTAGCCGCGTACCAAGATTTGTGTTCGCACTGTGATGTACTTCCCGCACACACAGCTTATATTGGTGACGATTTGATTGACTGGCCAGTGATGGAAAAAGTGGGGCTGTCTTGTTGCGTCGCAGATGGCCACCCACTGCTAAAATCGCGTGCTGATCATGTCACCCACATTGGTGGTGGGTTTGGCGCGGTGAGAGAGGTCTGTGATTTGCTGCTAGAAGCCCGTGGCGAGCTCGATCAACACAAAGGTTTGAGTGTATGACTCGGCGGCTAGGCCTGCTTTTACTGATCGTGCTTTGTGCACTCAGCGGCTATTACCTATTGGCCCAGCACCGTTGGCAAAAGGTGCAACAGGTCACCCCTGATGCAGAAAAGCCTTTGTTTACCGGCGAAGACATTGAAACGGTGCAGTATACTGCTGACGGTGTGCGTAGTTATACCGTTGAAGCCAAGCATCTTGAGCACTACGCCAAAATCGATGAGACCCATTTTAATGAGCCTGTACTTTGGACCTATCAAGGCGGCCAAGATGAAGAGTGGCGTGTGAGCGCAAACTACGCCGTTTTATCGGACGAGCACCTGCTCACTATGACGGGCAATGTCCGTATTTTTAATTTACTGCCGAATGCACAAATTGATTCGGTAACCACCGACTCTGTGACCTTAAACCTCACAACACGAGATTTTTGGTCCGATAGTCCTACCACCATCACGGGCACCCGTTTTCAAACCACAGGAAAACGCGTGAAGGGCAACTTCGGTAGCCACCAGATGGAATTGTTAGACGATGTTAAAGGCCGATATGAAACGACCCCTCGTTAAAGCACTAGCAGGTGCGATGTTGCTATTTTCGCACTACTCACTAGCGCTGAGTAGCGACACCGAGCAACCTATTCACATTCAATCTGAAAGTCAGCATTTGGACATGGCCACCAATACGGTGACCTTCACACAAGATGTCGTGCTCACCCAAGGCAGCATTAAAATCTTGGCCGATAAACTGATCGTTATCCGCCTGGAGGGGAAAGATGGCAGTGAAACCATCGAAGCCTATGGTAAACCGGCAACCTTTGAGCAAACCATGGATGACGGCAAACAGATTCATGGCGAAGCGAACAAACTGCGTTATGAAGTCGGTAATGAATATCTCAAAATGTCGACCAATGCGATGCTCGAGCAAAGTGGCAACCAGGTAGAGGGCAATGTGATCACCTACGAAATCGACAAACAACAATTGGTTGCCGAGAGTGATAGCAACAAACGGGTCACCACGATTTTACAGCCGACAAGTAAAAAAAATTCATCCAATAACGATTCATCTGAGTCAGACGCGGAATAAGAGGCCACATGGCAACACTGACAGCGGCCAACTTGGCAAAAAGTTATAAAGGGCGAAAAGGTCGTCGCCGATGTAAGCTTGGAAGTGAAATCCGGTGAAATCGTCGGTCTGCTTGGCCCGAATGGTGCGGGAAAAACCACCTCATTTTATATGATTGTGGCTTAGTGGCCCGTGATGAGGGGGCGATTTATATCGATGATAAAGACATCAGCATTCAACCCATGCACAATCGCTCTCGCTTGGGGATCGGTTACTTACCGCAAGAAGCGTCGATATTTCGTAAACTCAGCGTCTACGATAATCTCATGGCGGTGCTACAAACGCGTAAATCCTTGACTAAAGAAGAACGTCAGGACAAAGCCGAAGACTTGTTGGACGAGTTTAATATCCAACATATTCGTGACAGCTTAGGCATGGCGCTTTCTGGGGGTGAACGCCGGCGGGTTGAAATTGCGCGCGCCCTCGCCGCGAACCCTAAATTTATTTTGCTTGATGAGCCCTTCGCTGGGGTTGACCCGATTTCGGTTATCGATATAAAAAAAATCATTGAACACTTACGTGACCGTGGTCTCGGTGTGCTCATCACTGATCACAATGTACGCGAGACGCTCAGTGTCTGTGAGCACGCTTACATTGTCAGCCAAGGTCACTTGATTGCACACGGCACGCCTGATGAGGTGCTCAATGATGATCACGTTAAACGGGTTTACTTGGGCGATCAGTTCAAATTGTAGGATCGGCTCACGCTAAAAAATGCCAATCAAGGCTATAGTTAAATAAGACGCTTGCTCTGTTGACCAGAGCAAGCGTTTTTAACCTCTTTGGTCGTTGAAAAAGGAAAGGTGTAAAGCCTCTATGAAACCCACGCTTCAGCTTAAGCTTGGACAACAACTCGCAATGACACCACAACTGCAACAGGCGATTCGTCTGTTGCAGTTGTCGACGTTGGATTTGCAACAAGAGATCCAAGAAGCGTTGGAATCCAACCCTCTATTGGAACATGACGAAGGCCAAGAGCAAGACACGGATCAAAGTGATAGTCAGCACGATCAGCATGCGGCCTCACAAGAAACGGCAACCGCCAGTGCCGATACCATGGAAACATCCGATGCGTTCGAAAAAAACGAAATGCCGGATGATCTCCCAGTTGATACAACGTGGGACCACTTATACTCTGCTGGCACCGGCAATACCGGTGTGGGTGGATATGATGATCAGCCCGTTTATCAAGGGGAAACCACGCAGACGCTATATGACTATTTAAAATGGCAGCTTGAGCTCACGCCATTTTCCGAAAACGATCACGTGATTGCCATGGCTATCATTGATGCGGTGGATGACCAAGGCTATCTCTCAGTCAGTACCGAGGATATTTTAGATAGCCTCGGCAGTGATGATATTGAACTGGATGAAGTTGAAGCGGTGCTTAAACGCGTCCAGCACTTTGATCCTCTGGGGATTGCGGCGCGTTCACTGCAAGAATGTTTAATGCTGCAACTGGCCACCTATGATGACAATACGCCCTGGCTGGCAGACGCGCGCAAGGTCTTGACCGAACATATGGACTTACTTGCCAATCGCGATTATCGCCAACTCATGCGAGAAACCCGTCTAAAAGAGCCGGAGCTTAAAGCGGTGATGCAGCTCATCCACAGTTTAGAGCCTCGCCCGGGTAACTTAATTGTCACCAACGAAGCTGAGTACGTGGTCCCTGATGTATCCGTGTTTAAACACCAAGGCCAATGGGTGGTACAAATTAACCCAGATAGTGTGCCTAAACTGAAAGTGAACGAGCAATATGCGGCTTACGGACGCAATGGCTGCAGTGCATCTGATGGCCAATTTATTCGTTCACACTTACAAGAAGCAAAATGGCTGATTAAGAGCTTGGAAAGCCGCAATGACACCTTACTTAAGGTGACGCGCTGTATCGTTGAGCACCAACATGACTTTTTTGAATACGGCGAGGAGGCCATGAAGCCCATGGTCTTGAATGATATTGCCCTTGATGTGGATATGCACGAGTCGACCATTTCCCGTGTCACCACACAAAAGTATATGCATACGCCTCGCGGTATTTTCGAGCTGAAATACTTTTTCTCCAGCCATGTGAGCACCGACAATGGCGGTGAATGCTCATCGACGGCGATTCGGGCCTTCATAAAAAATTGGTCGCTGACGAGCCGGCAAACAAGCCACTCAGTGATAGCAAGATTGCCGCATTGCTGGCCGAGCAAGGCATTAAAGTTGCAAGACGGACCATTGCCAAGTACCGAGAGTCACTTGGCATTGCGCCGTCAAACCAGCGCAAGCGTCTATTGTAGACGCCTCAACAGAAGGAAAATGTGTATGCAAATCAACCTGACTGGACAGTCTGTCGACATCACGCCACCATTGCGCGAGTATGTGGAAACCAAATTTGCTAAACTCGAGCGCTTTTTCGAGCACATTAACAATGTCCATGTTGTACTGAATGTTCAAAAGCTTGACCAAATCGCAGAGGCAACGCTCCATGTAAATAACGGCGAGCTCCATGCGAAAGCACAGTCGCAAGACATGTATGCGGCCATTGACGGGTTGACCGATAAACTGGTTAAACAACTGAGTAAACACAAAGAAAAGCTCAAACAGCATTAGGCTATGGAACTTAAAGATGTACTTTCAGTGGACTGCACGCGTAGTGCTGTCCACTGCTCCAGCAAAAAACGCGCCCTGGAAATTATTAGTCAGGTTGCTGCGGATAAAATGGGCACTAACGCGCAAAAATTGTTTGAATGCATGCTAAGCCGTGAAAAACTCGGCACCACAGGCATTGGCGCGGGGATTGCTATCCCACATGGGCGAACACTTGAGAGCCAACAGGCTATCGGGGTGTTGTTGCAATGTGCGGAACCTATCGAGTTTGATGCAGTCGACAAACGTCCGGTGGATTTGCTATTCGCGTTACTGGTACCCGATGAGCAATGTAAGGTGCACTTACAAACCCTTTCGAGTATTGCGGAGAAGCTGAACGATAAACAGCTATGTCGTCAACTTCGCAGTGCTGACTCAGACCAAGAGCTCTACAACATTATTACGCAATAAGCCATCAGGCTAACGGGGAACATTATGATGCTAAAAATTGTCAGTGGCCGCTCTGGCTCAGGCAAGTCAGTGGCGCTAAGGGTACTCGAGGATCTTGGCTACTATTGCGTCGACAATTTACCCGTTAACTTGCTGCGTGACTTTGTCGTGTCACAAGATGACGCCGACGCCAAAATCGCGGTGAGTTTAGATATCCGTAACCTTCCGAATGCGAAAGAGCCGATCGCGGATACTTTAGAGGCATTACGACAAGTCTGCGATGTGACACTTTATTATTTGGATGCGGATGACAAGGATCTGATCAAACGATTCAGTGAAACACGGCGTTTGCATCCGTTATCGCGACATAATTTGTCGCTTGAGCAAGCGATCCAAGCCGAAAAGCAACAGATGGCACCGATAAAAGCTCATGCCGATCGCGTTATCAACACATCCGGGCTCTCTATCCACGATTTGAGTGAATCTGTGCGTGCCTTGGTGCTTGGCCGCACCAGCAACGATCTTGTCATGGTATTTGAATCGTTCGGCTTCAAGCATGGCTTGCCCGCCGATGCCGATTATGTGTTTGATGTTCGCTTTTTACCCAACCCGCATTGGGAGCCCACGTTACGACCCCATACTGGCTTAGAAAAACCCGTCCGCATGTTTCTTGCCGCTCAGCCAGATGTCGCAATGGTGATCGCGCAAATTAAGGGCTTTTTAGAGTCTTGGCTCCCGGCGCTTAAAAATAACAACCGCAGTTATGTGACCGTAGCAATCGGCTGTACCGGTGGTAAACATCGCTCTGTCTATGTTGCCCAGTATTTATCTGATTATTTTCATGAGTTAGGCGAACAGGTGCAAATCCGTCATCGCACGTTGGAGCAACAAGGATGACCGCCTTGTCAGCACAGGTCTGTGTCCGTAATCGCCTTGGCCTCCATGCCCGCGCCGCGATAAAGCTGGTTGAGTTAGTGCAAGACTATGATGCGCAAGTCACCCTACAAACCGACACTAAGTCCGCTAATGCAGACAGTGTGATGGCGATGCTGATGCTCGAATCAGCACAAGGCGAAACGATCACAGTGTCGGCCTATGGCCCTCAGTCAGCGTTAGCCCTAGATGCAGTCAAAGCGTTATTTGAGGCGGGATTTGACGAAGACACGGTCACCTCTCACGCCACGACGTAAGCCTGTGCGTTCATTGCCCACAATTCCCGCCTTCAACCGATTTGTCATGAGACAGACACCCCTGATTGGGTTAGAATTTTAGTCATTGCATTTGGGGGAGTGACCGATGGCAGAGTCAACAGAACAAGAACAAAGTAACCAAACCCACCAACGTCTCCAAGAAGTCACTCAACTCCTTGAGCAAGGGATGTTCGTACGCGTACGTCGCATGCTTGAGGACATGGAGCCGGAAGATACCGCCCACCTGCTAGAAGCATCGCCGCCAAAAGGGCGTCTTGTTCTGTGGCAATTAACCGATCCAGAGGATCAGGGGGAAATCCTTGATGAGCTCTCGGAGGACGTTAAAGACGGTATCATGGTGCGGATGGCGCCCGATCAGCTTGCGGCAGCCACCGAGGGCATGGAGACCGATGATGTCGCCTACTTGCTGCGTAGCTTGCCTCAGGACGTTTCTCAAGATGTGCTAGCGCAAATGGATGCCCAAGATAGGACGCGGGTGCAACAAGCCCTTTCCTATCCTGAGGAGTCTGCAGGCGGGATCATGAACACCGACGTCGTCACTATTCGTGATGATGTCACCGTGGACGTGGTCTTACGCTATTTGCGCATGCGCGGTGAGTTACCCGATACCACCGATACCTTGTACGTGATTGATCCCAATGGCCGATTAATCGGTAATTTGCCTATCAGTGCCCTCTTGGTGAATCAGCCGGATGTCGCCATTGCTGACATCATGGAGGATCCTGATGAAGCGATCAGCGTCACCATGGATGATGGCGATGTCGCCCATTTGTTTGAGCGTCGTAACTGGGTTTCCGCCCCTGTTGTCGACGAACGTAATCACCTCGTCGGTCGGATTACCATTGATGATGTCGTCGATATTATTCGTGAAGATGCCGAGCATTCGATGATGAGTATGGCAGGCTTGGATGACGAGGAAGACACCTTTGCACCGGCTTTTAAAAGTGCACGTCGTCGTAGCATTTGGCTTGGGATCAATGTGCTCGCCGCCCTAACCGCGGCGTCCGTCTCTAATATGTTTGAAGGCACCCTGGATAAAATGGCGGCAATCGCCGTTTTAATGACCATCGTCCCTTCTATGGGTGGTGTAGCGGGTAACCAAACGGTCGCACTGGTGATCCGAGGGCTTGCCGTCGGCCATATCGGTGATTCCAACACCCGCTGGTTACTGGCCAAAGAAGCCACCGTGGGGTTGATGAACGGGCTGATTTGGTCCGCTATTATTGGTGGCATTGTGGTGGTTTGGAAAGGCAGTATTGAGTTAGGGTTAATTATTTCCGGTGCAATGCTGGTCAACCTATTTATCGCGGGCATTGCTGGGGTCGCAATACCGACATTGCTGAAAAAATACAATATCGATCCGGCGTTAGCGGGCGGCATGGCGCTCACCACCATTACCGATGTGGTCGGCTTGCTTGCCTTTTTAGGCTTGGCGACGCTGTTTATTACTTAACGCAGATAAGGTTAATCGGCCACGATGTGTGGGGTTGGTCCACGAGAAAAATCACGACAATAAACCCAAAAAAAGGCGAGCCACTGGCTCGCCTTTTTGTTATTACACTAAACCGCTGCTGTGCTAAACAGCTGTTACGCTTAACCGCTGTCCGCTAAACAGGTATCACTTTATTCGTCCAAGAAGCTGCGCAGTGTTTCTGAGCGGCTTGGATGACGAAGTTTACGTAGCGCTTTCGCCTCAATCTGACGAATACGCTCACGAGTCACATCAAACTGTTTACCCACTTCTTCCAGCGTATGGTCAGTATTCATTTCAATACCAAAGCGCATACGCAGTACTTTCGCTTCGCGTGGCGTAAGACCGGCTAAGACATCATTGGTTGCCATCTTAAGGTTGTTCGACGTCGCCGAATCCATAGGCAGTTCCAACGTGGTGTCTTCGATAAAATCACCTAAGTGTGAATCTTCATCATCACCAATCGGTGTTTCCATCGAGATCGGCTCTTTGGCAATTTTCAGCACTTTGCGGATTTTATCTTCTGGCATCAGCATCCGCTCTGCCAATTCTTCCGGTAACGGCTCGCGGCCCATTTCCTGCAGCATTTGGCGCGAAATACGGTTGAGCTTGTTGATGGTCTCAATCATATGCACCGGAATACGAATGGTCCGTGCTTGGTCTGCAATCGAGCGTGTGATCGCCTGACGAATCCACCAAGTGGCATAGGTTGAGAATTTATAACCACGGCGGTATTCGAACTTATCCACCGCTTTCATCAAGCCAATGTTACCTTCTTGAATCAGATCCAAGAATTGTAAGCCACGGTTGGTGTATTTTTTCGCAATCGAAATCACCAAACGCAAGTTCGCCTCAACCATTTCTTTCTTGGCACGGCGTGCTTTCGCTTCACCAATGGACATGCGACGGCTAATATCTTTGATACGCTCGACCGACAGGCCAGTTTCGTCTTCGATAATTTTTAGCTTCTGCACACAACGGCGTAGATCTTCTTCGTAACGTGCGACACGCTCTGCGTAAGGCTTGCCTGAATTAAGTGCTTGGTCAATCCATGCATCTGATGACTCGTTACCGCCAAACAGTTGCACAAAGGTTTTCTTCGGCATTTTCGCCTGATCGACACAAAGACGCATCACCAAACGCTCTTGGGTGCGAACCTTGTCCATGGTCTGACGCATGTCTTTTACCAAACGATCAAACTGTTTGGGGATCAGACGGAACTGTTTAAATGTCTCAGACAATTCTTCGATCGATGATTTAGTGCGGTCGTCATAACGCCCGTACTTCTGAATCGCGGTTTCCATTGCCGAATAAGTACGACGCAATTCGCTGAACTTTTCACGTGCGAGCTCAGGATCGATACCGACATCTTCCTCACTCTCATCGTCTTCGTCGCTATCGTCTTTGTCGTCGTCTTCATCTTCGTCATCCAGCTCTTTTTCACTGAGCTCGGAGCCGATATGGGTCGCGGTCGGGGCGACACTGTCCTGTTCGGGATCGATAAATCCCGAAATGATGTCGGTTAAGCGAAGCTCTTCGGCTTCAACTTTGTCGAATTGATCAAGCAGTGAAGCAATCGAGGCCGGATATTCCGCTACCGAACACTGCACCTGATTGATGCCATCTTCGATACGCTTGGCAATATCGATCTCGCCCTCACGGGTCAACAGCCTCGACCGTCCCCATTTCACGCATGTACATGCGAACGGGATCCGTGGTGCGACCAATCTCGCTCTCCACACTCGATAGAGCTGCCGCCGCGGCTTCTGCTGCATCTTCGTCGGCCACGGTTTCTGACATCATTAACTCATCGGCATCTGGCGCGGCTTCCACCACTTGAATGCCCATGTCATTAATCATCTGAATGATGTCTTCTATTTGGTCGGAATCGACAATGTCTTCCGGGAGGTGGTCATTAACTTCGGCATAGGTCAGATAGCCTTGCTCCTTGCCTTTTGCGACAAGCAACTTTAGCTGTGACTGCGGATTTTGATCCATAGACGATATCCAACTTCGGGTCTGAGTGAAGAATTTAGTATGCGGAAACGCAAACCGCCAATTTTAACAAATGTCACCTTTGCTGGCTACTTTCTAAACGGACTGGCTCTGTATAAGGAGCATCAGTTCCCGCTTCTCTTCGACTGATAAGCCGACGGTATTTGACTTCGCTTGCAACTTGGCTATTTGTTGTTCGACACACTGGGCGAGTATTCTATCCAGTGAATCGCAAAAAAGTTCTGACGCATTTTCATCGTCAACATGTAGGTCCCAGCCAGCCAAACGGGCTAACAAGGCTTCTTGTTTGGTTCCCCGCCAGTGCTCTAGCAACTGGCCGGTAGTGATATGGGGGCGCTGTCGACAGATCTCAAGGATCGGGTTTAACAACGCTAACCCGGGTAAATCAATGGTGTCTGCCGAGGGTAACGGCGGCACTTCTTGACCAAGCATGGGGTACTGCACCAATAAGGCAATCACCTCACGCATGGGTGTACGCTTAATGTCAGGCTGACCATGGACCTTAACAGGTTGTCCTTGCCGGCTGATTAGCGTATCCAACTGGTGATCATCCATAATACCGAGCTTTTGCCCTAACGTATTACGTAAATAAAGACGCAACGTATCACCCGGCACTTTCTCAATCAGTGGCACGGCTAAGTTAGCTAGCTTGGCTTTGCCCTCTCGGCTACTGGTATCCACCTGCTTGAGCAAGGTATTAAACATAAAGGTCGATAAGCTTTGCGCCTCGCTTAAGCGCTGCTCAAAACCTTCTTTCCCTTCTTGGCGGATCATGGAGTCAGGATCATCGCCATCGGGCAAAAACATAAACTTCAGCTGCCGACCATCATGAATATAAGGCAGGGCTTGCTCCATCGCACGCCATGCCGCATCACGACCGGCACGATCACCATCGTAGCAACACAGTATAGTACTGGTTTGCCGGAACAGGGTTTGAATATGTTCACCTGTGGTAGAGGTCCCCAATGAGGCAACCGCATAGTCAACGCCAAATTGCGCCAACGCCACCACATCCATGTAGCCTTCAACCACCAAAATACGTTCGGGGTGGCGGTAAGACTGCATCACCTCATACAAACCATACAACTCACGACCTTTATGAAAGATCGGGGTTTCAGGTGAGTTAAGGTATTTAGGCGTGCCATCTCCCAATACCCGGCCACCAAAACCAATCACACGACCACGTCGATCGCGAATCGGGAACATAATGCGGCCACGAAAACGGTCATAAGTATGGCCATTGTCATTTTCAATCAGCATCCCTGCCGTTAACAGTTGCTGCTGATCGGCTTGGCTGCGCCCAAAACGTCGCTTAATCGTATCCCATTGGTCAGGAACGAACCCGACACCAAACTGTTTTACCACTTCTCCGGATAATCCGCGCTGTTTGAGATAATCGATGGCCACTTGCCCAGCATCGGTGCGTAATTCACCGCTGTAGGTACGCGCAATGGCTTCCATCATCTCGTAGATTTGGCGCTTATCATCACTTGGCATGCTGGGCCGTGCGGAACCACCCGACGATTGCTCGCGAGGTACCTCTAAACCCAGACCACTGGCTAGCTCTTCGATCGCTTCCGGAAATTCGAGCCGTTCGAATTCCATCATAAAGTCAATCGCATTGCCGTGCACACCACATCCGAAGCAGTGATAAAACTGCTTATCCTGGCTCACACTGAATGAGGGGGTTTTCTCGTTATGGAACGGGCAACAGGCACTATAGTTTTTGCCTTTTTTCTTGAGCTTGACCCGTGCATCTATGATCTCAACGATGTCGAGACGTGAAAGCAAGTCATCAATGAATGCGCGCGGGATTCTGCCTGCCATAACCTGAAATTTATAAGGAGAGAAGCAAACAAGCCGCGCCGTCCATAATGGAAAGCACGGCTTGTTATAAAGTGAGGAATATCTAGCCTAGGTGCGCTTTGACACGCTGGCTTACTTTCCCCATATCAGCACGGCCCTGCACTTGGGGTTTTAATACCCCCATGACGTTGCCCATGTCTTGCATTGACGAGGCACCCGTTGTTTCAACGGCTGCTTTCACCAATGCGTCGACGTCGTCATCGCTCAGAGGCTGGGGTAGAAATTCTTCTATCACCGCGATCTCAGCAAGCTCTACATCGGCAAGGTCGTCACGACCGGCTGCTTGGTACTGGGCTACGGAATCACGGCGCTGCTTTACATTTTTGGTCAACACAGCCAGGATTTCATCATCGCTTAGCGACTGACGCGTATCCACTTCTTGCTGCTTGATTGCTGCCATTACCAGACGAAGCGTACCGAGGCGCGCTTTGTCTTTTTGTTTCATCGCCGTTTTTTGCGCGTCTTTTAGACGTTCAAGCAATTCCATAGCATTTTCCTGAATCTATCGTTATTAGTACATACGTACGCGGCGTTGGTTTTCGCGTGCCAACTTTTTCAGGTGACGCTTTTGAGCAGCGGCTTTAGCGCGTTTGCGAACGGTAGTTGGCTTTTCATAGTTCTCACGACGGCGAACTTCAGAAAGAATACCTGCTTTTTCACAAGAGCGCTTAAAGCGACGCAGTGCTACGTCAAATGGTTCGTTTTCACGTACTTTAACTACTGGCATGTGCCTTTCACCTCGGGGGTTGTCAGTTACTGCTGGCGAACAATTGGCCAGCCTTGATTAAAAATGGTGCGAAATTCTAATCCGAAGAAGGGGTGAATGTAAAGCGCATCTAGCGAATTACTTCTAAGCCATGTAAGATTGCGCGCACGGTCAGTCTATTCTGACCCTCTCTTCTCCGCTTCGATCATCACATTATATCATGTGGGCAATGATCTTAAATACACAATCTATCGGCTGTTAACCTGAGGTTATGATGCGCATTTTAGGCATAGAGACATCTTGTGACGAAACCGGCGTTGCGATCTACGACGATCAGGCAGGGCTTTTGTCACACCAACTTTACAGTCAGGTAAAACTGCATGCCGATTATGGCGGCGTTGTTCCCGAGCTGGCCTCACGCGATCATGTCAAAAAGACCTTGCCCTTAATTAAAGCGGCCATGGCGCAAGCGAACCTTACGCCCGACCAACTCGATGGCATCGCCTATACTGCCGGCCCAGGTTTAGTGGGTGCGTTACTGGTTGGATCCACCATTGGCCGCAGTCTTGCGTATGCATGGCAAGTGCCCGCCGTGGGTGTTCACCATATGGAAGGTCATTTACTCGCGCCCATGCTTGAAGACAATCCGCCCGCTTTTCCTTTTGTCGCCTTGCTGGTGTCAGGCGGCCACACCTTATTGGTAGAGGTGAAAGGCATTGGCCAATACCGTATTTTAGGTGAATCGATTGATGATGCTGCCGGTGAGGCGTTTGATAAAACCGCGAAACTGATGAATCTCGATTACCCGGGTGGCCCATTACTGTCTAAACTCGCCGAAAAAGGCACCCATGGCCGCTTTACCTTTCCGCGTCCGATCGACTGACCGCCCAGGGTTAGATTTCAGCTTTTCCGGCCTGAAGACCTTCGCGGCCAACACCATTGCCGCCAACGACACCGATGATCAAACACGAGCAGACATTGCCTATGCATTCCAAGATGCAGTCGTCGATACGCTGGCGATTAAGTGTAAACGCGCCTTAGACCAATGTGGCCTGAATCGTTTGGTGGTTGCCGGTGGAGTCAGTGCTAATCGTTATCTACGTGAAAAGCTCGATGTGCTGACCAAAAAACGTGGCGGCGATGTATTCTATCCTCGCCCTGAATTTTGCACCGATAATGGCGCGATGATCGCCTACGCGGGCATGCAGCGACTTAAAAACGGTGAGCATATGGGACTCGGAGTTAAAGCTCAGCCTCGTTGGCCACTAGACACACTCGCGGCTGTTGATAGTGAACAGACAGACTCATGACATGACGCGATAACCCGTGGCGTATCAATACGTCGCACCCTAATAAGTCGCACCATCGCGAAAATAGTGCAATCACCCCCAAAAGGCAGCCATCGGCTGTCTTTTTTGATTTAGGCACGGTGGCATCGCGCTCGGTGTATCGCGCTCTATCGCTCTCTATCGCTCTCTATCGCTCTCGCCGCCACCAACGAAGTAAAACAGGCTTTTCTTCTCCATCCAATAACCGTCGGATATTGTCGTAATGGCGAAATAAAATCAGGCAAGAAAGCATGGCTACGGGCATGGTAAATTGCGGCTTAATCCACCAGGTAAACAGCGGGGCGACAATCGCAGTGACGATCGCGCTTAATGACGAATAGCCGGTTAAGACCAAGACTAGCCCCCAGGTGGCGACCAGCAATCCAGTGAGACTTAACCCGATCGGTGCCATCGCGCCGAGCGCGGTAGCAACCCCTTTCCCGCCTCGAAAATGAAAAAAACCGGATAAATATGACCAAGGCATGCAGCAATCGCGATTAGCCCCAGTAAAAAAGGATTGATCCCGATTAAGTAACTAAGCCACACCGGGATCGTGCCTTTGAGCATGTCGCATAACAGCACCAGTGCCGCCGCAAACCGTCCACCGAGCCGATAAACATTGGTCGCGCCTGGATTTTTAGACCCTTGATCTCTGGGATCGGGTAAGCCAAAGGCACGACAAACCAGAACGGCACTAGAAACAGAGCCGAGTAAGTAGGCAGCGATGATGATGGCAATGGCCAGTGCAGTCATGTGAAATCCCTAGAGTTTGTGCCGCATTCGTTGCTATAGTGCGCCCACGTTCATCGATAAACCTATCATGGATCGGAACGTATCACGTATCCATCTGTCAATGGACACATCCAATGATACGAACTTTCTTACCACAGTGGTATCCGACCTGTCACGGAGTGTGAAAAAACATGGATTCCGTATTCATAGAACAACTCGACGTGTACACCACTATCGGTGTTTACGATTGGGAACAAACCATCCAGCAAAAGTTGGTGTTCGATATTGAAATGGCGCACGACAATCGCCCTGCGGCCCAACAGGATGACGTCACCCTTGCGCTTGATTATGCTAGCGTCAGTGACGCCGTTATTGCCCACGTTCAAGCCAGCCGCTGCGCGCTCATCGAGCGCGTCGCCGAAGAGGTTGCGAGCCTGATCCAATCTCAATTTGGCGTGCCTTGGGTGAAAATCCGCGTCGCCAAACCCGGCGCTGTGGCGCCCGCACAGTCTGTAGGCGTTGTTATAGAGCGAGGCACACGGTGACACAAGCATTAGTCAGTATCGGCTCGAACATTGAGCGCGATTTTCATATTGAAGCGGCCGTTCACGCTCTGCGTCAACTCGATCCACAGTGTCGGTTTTCTCGCATTTTTGAAGCCGAGCCGGTCGGGTTTGAAGGCCCTAACTTTTATAATCTCATTGCCGAACTTCATACCGCCCAGCCATTAGAGACCTTTTGGCAGGCCATCCGCGATATCGAACGGCAGCATGGCCGTCAGCGTGATGACATTAAGTATCGCGATCGTACCTTGGATATCGACTTGCTCATCTTTGGTGATCACTGTCAACCCAGTGGCCCTACCCTACCCCGCAACGATATCTATAAATTTGCTTTTACCCTTTGGCCGCTCGCCGAACTGTGTCCAACACAAGCGGTGCCGGGAGATGGTCGTACCTTCGCTCAACTTTGGCAGGCATTTGACCAGCACCAACCACTATGGCCTATTGATACGCCGGCCTATTTGAAGGATCAATCATCATCATGAGCCTATTCGAAGCCTTCTTTTTAGCCTTGATTCAGGGACTGACCGAGTTTCTTCCCATTTCCAGCTCCGCGCACCTGATCCTTCCTTCCCAGTTATTTGGTTGGGCCGATCAAGGGTTAGCGTTTGATGTGGCCGTGCATGTGGGCACGTTGGCGGCAGTCATCGGCTATTTTCGCCGTGAAGTCCGGAATTTGCTCGGCGCGTTTTTCGCATCCTTAGCAGGAAAACACAGCCGCGATAGTCAATTAGCTTGGATGATCGTCTTAGCGACTATCCCAGCTTGTCTTGCCGGGCTGTTCCTAAAAGACTTGATAGAATTGTACTTACGCTCGGTATGGGTGATCGCAGCCACTACCTTGGTATTTGGCGCCCTATTGTGGTGGGCCGATCGTCACGCGCGGCTTGCCAATGACGAATACCAAACCACCCAGTCGCGGGCATGGTTGATTGGTATCGCACAAGCGCTGGCATTAATCCCAGGGACATCTCGCTCTGGCGCGACCATCACCGCCGCCTTAATGCTGGGCTACACACGCGAAGCCGCGGCACGATTCTCGTTTTTGATGTCGATTCCGATCATCACTCTGGCGGGTTCCTACCTTGGTTTGCAACTGGCAACGAGTCCTGAGCCGGTTGCGTTAGCGCCAATCGGTGTGGGCGTGTTGGTTTCGTTTGTCAGTGCATATGCCTGTATCCACGCGTTTTTGAAATTGGTCACGCGCGTGGGAATGCTTCCTTTTGTTATCTATCGTCTGGTACTCGGCGCGGTCTTAATCGCTTTTATCGCCGGATAAAACAGGCACCGCTGAGTAAAATAGGCGGCACTGCTGAGTAAAAAAAACCAAACACGAGAGCGCTCGTGCTTGGTTTATTTTTTTGCCTCGGCTTTTTTACCTCGTCCTAATTGCAGCGCTACGTCCTGATTGCAGAGGGTCGTGGTCGAGTGGCTAAAACACCTTACTCGCCAGCCACCTTCATTGAATCAATAATGATCGACCCGGTTTGAATCTGACTACGGGTTTCAATGTCAGTGCCGATGGCGACGATATTGGCAAACATGTCATTCAAGTTACCAGCAATGGTGATCCCACTGACTGGGTACTGTATTTCGCCCTTTTCCACCCAAAAACCAGCGGCACCGCGTGAGTAATCGCCGGTGACTGGGTTAACACCTTGCCCCATCAGTTCGGTAACCAGCAATCCGGTTCCTAATGTTTTAAGCATGGTATCCGTATCTTGGCCCGTGTGGCTCACGTACCAGTTATGAATCCCGCCGGCATGACCTGTGGGTGCCATATCTAGCTTACGGGCGGCATAACTGGTCGCTAGGTAGGTTTTCAAGATCCCTTGCTCAATAATGCGTCTGTCTTGTGTGATCACCCTTCGCTATCAAACGGCGCACTGGCGGCCCCTTTACGCACATGGGGCAATTCATTAATAGTGAGCCAATGCGGAAATATCTGCTCGTCCTTTTTGTCTAATAAGAACGAGGATTTGCGGTACAGTGCCGATCCGCTAATCGCCATGACCAAATGACCAAACAACCCCGTTGCGACACTACGATCGAACATCACGGGCACTTGGCATGTCGAGACACTGCGCGGGTTCAAACGGGCAACCGCATGTTTGGCCGCTTCAACCCCGACAAATGCAGGGGTCCATAAATCGGCTTTGTCACGCGCACTGTGTAGCTCATGTCACGCTCCATGCCGCCCTCGCTTTGCGCAATCACCGAGCAGCTTAGCGCCTGTTGACTTGACGGATAGCTCCCGAGCATACCGTGGCTATTGCCATATACTCGGATCCCATAGTGACTGTCATAGCTGGCACCATCACTGAACTTGATCCGGCTGTCATGATTCAGGCTGCTTGCTCAGCTTCAATCGCCAATGCAGAGGCGGTATCCGGTTCGGGCTCATCCGGATAAAACAAGTCCAAATCCGGGTAGTCGAACGCCATCAAGTCTTTCGGCGCCGGACCACCAAAGGGATCGGGCGAGGTATAGCTCGCGATTTCTAACGCGGCTTCGACCGTTTTAGCTATCGCTTTTTCAGATAAATCGGTGGTGGAGGCGCTGCCTTTACGCTGATCGCGATACACGGTGATGCCGAGCGCACCATCTTGATTAAATTCAACGTTTTCGACTTCGCCCATTCGCGAGCTTACACTGATGCCGGTACTTTTGGTGATAGCGACTTCGGCTTGATCACTTCGCGCCGACGCCATATCTAGCGCACGACTTACCGCTTGGCGAAGCTGCTGCTCTTGTTCAGCGACCTGTTGTTTCACACTCATAGTTGACCTTTTTGATTCGCATTCGAGTTCGACATCGTGAGCTCAGCGAGGCTATGATAAAAAAGCCCGCGTTTGGGCGCGTTTCTTGTTAACATACGTGTCATTGCACATTCTCACTGAGGTTGAACATGGGCCGTAAAAATAAACCCGCTCCCTGGGAGGAAGAGGAAGAAATCATCTGGGTTAGCAAGTCCGAGATGAAGCGCGATATGCTTGCTTTACAATCGCTCGGCGAAGCGCTGGTTAAACTCAAACCCGCGGTATTAGAAAAATTCCCGCTTGATGACAACTTGCTCTCTGCGATTCTCGACGCACAACGTTTAAAAAACGAAGCCCGTCGACGCCAGCTCCAGTACGTGGGCAAATTGATGCGATCGCGCGATCCTGAACCGATACAAGCGGCGCTCGATAAGTTGCAGAACAAACATGCTCAACATAGCATGGCGCTACAAAAAATTGAGCAGCTACGCGATCGTATTATCGATCAGGGCGATAGTGCGATTAGTGATGCGCTCTTACAGTATCCTGATGCTGACCGTCAGCGTTTACGCCAGTTGGCACGTCAGGCTCAAAAAGAGCAACAGCAAAATAAGCCGCCCAAGGCCTATCGCGAGATCTTCCAATATCTCAAAGGCTTTTACGACCAAAGCCTATAAAACAATACGCCAGTGCCTCGCACTGGCGTAGATTGGTTAAGATTCGGTGCCACCGACAGTCATCGCATCTAATTTCAATGTCGGTTGCCCAACACCAACAGGCACGCTTTGCCCGGCTTTCCCGCAAACCCCAACGCCAGGATCAATCGCCAGATCATTGCCCACCATCGATACCTGCTGCATGGCTTCAACACCACTGCCAATTAAGGTCGCGCCTTTCACCGGAGTAGTGATTTCACCCTTTTCAATCAGATAAGCTTCTGACGTGGAGAATACAAATTTCCCCGAGGTGATATCGACCTGCCCGCCGCCAAAGTTCGGCGCATATAAGCCTCGCTCAACACTGGCAATGATCGATTCAGGGTACTGTCTCCACCTAACATATAGGTATTGGTCATGCGTGGCATCGGCAAGTGTGCATAAGACTCGCGACGACCATTCCCGGTGGGCGCCACACCCATGAGTTTGGCATTATGCTTATCTTGCATATAGCCTTTGAGTACGCCATTTTCGACCAATACATTGTACTGGCCTGGCACCCCTTCATCATCGATGCTCAACGAGCCGCGACGATCGTTCATGGTGCCGTCATCAACGATGGTACACAGAGGAGAGGTTACTTGCTCACCAAGCTACCGGTAAATACCGATGACTCTTTGCGGTTAAAGTCCCCTTCTAACCCGTGACCGACCGCTTCATGCAGCAACACGCCCGGCCAACCTGCGCCCAACACCACGGGCATCGTCCCTGCTGGTGCCGCGTCTGCACGAAGATTGACCAGCGCGAGACGGATAGCTTCATCAGCAAATTGCAACGCGCGCGACTTACCCGCCTGCTCGTGCAAAAAGACCTCGTAACCATAGCGGCCACCGCCACCAGCACTGCCGCGCTCACGACGACCATCTTGCTCAACTAACACTGAGACCGATAAGCGCACCAAAGGACGAATGTCGGCGCCATAGGTACCGTCCGTCGCCGCAATCAGCACTTGCTCATACAAGCCGTTTAAACTGGCATTCACTTCTTTGACGCGTGGCTCTTTAGCACGAATATAGCTATCGATTTCTTTTAATAAATCAATTTTCTGCTCACGCGTCAGGCTTCCCAGCGGATCAATGGCCCATAGTAAGGGGTCGCTTGGACGGCACGAAAGGCGCTGACCTTACCGTGTCCACCCACAGGTGCAATGCCCCGCGCCGCAGTCGCACTTTGCATCAGCGCATCAATGGTAAGTTGATCAGAATACGCGAAGCCGGTTTTTTCTCCGCTAATTGCTCTGACACCAACACCTCGGTCGATATTAAAGGAGCCGTCTTTAATAATGCTGTCTTCCAGCGCTAACGATTCATGCCAAGTGGATTGGAAGAAAATATCGCCATAGTCAATCTGGCGACCGCTTAAGTGCGCCAGCGTCGCATGAAGCTGCGACTCACTCACGCCCGCCGGGCGCAGTAAGGTTTCTTCGACCTGTTCCAGACTCATTCGCTTACTCTTGGTTGTGGCCGCCGAGCTGGCAGCCGAAAGAAAAAGATAACGCGCCGAGGGTGCGCTATTTCAGTTGGCTTTGCAACCGGGTATGAGACAGTACGGGCATCTTGCCCCGAATGGATTCACTGACACTAAAATCAAGCTCTGCCCACGTCACCCCGGGTTCACGCCCCAGGGATGTGACCACTTGCCCCCAGGGATCAATAATCATCGAGTGCCCCCAGGTTTGCCGCCCTTTACTGTGCTCGCCACACTGGCCTGCGGCAATAATCCAACACTGGGTTTCAATTGCCCGAGCGCGTAGCAGGGGCTCCCAATGCGCTTGACCGGTCACGCGGGTAAAAGCTGCCGGCACGGTGATGACGTCGGCCCCTTGCGCGCGTAGCGCTTGGTACAAAGGCGCGAACCGTAGATCGTAACAAATGCTCAACCTAGGCAACCGAAGGGCGTATTCACCGTCGACAGTTGGTCGCCCGCGGCAAAGTAATCTGATTCTCGATACCGGCCATGCGCATCAGCCACCTCGACATCAAACAAATGTAATTTATCGTAGCTGCCCCGAAGATGCCCGGCATTATCGAACACTAAACTGGTACTGCTCAGCAGCCCGTTGTCATTTTGGATGGGAAAAGCGCCCACCACTAACCAAAGGTCGTACTGGTGCGCCAACTTGGCAAGCTGTTGCTGTAACGGGCCATGGCCCAATCGTTCAGCATGACGTTGATAATCACGTTTCCCGCCAAACACTAACGCATTTTCTGGGGTCAGCACCAGTTTCACGCCTTGATCACTGAGTCGGTGCAAACTGGCTTGCAGTGTCTTCATGTTATGGGCGGGATCGGCACTGGATGTCATTTGGATAACACCGGCTTTCATCATGCTCACTCCTTGGCTTTTTCTGCCTGCTCGCGCAATCGTTCAGTCGCTTCGGGGGGAAGGGCTAACGCTTCTTGGTTACGCGACACTTCCCGAATATCTGGTGTGCCAATCGAACCTGTCACCTGGTAGCGTACTTGGGTAAACACATCCATCACCGGAGAAATTGCTGTCGTCACCGCGAGTACATACAGCGCGGTTTGCGGCGTAACCGCAAAGGCACTTAATACCGGGATCCCTGAGGTAATATCCGGCGTAAAACGCACATCCGCATTGACTTGGTTTTCCACTAAATTGGCAATACCTTTGATAACCATATCACCGGCAATGCCATCCATGCGGATATTATCGGTGACCAAGACGCCATTTGTGATCACGGCCCGCCCCGTGATGTCATCAAACGCCAGCCCATCGTCAAACACGCCCGAGAAATCGAGCTGAATTTTACGCAAAATAGAATCTAAGCTAAATAACCCTAACAGTTTGCCCGCGCCACCAACACCACTGATATAACCGTCTTGGATATCCGCACTTACCTCGCCATTGAGGCTGGATATATCAGCTTGCCAAGGTAAACCGGCATAATTCAGTGCGGCTTGGGTGGTAAAACTTGCATCTTGGATCCCACCACTGACGCCAAATCGTCCCATGAGATCCGAGGTACTTTCGCCACCCAGTGCTAACGTCAATGCGGTTTGATGGCGCCCTTGTTTATCTATCCGCCAATGCCCATTGACCGCTGCATGGTTATTGCCGCTTTTTACCGTCAGTGACGACAGTGTTAGCTGCTGATCGTGTTTATTGACAACGGCCTCGACACGTCCCAGTCGATACCCTTCTAACCAAAGATCATCAATCGTGAGGCGTGATGGTGGAATGGCCGCCAGTAAGGCTTTGTCTGCAGCCGTGGCTTGGGGATCCACAGGCTGAAAGAGTGGTGCGTCGGTAGGTTGGGTCTGGTCGGACGGCTGTCGATGGATATGCCAGTGATCAATATCGACAGCTAAACGACCTTCTATTGGCCAGTTTGCTTGTCCGCTGAGCTCTTGACTGCCGACCAGCACATGCCATCCCTTCGCTTTTTGACGCGCGGCCACTGATAAGTCATGAAAAGCGAGCTTCCCGGCCGAGAGTTGATCGACTTTGACATTCACACGTTGCGGTATCGGTAAGCCAGGGTATTGATGTTGCCGATCCGGCCATGCTTGCCGCACGTGTTTCCACACTGCGTGCCACGCGTCTACATCCAAGCGTGCAAGTGCCAGATCAAAGCGATGACCGCGAGTGGCGAGGAGTGTGGGTTGTTTATCGCCAACTTGCCACTGACTGGACACAAATTCTGGGGTCGCACCTTGGGTATTAATTCGTGCTTGATAATTCACATTTGGCAACTGTACGCGCCCCGTTAACCCTTCACGGTTACCGCTTGCTTCTATATGCGCCTGCCCTTTTTGCCAGCGCGGTTTGTGAAGCGGCGCAGGCAGCGTTGATTGCAGTGGTGTCGTATCGACATCAATGCCGAGCTGGTAGTCAAACCCCGTATCATGAAGGGTAAGATCGAGCCCAGCCTGCCAACGTGCGCCACCAGAAAGGTAAGGCTTGAGCGGCAGCGATAACTGGTTCAGCAATGGCACTATGTCCCAATCCGCCTCGATACCTACATCCAACTGATAGCCGGCAGAGGCAGCTTCGCCCGCAAGATCTAGGTTGATAGCTTGCCCCAGCCACTGAGCACTCATCGATTGGGCCGTGATGCCATCGTCGTCAAACGCCAGTGCCCCCGAGACATTGTCCAAGGCCATAGCAGGCGTTTGAATCCTGACTTGGTTACCCGCAAAGTCCACCTTGCCGCTTGCATGAGGTTGCTCACCATCAAGCGGGATCGATAAACCTAACTGCGCATTGACTAATCCGTCGACGTTGATATGGGTTAAGGCGGCACCGACCGTATCCACTAATGGGGTGGCCAGCATATAGCGGTGTACCGCGTCTCCTGTCGCCGAGAGCGAGGCCTTGAGTTCAAGGCGACTGTCTGCCTCGGTCATGTCGACAATGTTTGCCTGAACCTGACGACTGACGGCATCGTTTAAGCGAACATGATCACCCTCAATCGTCAGGCCTGCGTTGTCGAACAAGAGTGTCGCATCAAGCTCTGTCAGCGTCGGCCAGGCGGTATCAAAGCTAAATGCCCCATTGCGCAGCGGCACTTTGGCTTGAAAAATACCATCATGCTCACGGTATGGAAAACTATCTAGGGCACCAAACCAAAGGATTTCACTACCCTCGGCTTGGCCTCCTTGAATGGCACGTGATAAATATCCGGTCAGTGATTCAGGCAGGGCGCGCGTTGGCAAATAACGCCACGTTTGTCCGGCATCGGTCACATCGGCATGGGCGTAAAGCGCAAGAAATGGCGCCCCCTGCTTGGGAATATCAAGACGAAAGGCGCCGGTTCCGTGAACATCTGCACCGGTGACCGCTGCCTTTTCGCTCCAAATCGATACGCCTTGGCTCGTCGGTTGCCAATTGAGGGTGAGCTGACCTTGTTCAAGTGGCAAAGGCGCTTGAAAAAAGTCGCCGTATGGCAGCGACTGCGCGCCAAGTTCAAGCTGTGCCTGACCACGTCCTCCCTCGCCAGATAGGGTAGCATTTAAGCCATGAAACGCCGGGAAATACCCCCAGCGTTCGGCCGACACCTCGGTCAGTGTCGCTTGATAGCGTAGCGGCGTTGTCGGTTGTTTGCTCAATGCGAGGGATTCAACCTGGCCCGCCGGTGCCAGCGCGGCCGCTATACGGTGCTGTTGTTCCGACTGACTGACCAAGCCGAGTAAAGGCTGTAATAAGGCAATATCCAGGTCGGCCGCATTGAGACGCCAACGCTCGTTCGTTCCTTGCCATGACAGCCGAGAAATCGCAGGGGCTGTGGTGGCATTTTGCTTCACCCATATTCCGTCCGTATCCACGCGCCACGCACGTTTGCCTTCTGCGGTCAGTTGGACTTGGCTATCTTTCACCGCCCAGGTTTTTGCCTCTTCCGTGCTGTCATGCCATTTAAGCGCGAGATCATCAATCGATAACAACGCATCACGGGGTTGGCCGCGTTCCACGCGCACCCAGGCTTGGGCATCTAAACGCGCCGCATCAATGGTCACTGAGGGCGTTAATGTTTGCGTGAGCCACGGCGCGAGATCCATCGCTTCACTGGCAAGATAAAAATCGCCAGTCAGGGTGTCGACGCCGTGGGTTTCAGTGAAAGCGGCTTTAACACGCACGGCTTCTAACTGGGTGCCTTTCACCCCAATTCGCGCTTGTACCTGATGTTGTCCTGCTTGATTACGCCAAAAGAGATCCTTGATAGTTAATACTTCTGTTTCAAGCGATGGGGTCACCAGGATGACTTTGGCATTCGGTATCGAGAATTGGCCCAAACGGGCAAGGAAGAGATCTTCAAGCCGGGCACGCACATTGGTACCCGTGTCTTTTTCTGGCAACTGACCGGTATCCAGCACCAGGCCATCGAGTGTTACATGAGAAAAAACCGGTTGCCAACGCATCAGTGTTGCGGAGACATCAAGCTGTAAATCAATATGCTGAGCCGTCAAAAGCGCCGATCCATTATCGCTCGTCGCTAGAGAGACATTTTTTAATGTCAGTGAAGGGGTCAAATTACGCCATTGCCCGGCAATGCCCTCAAGTTGCGCACTGAATCCCGTCTGCTCAGACACCCATTGTCGTAACGGCGCTTGCAAAAGCTCAACATTGGGCAATAGAAAACGCAAACCGCCTATCAATAAGGCGGTGATGACTATCATGCTGATCACGCTGGTCATTAACCAGCTGACACTTTTTCTCACCCAAGCCATGGCTTACATCATTACTACGTCAAACTGTTCTTGTGTATACAAAGGCTCTGACTTCACTTTGACTTGCTTACTAATAAATATTTCCAATTCAGCCACAAGGTGAGAGTCTTCGCCGGCAAGGGCTTCAATGACTGCCGGCGCGGCATAGACAACAAACTTATCCGCATCATAGGTACGATTGACCCGAGTGATTTCTCGCAACACCTCATAACAGACGGTTTCCACGGTTTTGACCGAGCCACGCCCATCACACGTTGGACACCCGCCACACAGCACGTGTTCGATACTTTCTCGTGTCCGCTTACGGGTCATTTCGACCAAGCCTAACTGGGTAAAGCCATTAATGTTGGTTTTTACTCTGTCTTGGCTCAATGCCTGCTCAAGCGAGTGCAGCACACGACGGCGATGCTCATCCGTGCTCATATCGATAAAGTCGATAATGATGATCCCGCCCAGATTTCTCATCCGAAGCTGGCGTGCAATAGCGCGAGTGGCTTCAATGTTGGTATTAAAAATGGTTTCATCGAGGTTGCGGCGTCCAACAAAGGCGCCGGTATTAATGTCGATGGTGGTCATCGCTTCCGTCTGGTCGATGATCAGGTAGCCGCCCGATTTTAGCTGTACTTTACGCTCTAACGATCGTTGAATTTCGTTTTCCGTGTCATACATATCAAAGATGGGCGCTTGTCCGTCGTAATACGCCAACTTATCGGCTAATTCAGGCACAAATTCGGAGGTAAACTCTTGTAGCTTTTCATAGGCCTGTTTGGAATCGACCCGAATCAAGTCTAACTCAGTGCCGACAAAGTCACGGACAATGCGCTGCGCCAACGCAAGCTCGCCATACAGCATGGACTTGGTTTTATATCGGGCGCGTCGCTCTAATACCTTGTTCCATAATCGCTTTAAAAAGGCGGCATCTTGCGCCATTTCATTATCTGTTGCGCCCTCAGCGGCCGTGCGAATAATAAAGCCACCCAGCTCGTCACAATACTCACTGACGATGCTTTTTAGGCGTTTGCGCTCATATTCGCTCTCGATCCGTTGCGATACGCCCACATGGGCAGCGCCAGGCATGAAAACCAGATAGCGCGAGGGCAAGGTAATGTCAGTGGTTAAACGCGCGCCTTTTGTGCCTAGCGGATCTTTCACCACCTGCACCACAATATCTTGCCCTTGACGGACAAGTTCGGAGATATCGCGAACTTGAAATTGCTGTTTCTCGTTTTCTGATACGCATTCGGTATGAGGAACAATATCAGAGGCGTGTAAAAACGCGGCCTTCTCTAAGCCAATATCGACAAAGGCTGCCTGCATTCCAGGCAAAACACGACTGACCTTACCTTTGTAGATATTGCCTACAATTCCGCGTTTCGCTTCACGTTCTATGTGAATTTCTTGGAGGTTGCCCCCCTCTACCATCGCCACCCTCGTTTCACTGGGTGTGACGTTTATTAACAGTTCCGCACTCATGGTTTCCCCGATGTCTCAAAAGTGGGGCCTAGCGCCACTCGTTGGTGCGCTCAGACCGAAAATTGTTTGAGCAGTTGCTCGGTTTCATACAGTGGCAAACCAACGACGGCGTGATAGCTTCCATCGATACGGGTCACAAACTTACCGCCCAATCCTTGAATCGCGTATGCACCGGCTTTATCCGCGGGTTCCCCCGACTGCCAATAAGCATCAATCATCTTATCCGTCAGTGAACAAAACCAGACTTTGGTGGTGACAACGGTGGTGACTTGCTTGATGGCATTTGCCACTGTCACGGCCGTCATCACTTGATGCTCTCGCCCAGACAGCTGTTTAAGCATCCGGGTTGCATCGGCTTGATCTATCGGCTTTTCCAGTACTTGGTCACCATCAACCACAATGGTATCCGCGCCAAGTACCGGGATGTGCCCACCCGTTTGTATCACGCCGGCTCGCGCTTTATCTTGCGACAAGCGTGAGACATAGGCATAGGGCGATTCGCTCGCGTTTTGTTTTTCCTCTACATCGATGACGACACGGGAAAAGTTGACGCCCATTTCGGTGAGCAGTTCATGCGTCGAGGCGATCCCGAGGCCAGGTATAAATCACAATGCATAGTCCCTCGCTAACGAATGGCAAACCGACGGCGTAACCGGCGCAATAGTAAGAACACCCAGGGCCACAGTATGAAGTTAAGCACACCCGCCCAAAGCTGTTCAGGGTTAAACTGTACGTTAGAGACTAAATACTCCGCCCAGAACTCGATCAATTTTCCAGCCAAGGTCAGTAAAGACAGTAAAAGCGCTTGGTGCCAATAGGACATATTGCGCAGTAATTGAAAATTAAGCGCGACAATATATATCAAAATGGCCATGGTCATCCCTCGAACGCCCAAGGTGGAGCCCAACATCAGATCCCATAACAACCCGACCACTAACGCTGTCCCGACATTCACTCGATGTGGCAACGCCAGAACCCAGTAAAATGCGACGAGCAAGACCCAAGAAGGACGAAAAGGCGCCAGTTCACCGGGCCACGGAGCGGCCTGCAAAATCAACGCAACCATGAAGGAGAGCCAAATAACCAATTGGCCACGAAATGTCACATTTGCCATTATGGTGATTCTCCCTCGCTACCTGACGACGGCGCAGAGTCAGATGGCGGGTTTTCTTGCTCAGATGACGATTGACTCATAGGCCGATCGGAGGGCGCATTATCGGCTTTTTCTGGGGTTGGCCAGACTAAAAGAAGATAACGTAACCGATCGAATTTTACTGCGGTTGTCGCGGTGACTTGCGCAAAGGGACGTTTATTATCAAACGAGAATTCTGTCACCGTGCCCACTGGATAGCCTTCAGGAAAGACGCCGCCAAGCCCGGATGTCACTAATTTATCGCCCACTTTAATATCCGTGCTACTCGGAATATTATCCAAACCGATATAGGCGGTGGTCCCACGGCCAGACGCTATCACGCGAATATCATTGCGCATCACTTGAACTGGCACCGCATGAGTAGGATCAGTGAGTAACAAGACACGGCTATTATGCGCACCGACATAAGCAACCTGTCCGACGACCCCGTGTTCATTGATCACTGGCTGCCTTCATACACACCATTGGTGCGTCCTTTATCGAGCATCACTTGGTGTTTATAGGGATCAGAATCGACCGCCATCACTTCGGCGACCATTTTTCGTTCATCACGAATAAACGACGATCCGAGTAGCTCACGTAAGCGTTGATTTTCGCGCTCTGTCTGTGCCAATAGAAGCTGATCACTTTCGAGCTGCAACACTTGTTTGCGTAAGGCGCGATTTTCAGCCACTACACGTTGATGAGCGCGAAACTGCATCACTAATTCATCAAGGGTGTCACGAGGCACATTCGATGCATACTGAAGCGGTGCAACCAAGGTGTTGAGGAAATAGCGGACCCCGGCAAAAGCATCAAGACGACTATCAGCCAGCATAAGGCTGACTGATAGTAGAAGCGCGAAAAACAGGCGTAATTGCAGAGACGGTCCTCTGCCAAACATAGGTTTCATAATGAAAACAACCTGTTTGTTGGCACAGTCACGTTAATCTTCGCTAAAAAGATCGCCGCCATGCATATCGATCATCTCAAGCGCTTTACCCCCACCACGTGCAACACAGGTCAGTGGATCTTCCGCCACAACCACCGGAATCCCCGTTTCTTCGGTCAGTAAACGATCGAGATCGCGCAGGAGAGCGCCGCCGCCGGTAATCACCATGCCGCGCTCGGAGATATCGGACGCAAGCTCTGGTGGGCACTGCTCTAACGCCACCATCACTGCCGAAACGATACCGCTCAGCGGCTCTTGTAGCGCTTCCAAGATTTCGTTGGAGTTAAGCGTAAAGCTACGTGGCACACCTTCAGCAAGGTTACGACCGCGAACTTCAATTTCGCGCACTTCATCGCCCGGATAGGCTGAACCAATCTCGTGCTTAATGCGCTCTGCCGTCGCTTCACCAATCAAGCTGCCATAGTTACGGCGAACATAATTGATAATGGACTCGTCAAAACGGTCACCACCAATACGCACTGATGAGGAATAAACCACACCATTAAGCGAGATGACCGCCACTTCGGTGGCACCACCACCGATATCAATCACCATCGAACCGGTCGCCTCGGAAACCGGCAGGCCAGCGCCAATCGCCGCGGCCATCGGTTCGTCAATCAGATAAACTTCACGCGCCCCCGCGCCCACGGCTGATTCGCGAATGGCACGGCGTTCAACTTGGGTAGAACCACAAGGCACCGCCACTAGCACTCGTGGGCTCGGACGCATGTAGCTATGATCATGCACAGACTTAATAAAGTGCTGTAACATTTTTTCGGTGACATAAAAGTCAGCAATGACGCCGTCTTTCATCGGGCGGATCGCGGCAATATTACCTGGCGTTCTACCCAGCATTTGCTTCGCATCATGACCCACAGCAGCCACACTCTTAGCAGAACCCGCGCGGTCTTGACGAATAGCGACAACAGACGGCTCATCCAGAACAATGCCCTGTTCTTTTACATAAATCAGTGTATTGGCGGTTCCCAAATCAATCGATAGATCGTTGGAAAACATCCCGCGAAGTTTCTTAAACATGATGGTCAGTTAATCCTGCAAGCTGTGAAATCAGACAAATTGAGCTAAATGTATCAACGCGCACGGTAAGCAGCAAGATACGGTGCTTTAAACCTGAATGAGATCTGTGTTTTTTTTCAATGCGCTGTCATTTTGATGATTTTTCCATCAAAAACGCATCATTCCCTTTGTTTTTCTGCCGCGGGTGACTGGCATGATTCACCGATCACCAACGTCGTGGACGCTTGTTGTGAAGCCGTTGCCTCCTGATACATCAAATAACACGCGGGCGCTGGCTGCTCATGGAACAACCAAATAAAGTCAACGCGGTTTTGTTCAGGGTATCGTCGTATCTGCCAACGTGTGGTGTCCTGCAGCGCGCTCACTAACTTAGGCAGCGCACTGATTTGGGGATAGCCATATGTTACGCCTATGTCGATACCGTCGACGGTCAGTGATTGAGCAGGCTGATCGGTGATTTTCTCAGCTTTCGCCAAGGAATACGTCCGTGTCGAGGCACTATCAATACCACTTTTTAACCCTTTCAGCGCTGACACATTCGCATCGGCTTCATAATCATAGAACTTAGGTACCGCAATGACGACAAGAACTGACAAAATACTGACTAATAATACGGCTTCTAACCATCCACGTCCCTGTTGAAGTGCTTTTTTTTCCCTAAGCGTCATCGTTTCCCCCAACGGCGCCGCTTTTTCTGGGCAGGATGCGGTGACATTTCGGCACCCAGCAAACGCCCTTGCCCACCTGCCACACCAAGATCTTTCACCACGGACCACTCCTCATTCGTTTCCACACCGACGGCAAGCACCTCCGTGCTGGTTGCTTCACAAGCGCCCAACACACTGCGCAAATACAGCTGGTTTTCAGGGCGTTGGTGAATATTGCGGACCAGGCTACGATGCAGCTTGATATAAGCCGGTTGAATATCTTTTACGTAGTGAGTGCTCACTATCGTTCTGCCTGCTTGGTCAACGACAAGTCGGCACCCTAACGCGGCAATCATTCGTAAGCAAGGTCGCGCGGCATCAAAGTGCGAGACTAAAGCGCCCTCCGAGACTTCCACCAGCAGTCGATTTAATGTACTGCGTGGAGTTTGTAGCAAGGCATCACGCAGCCAAATCACAAATTCGCGCTGACATAGTGAGTATGCACTAACATTCACTGCATAGTTATCAATATAATCACGCGTTTTTAGCCACCATAACGCACGTCCTACGGTAGCCTTGTCGAAAGTAACATCCATGCCGACCCACTCGACCCCGGGCCAAAAGCGCGATGCTTTTAACACTTTACCTTTTTCGTCTTTAATTCGGCCCAAAAGTTCATAATGGAGACGGGTTTTGCCATCTCGTGCAAACACGGGTTGGCGGTAGAGCATGGGGCCTTCACCCGCCATTACCGACTCGAGTAAGGTTCGCCAACGTACACTGCCGCGTTTATCCAAACGGCTGAGTTGTTTATCAAACTGTGACCAGCCATTTTGTCCTGTTAGCTCCGCCGCTTTTAGCGCTCGCTCAGCTTCATCCATTAATCGGCCACGCCGCTCCCCCGCGCCAAAAGAAGTCATGCCCAAATGAAACCAGTTATCTTTATCCAACGCCTCTGACGGCGTCAGTTTATCTAAAGCGTTGGTGATTTGCGCCAAGAAAGGGTGCACTTCATCCCCTGCCTGGTTGACCAATAGGATGGCAAAATCAGACGCAAAGTAACGCGCAAGCACGGCATCGGGAAAACGCTGAGTCGCATTAGAGAGCACGTTACCGATAGCTTGAATCAAGTGATCCGCGGCCTCTTGACCATGTTGCGCGACCAACTCATCCCAGTCGGCGACACGGACTAAAATAACACTGCCTTGACTCGCATCATCGGTCGCCAGTGTATGCAGCCGGTTATCAAACATCACGCGGTTCGCGGCTCCCGTCAGCTGATCGAGAAAGGTATTAGTGCGGATAAAGGTGTCAAAACGACTCCGCTCTTGCCGAGCCTCTTTAAGCTCCTCAATGAGCTGACTCAACGCAGCACTCGCGGGAATAGGCCATTCTCGAGGGTCGCCTTGCTGTGCCTCATCCAGGCGGCCCGCCAAAACTAATCGGCCACGCTGTTCCAATACTTCACTGCCATACAGTTGCCGCCGCAACCATCCGATCCCCCACGCTAAACCAAGGACAATCACCAAAATCGCCGCCGACAACGAAAAGAGGGGGCCAATCGAATACGCAAACTCGGCATAAGGCGGGACAAATGTGAGTTTCACGGCATAACCAGGATGACTGTCGAGCGGAATATCTCGCGTGATAACTTGTTGTGTGGCGATCGTTTGATATTGGATTTGTTCGTATTGATACAAGATCCCGGTTTCTGAATAGATGGTCAAAGAGGTCACGTCACTGGCTTTGAGCATTTTGGGCAACCAGCGTGAAAAATACTGATTGTCTCGTTGCTCGCTCGCCATCTCTTGATCAATCACCTCGACCATGCCATCGACGTAATGCGAGATAAAGTCGATCCCCAGCTGGCGAAAACTGATAGCGCCACCAATAAATAAGACGAAAATGGCGCACACCACGATTAAGGTGACAAATGCAACGAGTCGGTTGGTCAGCTTCATTCCGCTGACTTTAATCGCATTAGCTGTTCTATCCATGATTCTCTGCTGACTGAGGTCGCCTTTTGGGGCTCGTAGCCGCTATTATCAGGCTTAGTGATCATAATGTGAATGCCTAGCCACCATCCGTGGCTACCTTTTCTTCCCTAAGAGGACTCATGGACTGGATTACCTGTACCAAAAGCTTTATTTGTGTGGTCGATCAGGGCTCGTTAGCACAAGCTGCCACGCAACTACATACCTCAAGCTCAGCCTTATCCAAACGCCTGAGTTGGCTTGAGCGCCAGCTTGGCGTGCAACTGTTAAAACGCACCACCCGAAGCTTGTCGATGACCGATGCCGGTGATCTTTTTTATCACCGAGCAAAAACCTGGGTCGACGATTGGCAACAATTAGTCAGTGAAACCACGTCTACCTTTGGGGAAGTCAGCGGCATATTACGTATTGGTGCGCCATTGGTGACAGGGAACCGTTTTCTGGTCAACTTTATTGCTGAGTTTCTTGAGATTTATCCGAAAATCAAGGTTGAGCTCACCACCTTGACCCCAGGACAGCTCCCTGATCTTAATCTTGATGTGGTGATCAGCCGCGAGCTCGAGTACTTCAACTCTGCCAGCTATATTGCGGCAAAGCTGTTTGATTTTCAGCCTGGCTTTTTTGCCTCACCCACCTATCTTGCTCGGCACGCGCCGATTACCCACCCTGACCAACTAAGCCAACATAATATTTTGCTCTATGGTCACTCCCATCAGCCTCAAGAGCGGGTCTTCGAAGATGGCACACGTTTGCAGTTGTCGGGAAACTTTGTCTCGCCTAACCCTGAAGCCTTAGTGAGCGCAGCGGTCATTGGCATGGGCATTATTTTAGGAGGGGCTGGGACCGTGCAAAAAGAAATTGATCAGGCTTATTGGTTCCCGTATTGCCTGCACTCAAGCAGCCACGCTCATCGGCTTATGCGTATTACCCCAAGTTGGAATACAACCACACGAAGACCAAGCTATTTATCGGTTTTATTAAACAAAAAGTTAAACAGTTGTACATTTAGCACGCGCCACCCTTTTATGGGAGGCTAGGTTCTATCAGGGGTTAGGCGATTTTGGAAAAAGTATTTTATTTTTTGTCTATATATCACTAACAATTGCTGCGCTAGGGTAGGGCTAAACACTCACCTCACAGCGATACGATATTTATGTCTTACTATCATCCTCAATACCCTGATACGCCTGCGCTTAAAAAAGCAGCTAAAAAGCGTATTCCTGCCTTCGCGTTTGATTATCTTTGTGGCGGTTGTCACGACGAAATTGGGGTGGCACACAATGCAAGCTCCTTCACTCAAGTAAAGCTGCAATCTGATTTACTCGCCCCGACCCCCGACATTGACTTATCGGTCGAACTATTTGGCAAACACTACGCCGCCCCATTCGGTGTCGCGCCCGTCGGATTACAAGGCTGATGTGGCCAAAAGCGCCAGAAATTCTCAGCGAAAGCGGCTTATAAGGCGAACCTTCCTTATGTACTCAGCACCGTATCCTCAGCGAGTCTTGAAACCATTGCCGAGATCTCTGAGGGCACGGCGTGGTACCAGCTGTATAACCCGACGGATGCGAGATCCGTGACGATCTGATGGGACGCATCAAACGAGCAGGGTATAAAGTGCTGGTGGTGACGGTGGATGTCCCCACCTTTGGTTATCGTCCTCGCGATATCAAAAATGGCTTGGCTATGCCGCCCAAAATGAACCTTCGTAATATCGCGCAAATGATGCAATGTCCGAGCTGGAGCTGGCATACACTCCTTGCCGGTGTTCCTGAAATGCAGACCTTGAAACCTTACATGCCCAAGAATATGCCCACCAGCGAGCTGGCTAACTTTATGAATAATACCGTGATGGGCGCGGTCGACTTTGAGAGCCTAAAAGTGATCCGGGATAACTGGGATGGGCCATTAGTGCTTAAAGGGCTGGTAAACCCTGAGGATGTCGCACAAGCAGTTGCGCTGGGCGCAGATGGTGTGGTGCTATCCAATCATGGCGGCCGCCAGTTAGATGTGGGCGAATCCCCGTTAGACACGATTCAAACCATTAAGCATCAGTACGGCGATAAAATTAAACTGTTAATGGACAGCGGCGTCCAAAGCGGTGGCAACGTAGCGCAGGCCATGGCAATGGGTGCTGACTTTACCTTGCTGGGCCGAACCTTTGTTTATGCCTGTGGCGCCGTGGGTCAACACGGCGGTGAGCATGCCATTGAAATGCTCACTCAACAAATGACTCAGGTGATGGGCCAATTAAAATGCCCCACACCAACCCACACTGCCTCACTTTTTAAAAGCTGGACCTGGCGTTGCCTAATCTCATGCCGTGAATCAATACGACATCATAAAAACAAAGCGCCCCAATCACGGGGCGCTTTGTCGATCAAGCTTTGTCGATAACGATATGGCGCTCAGATAGCCGTTGGTTAAGAACGTAGCCTAGAACGGAATATCGTCGTCAAAGTCAGGCAGATCATTATACTGCTGCTGAGGTTGCGACTGAGGCTGAGATTGTGGTTGCGGGGCCGCTTGCTGCTGAGGTGGTTGTTGATTCATGTTTTGCTGAGGCTGCTGAGGTTGACCCCATCCACCTTGCTGCTGCGATGGCTGCTGCATTGGCTGGCCTTGGTTTTGGCCGCCGCGACCACCCAGCATTTGCATGCTACCGCTAAACGGCTGTACCGCCACTTCCGTGGTGTAGCGATCTTGACCGCTTTGGTCTTGCCATTTACGCGTTTGTAGTTGGCCTTCAATATACACTTGCGAGCCTTTACGCAAATACTCACCGGCGACTTCTGCGGTTTTACCAAATAGCACAACACGATGCCATTCTGTTTTCTCTCGCATCTCACCGGTGTTTTTATCACGCCATGACTCCGAGGTCGCGAGGCTTAGGTTTGCCACCGCACCGCCGTTGGGAAGGTAACGGATTTCCGGATCATTGCCCAAATTACCAATCAAGATGACTTTATTTATGCCACGGCTGGCCATAGGTGACTCCCATTGTTGCTGTTACGCGCGAAATGATTTCGCTCACTGGATAAATAAGCATGAAGTCTAGCACGAGCCCCCTCGAGGTTCGAAGCTTTTCAACGCGATCAGGTTCCAGATTCTGCGCTTGCAATGGCGTAACAATGCGTTACCACAAAGTGGATATACCTGAGCAATGAAAATAGTTTAAACTGATACAAATCTTGCCTCGCCTTGGCGTTTGTGAACGGACAGTGCCCAGCGCTCACGCAGCGACGCCGGTTAAGTGATCATTAGTAGGATGCTTATGAACCAAGCAGAAACCACTTCAGACCATTACACCCTTCTTCTTATTTCCCAGCCTAGCATGTCTGTTTCGGCGTTAATGACGTGTTTAGAAAAAGAAACACATAGTGCCGTTGAACTCGTGCCTCCCCACGAGATTGCAGCCAAACTGACTGCGCGCTCTGGACTGGTGCTCATTGATCTCAATGCCTTTGATGACACCGCTACCGACCAACTCAAACAAACGTTAGCACCCTTTGCCGAGCAACACGTATTCGCCTTACTCAATGCCCATGATTTGAGTGCCAAAGAGCTGGCGAGCTGGCCTTTTATCAAAGGGGTATTTAAAAAAGAGGATGAAGTGCATCACCTTTGTCACGGCATTGAAAAGATGTTCTCCGGTGAGTATTGGTTGCCCCGCCATAAAATGGCTGCCTTAATCCATTATTACCAACAGCATCACCAGCAAACCATTGACGAACAGGCGGTTGTGTTGACTAACCGTGAACAGCAGATTTTGCATCATTTGGTCACAGGTGCCTCAAATCAAGATATCGCCAATGCCTTAGCGGTGAGTGAGCACACAGTCAAATCGCATCTGTATAACGTGTTTAAGAAAATCAACGTCAAAAACCGTGTACAAGCGGTGTTCTGGGCGAAAAATAACGCCTCATTAATTGGCTTTACCGGACAAGAAGGTCCAGTCGATAATGACGAGGTCAATGGGTAACTTGGACCGCAGCTGTCCCCGCGTTACCATGGTGTGATTCTTAGCCAAAAAGGACGTTGTAGGATGGCTTTCGATGTATTTAATGGCGATGCAGACGGCCTAGCGGCTTTGGTGCAATGGCGTCTTGCCTACCCTAAAGCCAATACGCTGATCACCGGGGTAAAACGTGATATTGCACTGTTAAAGCAGGTTCCCCTGGCCACTGAGCAGGTCACAGTGATGGATCTCTCCATGGCCAAAAATCAAGCTGCTCTTGACGCTTTGCTCGCCTCCGGCACCCAGGTTTTTTATGCCGATCACCACCAAAGCGGCGCCGTGCCTCAATCGCCTTTGCTTCACGCCCACATTCATACCAGCGCGAACACCTGCACCGCCTTAATTATTGATAAACTTTTGCACGGTCAATATCGAGAATGGGCGCTGGTTGGTGCCTATGGCGATAATCTCCATCGTACCGCTAACGCCCTCGCCCACCAGTCACAAATAGCAGCCAGCCAACGTGATCGGCTTGAACAGCTTGGCCACTATCTTAATTACAATAGCTATGGCGCCAGCCTGGATGATCTCATCATGCCTCCTGCCATCTTATATCGCATCTGTGTGGCTTTGATACCCCCGATGCCTTTATGCGCGCTTATCCGGACATTGTAACGACCTTGGCAGAGGCCTACCAAAGCGACCGTGATAAAGCGAAAGCGCTAGCGCCTGAAACCACTGGAGATGGGGGTAAAATTTATCTGTTACCGGATGCTGCTTGGGCGCGTCGCATCAGTGGTATGTTAGGCAATCAGCTGGCAAATCAGGCGCCCGACAGTGCGCATGCTGTACTGACGCCGATGCCGAGCGGTGATTGGATGGTCAGTATCCGCGCGCCGTTAAATCGTCCCTCTGGCGCGGTACAGTTAGCAGAGCAATTTGCTACCGGTGGCGGTCGGGCTGCCGCGGCGGGCATCAATGCCTTGCCTGCCACCGCCTTATCGGCATTTACCGCCGCGTTTATGGCACATTTTTCGCCATAGCGGGATCAGCAATAGCGAAGCCGTCACGCTCTCACGCTCTGAGTATGCTTACGACTTGCGTCGCTGCCTGTAACCCAGCAAACTATTGCTCTATAAAAAACTTTTTGCCTCATAAGATATATTATGAGCTGCCACTTGCTCGCAAGCCGGTAAGTGGCGTACATACAGCCTAACGTGCTGATGGCGACTCGATAAAACAAAGGATCCACGATGATTAAAAAATGTCTGTTCCCAGCGGCTGGCTATGGCACCCGCTTTTTACCGGCGACCAAATCGATGCCGAAAGAAATGATGCCGGTGGTCAATAAACCCCTGATTGAATATGGCGTAGATGAAGCTTTGGAAGCGGGCATCAATGGTATGTGTATCGTCACAGGGCGCGGCAAACATGCCATCATGGACCATTTTGATAAAAACTATGAGCTCGAGCATCAAATCAGTGGCACCAATAAAGAAGCACTGCTGGACAATATTCGTAATACAATAGAAAAAGCCTCATTCACTTACATTCGCCAACATGAGATGCGCGGGTTAGGTCACGCAATCCTGACAGGACGCGATTTAGTTGGCGATGAGGCCTTTGCGGTCGTCCTTGCTGATGATCTTTGCATTCATCCAGGCAACGGCGTGCTTAACCAGATGGTCGCGCTCTACAATCAGTTCCGCTGCTCCATTGTCGCCGTCGAAGAAGTGCCAGAAGATGAAACCCATAAATATGGGGTGATTGCGGGCCAAGAGATCAAAGATGACCTTTTCCGCGTAGACAATATGGTAGAAAAACCCGATCCCGGTAATGCACCGAGCAATCTTGCGATTATTGGCCGTTATATTCTCACGCCCGATATCTTTGATCTGTTAGAAAACACCCCACCAGGTAAAAATGGTGAGGTGCAGATCACCGATGCCTTGCTAAAACAAGCGCAGTCAGGCTGTGTGCTTGCCTATAAATTTAAAGGCGAGCGCTTTGATTGTGGCAGTGTTGAGGCTTTATTGAGGCCACAAATCACTGCTATCAGCATCACTACCTCGGTAGCAGTAACAAAGATGAGGCAACCGTCAAAAATCCGTAATCGCCTCAGGTGCACTGGCGCGAGTGGTTTTTTCGATACGAGCAAAGGCTGTGTAAATATACAGCCTTTTTGTTTGGTCATGGTCGTGTCTGTGCGATACTCAACGACCAACCAGTGAGCTGATTGAGTAGTAGGATAATAATGGACAATATCGACGTCAGAGGCGCGCGTACGCACAACCTCAAAAATATTAACGTGACCATCCCCCGTGATAAGCTAATTGTCATCACCGGCCTGTCTGGCTCAGGGAAGTCATCACTCGCTTTCGATACCTTGTATGCCGAAGGTCAACGTCGCTATGTTGAGTCTTTATCATCGTATGCGCGTCAATTTTTATCCTTGATGGAAAAACCCGATGTTGACCATATCGAAGGGCTGTCACCCGCCATCTCGATTGAGCAAAAGTCGACATCACATAACCCCCGCTCCACCGTTGGCACCATCACTGAAGTCTATGACTATCTGCGTTTGCTGTACGCCCGAGTGGGAGAGCCACGCTGCCCCACCCATGATGTCACCCTAGCGGCACAAACCATTAGCCAAATGGTGGATAAAGTGTTGGCCCTGCCTGAAGGCAGTAAGTTAATGCTGCTAGCACCGATTATCAAAAACCGAAAAGGTGAGCATGTAAAAACACTTGAAAACCTCGCTGCTCAAGGGTTTATTCGTGCGCGGATCAATGGCGAGGTGTGTGATCTGTCCGATCCACCCACGCTGGAGCTGCAAAAAAAACACACCATCGAAGTGGTGGTTGACCGATTTAAAGTACGCGACGATCAACAACAACGTTTAGCTGAATCCTTTGAAACCGCGCTCGAACTCACGGGTGGCAGTGCGGTCATCAGCTGGATGGACGGCGACGGTGAAGAAATCATTTTTTCTGCTAACTTTGCCTGCCCCCATTGTGGTTACAGCATGCAAGAGCTAGAGCCTCGCTTGTTCTCATTTAATAATCCCGCCGGTGCGTGTGGCACCTGTGACGGGTTAGGCGTTCAGCAGTACTTTGATCGCAAACGCGTGATTCAAAACCCTGCGGTCAGTCTCGCAGGTGGTGCGATCCGAGGCTGGGATCGTCGTAACTTTTATTACTTCCAAATGCTGCGTTCACTGTCTGAGCATTACGGTTTTGATCTGGAAACGCCCTGGCAAGATCTCTCCGGCACCATGCAAGATATACTTTTATATGGGTCGGGGCCGAAAGAGATCGAGTTTAAATACGTCAACGATCGTGGTGATATTCGCGTACGTAAGCATCCGTTTGAGGGGATCCTCAATAACATGGAGCGCCGTTATCGCGATACCGAGTCTAATGCAATGCGCGACGAACTCGCCAAATATATTGCCACTAAGCCCTGCGCCAGCTGCGGTGGCTCGCGTTTACGTCAAGAAGCTCGACATGTTTTTATCGATAACCGTAACCTGCCAGAAATTTGTGAGCTCAGCATTCAGCAGGCGCTCGATTTCTTTGAACAACTGTCGCTTAGCGGCCAACGTGCAAAAATCGCCGAAAAGGTGATGAAAGAAATCCATGACAGGTTACGCTTTTTGGTCAATGTCGGGCTCAATTACCTTAACTTGTCACGTAGCGCCGATACCTTATCCGGGGGAGAAGCCCAACGCATTCGACTCGCCAGTCAAATTGGTGCTGGCCTTGTCGGTGTGATGTACGTATTGGATGAACCATCGATTGGCTTGCATCAACGAGATAACGCGCGCTTACTGGATACCTTGGAGCACTTGCGCGATCTGGGCAATACCGTGATGGTGGTTGAACATGATGAAGACGCTATTCGTGCCGCGGATTACATTATCGATATAGGCCCAGGCGCGGGCGCGCACGGCGGCGAGATCGTGGCAGAAGGCAGCCTTGACGATATTCTTGCCAGTGAGCATTCACTTACCGGGCAGTATCTTTCTGGCAAACAAGCGATTGCGGTGCCAGCACAACGGATACCGCGCGATCCCAACAAGATGTTGACGCTCAAAGGTGCAACCGGAAATAACCTCAAAAATGTGGATCTGCACTTACCTGTCGGCTTACTCACTTGTGTCACGGGCGTGTCGGGATCTGGAAAATCAACCTCATCAACGATACCTTCTTTAAAGTCGCCCACCAGCAATTAAACGGTGCCACGACCGCGGATCCTGCGCCGTATGCCGAGATTGATGGCTTAGGACACTTTGATAAGGTTATCGACATCGATCAAAGCCCCATTGGCCGTACGCCGCGCTCAAATCCCGCCACTTACACTGGGATCTTTACCCCGATTCGTGAACTGTTTGCCGGCACACAAGAAGCACGGGCACGAGGCTACAAGGTGGGTCGCTTTAGTTTTAACGTACGCGGTGGCCGCTGTGAGGCCTGTCAAGGCGATGGGTCATCAAAGTAGAAATGCACTTTTTGCCGGATGTGTATGTCCCTTGTGATGTGTGTAAGGGCAAACGCTACAACCGCGAGACACTTGAAGTACGCTATAAAGGCAAAACCATCGATGAAGTCCTGGCAATGACAGTGGAAGACGCGCGTGAATTCTTTGATGCAGTGCCAGCCATTAAGCGTAAGCTGCAAACCTTGATGGATGTTGGCTTGAGCTATGTGCGCCTAGGCCAAGCGGCGACGACCTTGTCTGGTGGTGAAGCGCAACGGGTGAAGTTAGCCCGAGAGCTGTCCAAACGCGATACCGGTAAAACCTTATATATTCTTGATGAGCCAACCACAGGGTTACACTTTCATGATATTCAACAACTGCTCAATGTTCTGCACCGCCTACGTGAGCAAGGGAATACTATTGTAGTTATTGAACATAATTTAGATGTGATCAAGACGGCCGACTGGATCATCGATCTGGGGCCTGAGGGCGGCAATGGCGGGGGTGAAATCATCGCCCAAGGCACACCGGAATCGATTGTCGATGTGGTCGGCAGCCACACGGCCCACTTCCTCAAGCCAATGTTGGAGCGATAATGACGTTAGTGCTGCCGCCTAGTCGTGTCATACGCAAGCCGTTGACGGTGCCCTTTTTGGTGACCTTAACGGTATTGTGGCTGATTTGTCTGCCTCTTTACTCGGTTGCTCTGCCGCTGGTAGGCATACGTCACCCGGCGGCGGCGCTATCATTACTCACCTTGGCATTTGCGCTTGGGTTCGCCAGTTTGGAGGTTATCCGTCAACACACATGGCGAGCCACTCGGCTGACCGGCACATTGGCACTTGCGACCGGCTTGGCGATGATGCCCTATTTTTATCCGCAGGCACTGGGCCACAATAGTGGCTATGCGCTCATCGTTTTAGCGCTAAGCTTTGGCTTTTTCTCAGCCCTACAGCAGTTTATTTTTAATCACGCCCAACGACAAAAACTACTGGCCGTCTTATTGTTGGCCTCCTGGTTAGCGGTATTGTCGGTATTAGGGAACCAGCCTCCGCCGGGCATGGCACCCTTTATGTTTGATCAATGGGTCCCTCACCTCCCTCCAGCCGTGACTCACACCTTATTGTTAACCGGAGTCACGCTCGCCGCCTACATTTTGGCCAGAGAGCCAGTGGTCGATATCGCCACTCGGTTAGCCAAGGCTTACTCGCGTTAACACCGCTCGTGTTGATTCCGATATTGGCGATGCAAGAGCAACCCTTACTGTTGCTATTCGCCCTGTGTGCGATTGGCTTACAACAAGTGTATTTAGCCCGGTTTGCCTCGCGACGCCAGCATCGTATGTGGATGATCGCTATCTCGGCAGGGGCATTTTTGGCGGTATTTGGTCTCAGTGGTCAAGACAACTGGCACTGGCTCACCGCCGACGATCAGCGCGCACTTATGCTGGCGTGGCAGCAATGGCAAATGACGCCATTTTTTGGAGTGGGCATGGGCAATGGTCAGTCAACGTTGCTATTACTGTCTGCCTCACAACCGAATCATTCCGGCCCGGTGACGTTACCCAGTGCTTTAATCCTGTGGCTCCTTGAAGGGGGGCTCGTTGTCGCCTGCGGCTATCTTGTGGTGTTAGCCGCGCTAACACTTCGTATTCTACGTGCACCGTCAGGAACACGTAGAATATTGATCGCCTTAGTATTGCCACCACTGACCGGCTGATGATTTATCCAGCCAGTGGCACACAGTGGTTTAACGGGGTATTGTTATTGATTTGGTTATATTGGTTAGACAACTTAACCGGTCGATATCGTCGTTATCCCGTGTTTTCACACCGTTATAGTCAGCGTGTCGCGAGCCGTAGTGTGATCATGGCGCTGGTGCTCGTCACCTTACTGAGCTTGTCATCCGTTTACCTCGCCAATCGCTATCTGCGTGATTCCTTATTAAGTTCGCAGCGTTTTACCTTGTATCAGCAACACCCATGGTGGCAGCAAAAACTGCACCGCGCGCAACAAGACCGTCACTTTCAAGCGAATTTGGCGCACTTATCTGACGTAGCACGCCATCAGCATTTGGATGATTTACTGCGTCAAGTCGCGCAACGCCCACGCTTTTCGGGCTATCAGCATGCGTATCAGGTTGCGTTACAAATTGGTGATCAGCAACGCGCACGCGATATTCAACAAGAAGCGCGCTATTTATACCCGCAAGCAAGCAAAGTATGGACCACTCGCCACTACCTCGCCGACTACCTTGACCCGCTTAAACGTAACCCGTTCGAATTCGTCAATTAACGGCCTTACGTCGTTC